>CAMZEO010000223.1 GCA_947305735.1 uncultured Planctomycetales bacterium | reverse complement strand
AATCAAGACGCGTCGAACGCAACGCGCCTTCCAGCGAACTCACGCCAGATAATAACTCAAAACGCGCCGTCGAGAAAACGACGCGCGCCTACTGCGTTTGTCGCGGGGACGTTCAAAAAACGTCCCTTAAAGGACTGGATTGTGAAGGAGAAACGAAAACGCGTAAACGACGTTTATTGCTTTTTCCGCAAGAGCTCGACGGCGTACGCCGCCGGGGAAATCGTCTTTTTGCGATCGAGAGACCAGGTTTCCATTTCTTCAAGAGCTTCGAACAATGTGACGCACGCCGTTTTATAATCGACTTTAGCGATTTCCGAGACGAGACGAACGCTTCTGTCGATGAGTTTTTTATTTGTCGCGTCGACGTGAGCCATCCAATTGCCGTTGAGACGACCGAACTTACCCATCGTCGCCGTTGAAATATTGTTTAAGACGAGTTTCAAGGCGATATGTCCGAAAACGTCAAGCGGGGTGGAAGGTATCGCCACGTTAAACGCGTAGATTTTTGCCGAAGCGACGCAAGGAGAGACCGTTGGCTTCTCGATTGTCTTGGCAAGCGTGTTGTTTAGTAAGAAGCCGATTCTTTGCTCGAAAGGTTTGGAACATTCGACGAACGCGGAGAACCACTCGTCGTTTTCGTCGCCCCAACGTTTCGTTTCTGAATCTGCTAAAACCGCGACCGCCGCGTTGGGAACGCCCTCGTAACGCGATGAATCCTGTTCGTTGCCAATCGGGAAGCGGTATACCTTTTGACGACCGATTTGGGGCGGATCCGATATTTGCGCTTCCGTTCCCCCCAACGCCCGATAATCGTCCGACTTCCATTCGAGGCATCTGGGCTCGACTCCGCCCAGCAACCATATCCAAGCTTCTTTCGCAGAACGTTGCGGATCTTTTACAAACGCCCACGGCGCGGGCGCGTCCGTTTCGTCGAGCGAACGAAACGGCGGAATTTTAAAGGTAGGCGAACGCTCGGTGGTGTCGGTGAAAATATCGAGCGAGTAGTCTCGCGCAAAGTAAGTGACGCGTCCGCCTTTTTTATAGAGATCGCATTCGAAATCAACGTAATCCGCCGCAGTCGCCACGTTTTCGTCGGAGCGTATTTCTTCGAGCATGACGTCGAAAGCGGCGGCCTTTTCATCAGGCGTTTTCACCTCAAAACCCAGCGCGTCAAATTCCCGCGCGTCGAGCGATTCTTTAAGATACTTCGTCAGCGCCGTTTCAAACGCGAAACCTGCCGCAAGCAACTCGATCGTCGTCGCTTGCATACGCGTTGATCCGGCGATTGCCATTGGTCCGGTCGTCAAGTTGACGACGGTAACGCGAGGATCTTCAATAACGACGCGAGATCGTTCGACTCGCGACGCCATCAGGTCGGAAGGATTGTTAAAGAGGAAGAATGTTGGGATGTTCGCTTCGAGCGCGGCGTGAATCGTGCCGATTACCGAGGACGTCTCGCCTCCTTCGCTGATGGCGACAAGGACGTCGTTAGTTCCGATTCCCGACTCTTGAAACTGTCGCTTGCCAAAAGAAATGAAGTCTTCAAAACTCTCAACGGATCGGATTAATGCGAAGTCTCCGCCCGTCATAATAGCGTTTGTCTGCCGCGACAATTTTTGGAAGTATTCGGCGCGATTCGGTAATTTTTCAGCGCTTTGTCTACAAAACTTCTTATTGGCCGCGTCGAGCAGGATCGATAGTCGTCCCGTCGCTCCACAGCCGCTGAAACTGACTTTTCCGCCGGAAGAAAGAGACTTGTAAATTGTCTCTTCCAACTTGGCGAATTCTTTTGACGCGATCGTTTTTTTTAAGACGGGCGGCAGATCGTCGTCTACGGAATACAGTTGACGCATACCTGCGGGAACGTCGGTTGCGAGGGTTTGCGAGAGCGTTCGCGTTTTCGGGTGCGATTGCTCCGTCGTTAGAACTCCAAGGTGGAATTGAGTTTCGTTGTTGATGAAGTCTTCCGCCTTTTCTAACGGAGTCGCCGAACGTTGAAACGATGTTTCCATTATATGTGCATACCTTCCGAAAAAAGATAGTTGAAAAGATTCCCAAGGTTGGAATGTCGCTCATTCAAGCATAAAGCTTTTGACGACTTCGTTGGGCGCCGGACCGTATTTTGACAGTTCCATGGAAGAACTTGCGCGCCCCTTGGTTAAACCGAGCAACGCCGACGAATACCCGAACAAACTTGATAAAGGCGTCTCGGCTTCGACGATGGTGAATTTGCCGCGGTTGTGCGTATTGGAAACGACGCCGCGCCGTTGATTAATGTCGCTCACAACGTCGCCGACATATTCGTCGGGCGTTTGAATTTCCTGCTTCATAATCGGTTCGAGCAATACGATTCCGCTTTCCCGCAGTCCCTTGCGATACGCGTCGCCGACGGCGTATCGAAGCGCGACTTCGTCGGTGTCCGTTTCGCTGAATTGACCTCCTAAAATAGTTAGTTTAACGCCAATGAGCGGGAACCCGAGCTGACCTCCGCCCTGAGTTTCTTCATGAAGAGCTTCCCCAACAATTTCACGCCATTCGGGTTTAAAAGCTTCGTCTTTAACGGCGTCGACAATTTTAATTTCCTGACTGTCTTCAAGAGGTTCCATTCGAAGCGACACTTCGGCGAAATGCTTGACTCCCCCAAGCATGCGCTGCCCTCCTCCCTCGACTTCCGACGCGTTTTTAAGCGTTTCACGATAGCTGACGCGAGGTTCGCGCACGCGCACTTTCAGCTTATATTCGCGAAGAAGCCGGTGCTTGACAACTTCCAGATGCAACTCGCCCATTCCGGATACTAGCGTTTGTCCCGTTTCTTCATTGATCGACGCCTGGAACGTGGGATCTTGACGCCTCATGGATTCGAGAACCTGCTTGAGTTTCTTATGTTCGTCGGAAGACTCCGGTTCGATGGCCATCGAGACGACCGTTTGCGGGAACGTGATTGATTCCAGCAGGATAGGATGTTTGACGTCGCACAGCGTGTCGCCGGTCACGCTGAATCGAAGGCCTATAACGCCGCAGATATCGCCGGCGGAGACGGAGTCGACAAGGGAACGGTGGTCGGCTTGAATGCGCCAGATTTGCGGGATATTTTCCTTTTCTTTGGCGCGAGGATTGAGAACGCGCGAGTTTGCTTTAAGAGTTCCTGAATAAACGCGGAGGAAATACATATCTCCATGGGAATGCGTTTCGATTTTAAAAATCAAAGCGCAAAACGGATCGTCGGCGGTAAGTTCGCGCGTTTCTTTCTTCTCCGGTTTTTCCGGATTTATTCCTTCGATTGCCGGGAGGTCGTTAGGCGCGGGCAAATAATAGCAAACGCCGTCCATTACCGGTTGAACGCCAATTCCGTCAAGAGCCGAACCGCAGAAGACTGGAACGCACATGTCGGAGAGCGTGGCCGAGCGGAGAACAGAGCGAATCATTTCCGGAGAAATATCTTCGCCCGAAAGGAGGCGCTCGGTCATTTCGTCGCTGAACATAGAAAGGTCGTCGAGTAATTTCTCACGATAGAGATTTGCCTGATCCAACATTTCCGATTCAATTTCAGACGCTATAAATTTTTCGCCTTGCGACTCGGAATCGAATGTCAGTTGTTTCATTTCGACGAGGTCGATCGTTCCGCGAAACGCGCCCGTAAGGTGAGGCGGACCTGCGCCTACCGGAATAGCCACGACTACGGGCTTGGCGTTCAGACGTTCTTCGATTTCCTCGATTACGGAGTAGAAGTCGGCCCCTTCGCGATCCATTTTGTTGATGAACGCGATACGCGGAACGTGGTATTTATCCGCTTGTCGCCAGACGGTTTCGCTTTGCGCTTCAACTCCTTCGCGCGCGCTGAAGACGACGACCGCGCCGTCCAAAACGCGCAAGGAACGTTCCACTTCGGCGGTAAAATCAACGTGTCCCGGCGTGTCGATTAGATTAAACGCAAGACCATTCCAATCGAACGTAACGCAGGCGGCGTTGATAGTGATTCCGCGTTCCCGCTCTTCCGGATCAAAGTCTGTTACCGTCGTGCCCGCGTCGACCATGCCAACCTTATGCACAAAGGACGAATAGAAGAGCATTTTTTCGGTTACGGTCGTTTTACCGGCGTCAATATGAGCGACGACGCCGATGTTTCGTAACTTTTCCAAGTTAGTAGCGGGACGTTCTTTTGCCATGACGAACACTCTCAACGTAAAGGTCTTACAAACGCGACAAAACGCGCGTTTTGCCATTGTAATGCGAAACCAAGCTTTCTTCAAGGCGTCGTTCTCGTCATAGATTATTTTTTTGCGGTCTTTCCTGGCGGGATCGAGATTCGCGCGGAACGTCTTGGCGCGCGTTTCCAACACGATATTGTCAATCTGACAAAAAACCGAACGGTCGCGCGACGGGTTCCGTTTGACGGCAAGCCGCTTCGAAGAGCGGTCCGACGCGGCCTGAAACTACGAATAGGCAAAGTCTTCGGATAAACAAATTGAAAAAACGCATTGTTTGAAAAAAGCGCGATTTATTCGCTTGTGGGAAATGATTCGTATGATAAAGCGTCCGATTGACAAGGCGCGTTCACGTGTGTACAATTAATCGCGTGAGGGTAGATGTTGGTTTCAACCTGCCGGAACGCGTTCAAAGAGCAGTTGTCGTCGACGCGGAGTCTTTTGATTCGTCGTCCTTTTAGCGCGTCATGTTCTGCTTAGACGACCATTGGAGTTATATTTGTAAGTCACTGTTAAGGTTAAGGAGTTTTTTATGAATCGTCTTAAAATTTCACGCAAAGAGAGTTGGACGGGCTTTACGCTCGTCGAACTGTTGGTCGTCATTGCGATCATCGGTATCCTGATTGGTCTATTGCTTCCCGCCGTTCAGGCGGCTCGCGAAGCGGCGCGTCGTATGCAATGCACGAATAATATTAAGCAGTTCTGCCTTGCGGTTCACAATTTCTACGACGCCAACGAGTACCTGCCCTCGCAAGGCGCTTGGGGAAACGGCGTTAAAACAGGTCGTTTCAGCGTTCATTATCAGCTTCTTCCCTTTATTGAACAGGCCTCGTTGAGACAAGCGATCGATTCTTCTTCCGGTCCGACCCAGCCTTGGCTTCCTTCCGCCGACGGTTCGACCGCGTGGCAAATCCGCACGACCAAAGTGACAACGTTCCTTTGTCCTTCCGATTCCTGGAACGGTCAGCTTGTTAAGTTGGGCGGGAATCACAACCACGACGGTCGTCCGACTAATATTGTCGTTTCGATGGCCGACTGCGTCGCGCGTCTGGACAACAGCAACGACAGTATGTGGATGACTACGTCCGCTAACGGCAATACTGACCGCGTCCCTAACTCGAGAACGGAAAGAACCGGTAACTGCGCGCATCGTTCGCTTTTCTTCATGTTTGAAAGGCAGTCTTTGTCGTTCGTCACCGACGGCACGAGCAACACGATCCTTTGTTCAGAAGCTTGCGCGGGTAATTACGGTCTTAACAAGATTCGCGGCGGGGTTGTGTTCTACAATGGTTTCGACCTGGGAACCTGGGTTGCCAGACCCAGCCTCTGTATGAATACGAGGAGTCCCAGCGATCCCAATACTTACAACGACGCGCAGTATTCGATTGTTCAGCATCCTCGATGCGGGAACTGGCTTGATCGTCTCCCGCTCCTCACGGCGTTTACCACGGTTATGCCGCCTAACTCGCCTTCTTGCTTCAAGTATAACCAGGAACAGGGGCAGGTTCATATGCTCGCGCCTACAAGCTATCACTCTGGAGGCGTCAACGCGGGATTGGTCGACGGTTCCGTTCGTTTTATTTCCGACACTGTTGACACGAACGGTTTGTCCGATATTAAGACCGGTATGTATCTTACCGGCAAGAGCCCCCTTGGCGTTTGGGGCGCTTTGGGGTCTCCGAACGGTGGAGAAACTACCACGTTGCCTTGACGGCGTTTCTAAAGTCGTATGCGTTGGCGTTTCATCGTAAAACGCCGGATTATCGATAACGACGGCGGTCGAAGTTTCCTGCGTCGACCGCTGTTTTTCTGTTTTTAGAAAGTTATGACGATGAAAAAATTTACTGTTTGTTTCTCCTGCGTTTTGATTCTGGCGACTTTTCTTGGGTGCGGTCCGAAGACTTTGCGTCCAGCCGACCTTCCCGACGACATGACTCCCTGCGCGATTACGATTACCCAGGAAGGAAATCCTTTGGCTGGAGCCACGATTGATCTGGAATACGACGCGCAAGTCAAGTACAGAACCAGCGGCACGACGGACGAGAAAGGCGTCGCGACCATGATGACCTACGGATTTGCCGGCGCGCAACAGGGAAACGCTAAAGTCCTGGTCAGGAAAGTTGTTACAGAAGGAGCGTCCGAGTCCGAAGAATATGGAGAATCGGGTAATACTGGTCAAGATTTTGAAACGGTAGACCTGAAGTACAAATCGTTAGACACGACGGATCTTACGATTACGATCGGTAAGGACAACGTTGCGGAAACATTTGAAGTTGGCGCTCCCGTTCACGTTCCCGCGAAGTAGGTCTGGATCCCCTGAAACATGATCGCTTTTTAAACATAAAAGCGTTCGTCCCTTTTTAGAGACGAACGCTTTTTGTACGCGACCTTACAGAGACTTCTTATTCTTCGTC
>CAMZEO010000222.1 GCA_947305735.1 uncultured Planctomycetales bacterium | reverse complement strand
TTGAAGTCGCTCCGCTGAAATAACGAACGGATTTTTAACGAATCCTCTTAGGAAGTTGTTTATGAAACGCGTTTTACTCCTTTTGACGATGGCGTCGGCCTTTATTGGGCTGGACAGAATCGGCGTCGCGCAACTGCCGCCGACGGTTAATCGTATTAGCGCCGTTGATTCGGCGGTCGACGTTCCCGATTTCTTCATGAACGATCTTTTCGTGGAATCGTTCAAGCCGGAATTTGGCTCCGCGATAGCGCCAAGACATAACTCGTTTGTTTTCCCAAGCGACGAATTGTTTAACACTCGTCCGTTTACCGTGGAATTATGGGCTCGCGTTGATTCGCGCGAAAATTTTCAAATTTTACTCGCAAACGAAGAGAAATCGTCGCCCAGACATTGGGAGTTGTATTCGTTCACAGGGAGCGGGAAACTTTCTCTCTATGTGCCCGGTAATAAGTCGGAGCAGACGATCCAGGCCGATTACGATCTCGTCGACGGCAAAGTTCATTATATCGGGCTTGAGATGGACGTCGACGAGGCGCGGCTTTTTGTCGACGGACGTCTTGTCGGTTCCGGAAAACTTGACGGCGATTATTCCGCAACTCCGGAAGACGCAAAATTTGCGATTGGCTCTCTTGTCGAAAGAACGCTATATTGCAACGGCGTGATCGACGAATTGCGTGTTACTAAGGGAATTCTTCAATTTTCGCCCGACGCTGTTCCCACGAAACCGTTTGAAACAAATGACGACACAATTCTCGCGTCGCACTTTGACGGATCAAACTCGACGAGCTTGGCGGCGCGACGCGCGGAGTTCGACCATACCCTTGAGAAGACGGTTCCCGCGCAAGAAGCGTTGAAGGTCGACCGATTTGCCAACGTGCCGAAGTATCTGCAAGCTGCGCGCGATTCGGAAGCGGAAGGACAGATTATGTCTTTCGACGAACTTGGCTTCGATCGTTGGAACGACGTCGCCGACGTCGCCGTCGAGGGCGTTTTGGCGAATAAATTGAACGGGAAACTTCAAACGACCACAAACGTCTCGCTCGATCATCTTTTTCCGACCGGCGGTTTGGAAATCGACGTGAAACCGGGCGAAAAACCGGCGAAAAATATTCCGATTCAGGCGATTGATAAACAGGCTTTTGACAAACGCGTCGCCGATCTTGGTTTGAAATCGTTTAACGCCGATAGTTTCCGCGAAGGAGTATGCGCCAATTGGGGCGAGCGTTTTCTTGAATTGAAAAAGGAGATTAGCGGCGAGCGGCAGCCTCCTCGCGGAGCCGCCGAACAAGTCTATGACGAAAACGCCTTAGTTTATCCGGATCGGGAGAAAACGCCCGTTCAAGTTGTCGTTCGCCGCGTTCGCGCGATGCTGGACGCCGGTTCTTTTGACGTCGCCGCCGAATCTTTTCAACGACTACGCTCCGAATTTGAGCTTTTCGAAAAAGCGGTCGCCAACGGCGTCGCCGCCGACGTTTATTCAAACGACGAATCGATTGCCGTCGCCGATTATTTTATCGCCTGCGCTTTTCGCCGTTTGATCATGTTCGCGCAAGACGAAGTCGCCGATCTGGATCGCATTATGTTTTTGGCGCGCGGTTGTTACGCCGGTTCGCGTTTGACGAACAAGTTTAACACCGACCGTATCGGCGGACACATGGCGACGCAAATTTACGGATTCAATACGATTCGCGGCGGCGGTATTTTTGCGCTTGTCAATTGGAAAGAAAAAGATCCGCAAATCGTCGATTTGATCGGCGGAAAAAAAGTCGTTCCGACCGCTTTGCACAAACGTCTTGCCGGTCGCGAATTGAATACCGGCTCGTTCTATAAGCCGGAATTAAGTTACGACGGTAAAACGATCTATTTCTCGTGGTGCAATTCTCAGGAGCACCGATGGATATGGACTCCGGAGACAACTTGGAGCATTTTTAAAACGACGGCGACGAAATCGAACAGCTGACCGACGGAGCCTACAACGATTTCGACGTCTGCGAACTTCCGTCCGGCCGACTTGTTTTTTGTTCCGAACGTCGCGGCGGATTCATTCGTTGTTTCGCCGAGGGCGCGTCGTTACGGGTAACGACGTCCGTTTTGCATTCGATGAAGAAAGACGGATCGGATATTTACCCAATCAGCTTCTTTGAAACGAGCGAATGGAGACCCGTCGTCGACAATAACGGCGCGTTAGTTTATTCGCGTTGGGATTATACCGACCGGGAGAACTGTCTTGGTTCGACGTTCTGGACTTGCGCGCCCGACGGACGCAATCCGCGTTCCCCGCAAGGGAATTATCCTTATCCCTGGGACACGTTCGAAGATTGCGAACACGGAGACCACCGCTTTGGTCAATGCGACGACGCGCCGTCGGGATTGCCGATGACGCAAATGCAGTTCTGTCCGATTCCCGGTTCTCACAAATATGTTTTTACCGCCGCGCCGCATCATGGGGAGTCGTTTGGCTCTTTGTGCATGCTCGATATTCGCGTTCCTAACGACAATCATATGAGTCAGATTCGTCGTATTACTCCCTACGAAGCGTTTCCTGAATCGGAAGCGATCGATCGCAGTCAATACCGCTACGGCGCTCCGTGGGCGTTGAGCGCAGATCTTTATTTGTGCAATAGCTGGGAAGATCTTGTTCTACTTGATCGTTACGGAAACGAAGAGCTTTTGTGCGAGCGCGAGATTCTTCCGATCGGATACGATCCGCGTCTTCGTTTGACGGAACCGATTCCGATTCAGCCGCGTCCTGTTCCCCCGGTAGTCGCTCAGCAGACGGCGCAAGGGGAAGATTTCGTCAACGCGGACAAAACGGCGACGATCGGCGTGGTCAACGTAAATATTCATGACCGACCTTTCCCGGAAGATCGTCCGATTAAGCGACTCCGCGTTCTACAGGTTATCCCTAAATCGAATCCGTGGATGGATTTGCCGTTTATCGGCTATGCGACGGAAAACACCCCGCGAATTCCGTTGGGAACCGTGCCGGTAGAAGAAGACGGGAGCGCTTATTTTGAAGCGCCTTATGGAAAACAGCTGATTTTCCAGGCGTTGGACGAGAACTATATGGCGGTTCAGACGATGCGCGCCGCAGCGTTTGTTCATCCGGGCGAAAAGCTCGTCTGCGTGGGTTGTCACGAACCGACGACCGAGAGCGTCTCGAATACCTCCGAATCGGCGCAGCCTCTCGCGTTCCAGCGCAAACCGTCGAAACTCGAGCCCGAATGCGGCCCCGTCGAACCGATTAACTACTATCGATTGATTAAGCCGATCGTGGAGGAACGTTGCGTAACGTGCCATATTGAAAAAGACGTCGAACCGAAAAAGATGGACCATGAAGACTTGCGTCCGTACGTCTATTATTACAGCGGTTCGATGCGCGGAGGGTTGACGACGACGGGAACGCATGGCGGCTCTAGGTCTCGCCCCGGTCGCGTCGGCGCGTCCGAATCGAAGTTGAGCAAGATCCTTGTTGACGAGAATCACAAAGGCTCCGTTTCCAACGAGGATCGCCATACGTTTATTATGTGGCTGGACGCGAACGCGCTCCGGCTAGGCGCTTTCCAGGACGAAGAAGGCCAGATGCGCGGCGAGCTCGTTTGGCCCCTTCTGGACGTCGAACCTTGCGAGCAATATTCGCCTTGACCTGTCGACGGCCGTTCAGCGGAGACGTCCTTCTTTTACGGGGGGGACGTCCCGACGTTTGTTTCGTTTAGACGGAGTCTTTTCCCGCGCGCGATTGGCGTTTGCGCTTTTCCGCAGGTTGTTTATGGTAGTTTTTTGGGATTTGAGCGATGAAGAACAGTTTTTGGTTCCGCGCGGCGGCGTTTGCGCTTTCGTGCGTTTTGGGGGCTTTGGAAGTATGCGCTCAAGACTCCGATCAATCGTTGAACCGTTCCGCAAGTCCTGCGTTCGAAGGTTTTGAAACAGGCGTCGGTATTGGCGGCTGGCTGACCAATTATAAACGTTTTAACGTGCTTCCGGAAGATCGACGTTTGGCGTTGTCTGTCGGCGATTTTGAACATTTTGATTCCTACATTACAGAATCTGACGTTCAAAATATCGCTTCTTTTGGCGTTCGATGCGTTCGATTAGGATTTGATCAAATTGTCGTTGAAGAATCGCCGGGAGTTTATCGCGAACGGATATTCGCCTTAATCGACCGCTTCATTAACGACTGCGAAAAGCGCCGTTTGAACGTCGTTCTCAATTTGCATAAGGCGATTGGGAACTATTGCGACATTAAAGAGGACGTCGAATTGCTCGACGACGAAGGATTGCAGGATCGGTTTGTCGATCTCTGGATCGCTTTTGAGAAACGTTACGCCGACAAGCCGAACGTGGCGTTTGAATTGCTCAACGAAATTCGCGCGGTCGATCCTCAAAAGTGGAACGATCTTGCGGAACGAACGATTAAAGCGATTCGCGAACTCAATCCTGCTCGAAAGATTATTGTCGGTTCGACGTGCTGGAATTCGCCCGACACGCTGAAGGATCTGCGGTTGTACGACGACCCAAACGTCGTTTATACGTTTCACTTCTACGAACCTTTTTCGTTCACCCATCAACAGGGCGTTCTTCAAGCCGGACCGTTATATTACAATCGGAAAATGGCGTATCCGTCCGACGTCGAACCGTATCGCGATTACGAGCGGTATGTAAACAACGCTTCCAATCCCTATCCCAATATTGAGCGTATCGATAAAGAATGGATGCGCAAACGGTTGCAACCCGCTTTTGATTTTGTCAAAGCGCATCCCGATAAAATATTGTGGTTAGGAGAATTTGGAACGATTCGGCACTGTAAATTGGAATATCGGGAAAACTGGATGCGCGACGTGATTTCTCTAGCGAAAGAAAACGGAATACCTTATTGCGCGTGGAATTATTTGAGCACCCCCAACGACGGAAATCGATTCAGTCTGGTCGACGACGACGAACGCAAGATTCTTTCGCCGACGATGTTGAAGATTATTCGCGGGGACGACGAGTAAACCTTGTCCTAGCGGGCGTTGCGCGCCTCTAATTCCAGAAGGAAAGACTTGCGGTCGAGCCCTCCGTTGTACCCCGTCAGTTTGCCGGAAGAACCGACGATTCGATGACACGGAAGAATGATTCCGATTGGATTTTCTCGCATCGTCGCCCCGACGGCTCGAGACGCTTTGGGGGCTCCGATCATTCGCGCAAGTTCCCCGTAGGTTCGCGTTTGAGCGTAAGGAACGGTTGCAAGAACGTTCCAAACTTTGCGGCGAAACGCCGTTCCTTGCGGATTAAGGGGCAGGGTGAACGCCTTTCTTACGCCGTCGAAATACTCGAATAATTCTTGCCTGGTTTGTTCAAGTAAATCTGTGTTTTGCCAAACGTCTTGAAATCGTTTTTGGGCGATTATTTGGAGTTCTGGTTTCTCGAACTCGTCCAAAACGTCTTTTTTGCCGCCGAGGAGTTCGAGCGTCGCTTTTTCCTTTGCGCCGTTAGATTTGCGTCCAAACAAAAACTCGACGCGGATCAATTGGCGATCCGCGTCCTGAAGCGCAACTATTCCTATTGGCGTTTGAATAAACTGAACGCTCATTCTTTGTTTTGAGTTTTTTCTTTTGGTTTAACTTCAAAAGAATCCCAGTAGGCGCGGTCTGTTGCGTAGACGTCGTACGGTTGACTCAAATCAAAATCCTTTGGCAGGACGCCGTATTTGATCATCGCTTTGGTGTATGCCGGATTCGGTCGAATCGTTCTAAGCGAGAAATGCGGGCTTTCGTGCAACAGATACTCTCGACCGCGCTGAACCGCTTTGAGGATTGTTTGATAATCCTGATCGTCTTTGTTCTGGAAAACGGGAACGGTCGAACCGTCGGGATTCTTTCTCACGCAAAGACCGAGTCCGCCCTCTTCTTTTGGCAAGGGCGCCCGCAACATTCGCGACTTTTCCGGTATGGAGAAATTATAAAAGAGCGGCCAGTACAGTATCTCCGAGAGATAACGAGGCATTGGGTTTTTGTCGCGCGGATGACATTCCTCGCAACGACGAATCATCGTTTCTTCCAACGCTTTATTTTCCGGCCAATCTGTATCGTTATGACGCGGTTCGTTCATATAGTACCAGCCCAATTCGCCGGTTCCGTTTGCGGCGTACGTCCCCGCGTAGGGCGCGCCCGTTTCCAGCCAAAAACGCATCGTTTTTAAATCTTGTTCGGTAAATTTCACGCCCTGGTGTTTGGCAAGAATCATTTGGTAAAGCTTGCTTGCCTGACTGCCAATTTCATACGGCGCAAAGTCGCTTTGGGGACGATTTCTGTTGTCGCCAAGCATATTTCTTCTTGACAGTTCCCAATAGCTTAGCGTATGCATCGGCGTCCAGGTATGAGAAAGATCAAGCGCGGCGTCGCGTCGATCAGGATTATGACATTCGACGCAATACTTGTCGAGCAGAGGTTGTATGTCGCGGATGAAATCGTAAACGTCGGGAACGCCTTCTACCGGCGTAGGCTCGACCGGCTTGCCGGCCACGTCGAACACATGCTTGTTAAATTCGGTTCCCGGCGCGTCCGTTCGTTGCTCATGACAGCCTATGCAGGAAGTCGTTTCGCCCGGCATGACGGAAGTAAAACTGTGCATGCGTTTTACAGACCGTC
>CAMZEO010000221.1 GCA_947305735.1 uncultured Planctomycetales bacterium | reverse complement strand
GCTTGGAGGACTTGCCGTCGCCATCGGAGAACTTGTCGACGACGCGATCGTCGACGTTGAAAATATTCATCGTCGACTTAAAGAAAACGCTCGACTTGGATCGCCTCTTTCTTCGCTCGACGTTGTTTTCGGCGCTAGTTCGGAAATCAGGAATTCGGTCGTCAACGGCACTTTAATTACGACTCTTGTTTTTTTTCCCGTTTTCTTTTTACAGGGAATCGAAGGAAAACTGTTCGCCCCCCTTGGGACTGCGTACATAGTATCCCTAATGACCTCGTTGATATTGTCATTGACGCTAACCCCGGCTCTTTCTCATTGGGTGTTAAACGGGATTTTTAAAAAGGAAAAACTAACAAAAAAGAATAAAAATCTCCAAAAAAATAGCGTCGGTTTTTTTATGAAGGGAGCACAGTTTCTCGCGGAACGAGCTATTAGTGTCAGTTTGCGTTATCCAGGAATTGTTTTATCTCTCGCTATTGGGTTGGGTCTTGTTGGATTCCTTTCGTTTCTCACTTTGGAACGCGATTTTATGCCGCAGTTTAACGAGGGCGCCATTCAAGTAAACTTGGATTTAACGCCAGGATCGTCCTTAAAAACCTCTTCGGAAATTGCGACTAATCTCGCTTCTCAGCTTATTCAAATAGACGGAATCGAAGCGGTTGTGCGCAAAACGGGGAGAAGCGAAATGGATGAACATGCAGTCCCTGTCAACACGTCTGAACTTATTTGTTCTATCGATCAATCTTCCAATCGAAATTTCAGCGATATTGTAAACGACGTTCGCGAAACAATCGACTCCAGAAATATACCCGGAACGCTCGCGTCCTACGACCAGCCGTTGCAACATTTGTTGAATCATCTGCGAAGCGGAACGAACGCAAAAATCGCCGTTAAACTCAACGGAGAGAATCTGGTCAATCTTCGAAGAACGTCTTCTGAAATAAGAGAAATCCTGGAAGAAATTGAAGACGTCGGTTCGCTTCGCGTCGATCCCATTCAAGCGGATCTGCCGCAAGTTCAAATTCGTTTAAAACGCGACGAATTGGCTCGATTTGGTCTTACACCCCAAGACGTCGACCAAACAATAACAGTTGCTCTAAACGGTTCGATCGCGACAGTGGCATTAGAAGGCGAACGTCCCGTCGAAGTGGTGACTCGATTTGGCAATCATTATCGCGAAGATCTGGAACTGTTGCGTCGCATACCCGTTTTACTCCCGGAAAAAGAAATCGATCATGCGTTTGAGGCTGGCACGAACGTTGAGTCGTCTTTGAGAACCAACTTTCGCCCTTCCTCAAGTAGTATGCTCGTTCCTTCTTTAGTAAACGACGAGGGCTCCTCTCAACGCGGAGTTGTCCCGCTATCCGAACTTGCCGAAATCGACGTTCAAGCGTTTGGTCCAGGGCAGATCGATCATGAAAACGGACGCAGACAGGTTGTAATACAATCGAATCCTCGCGTTCGCGGCGCGGTGGAAGTTAAAGAAGATATTGAATCACGGCTAGCGCCTCACAAAAAAGAATTTACGTCAAACGGAATTGACGTCCGATTGAGCGGTTTGTTTGAAAGCGAAGAAAGCGCCTCGCAAACGCTTGTGGCTCTGTCGTGCTTGTCGGCTCTGGCGATTTTTCTGCTATTGTTTCGAATGTTTAGATCGGCAAATCTCGCCCTGCAAGTCATGGCTATCGTCCCTCTCGCGCTTGTCGGTTCAGTCGTGGCTCTCTCGCTTACGGGACAATCGCGAACCATTCCTTCCCTGATAGGAATGATCTCTCTTTGCGGAGTGGCCTCGCGCAACGGCATACTTCTTTTGGAACGTTATCTGCGCCTGGTTCAAAACGAAGGAGAGAATCTTTCCAAAGAAATGATTCTTCGAGCAGGTCGAGAGCGCGTCGCGCCCGTTTTAATGACGGCGTTAACTTCGATTATTGGTCTATTGCCTCTAGCTTCGGCGCCAAATCTTCCCGGTCGAGAATTACTATATCCCATCGCGACAGTCATGATTGGCGGTCTAATTGCCTCAACAGTATTAGAGTTTTTTGTTCGACCCGCGTTATTCTGGAGTTTCGGTCTTAATGCGGCTCGAAACTATTGTAAAAGTATGAATGATGATAACGAGAAATTGTCGAAAGAAGCTCCAAGTTTTAAATCATAATTTAAGTCTTTACTTAAAATCGAATAATTACTAGGATTTCCCGCAGGGAGGAGCGACCCGCCTAAATGTTGGATTCCGGTTTTGTACACAATAAACGCAGGGCAAACGATGATTTTCACTCGCAACGCCACAAAACTCTTAACATCTTTATTCTTGGCGTCGTTTTATATTCCCGGGGCAATGGCTCAAGACGGTTATCAACAGGCTCCGTCGCCTTCAAGGGGCAAATTGCAAAATGAGCAAGACGAGACGCCGATCCATAAGACGCAGTCTTCGGATCGCGACGTTTTAATTATCGAATCGACCTCTCAGAAAAAAAAAGTCACAATCAAACAATTGCAAGAAAAGGCAATTCGAAACCATCCTTCTCAAAAAATTGCGGAGAACGCTATTCAAGCGGAACGCGGCATTCGCGCGCAAGCGGGTCTACGTCCCAATCCCAAATTGCGATATCAAGCGGAAGAAATTGGAGCTGAAGGCAAAGCCGGAAAACAAGGCTTCACATTAGAACAAGAATTCGGAACCGGCGAACGCAGGAGACTTTTGGTTCAATTAAGCGATTGCTCGTTGGAAAAGCTTGATTGGAGCAAACAAATCGCAATTGCCAAGATTCTCAACGACGTTCGCTCGCTTGCGTACAGGGTACTAATCTCCCAAAAGAAAATTGAGTTCCATCGGCAGTTAGTTTCCATTTCACAAGCAGCCGAAGACAATGCGCGGTCGGCAATATCGGCGGGTTCCATAGAAATTACGCAACTACATTTTATTCAGTTACAGAATCAAACGCGTCAAGCGCAATTAATGCTGACGCAAGAACTCAACGTCAAAGAAGCCCTAGAAAAAAAACTTGCCGTTATGATCGGCGTTCCCGACGAACCAATTGGGGAAATCGTCGATGATCCCGAAGCCCTTGGAAACAACGAGCAGCTCAGTGAAAACGCAACCCTAGACTCAATTTTAGAACGAAGTCCCGAAATTGCTAAGAAAAAAGCCGAAATACTCGAAAAACAAGCGGCGTTAGCATTTGAACGTTCCCCCCAAAAGGAAATTTCCATCGAGGGAGGAGCTTTGTACGATTTTGCCGACAAAATGACGATCGCACAGGTAGGAGTAGGAATTCCTATTCGTATTAACAACAACAATGAAGGAAATATTCAACGAGCAACCGCTGAATTCTTTGCGGCTCAAAGAGAATTGGAAAAGCTACAACTAAAACTGCGAGCAGATTTTGCAGACGTATTCTCCACCTACAAAAGCGCGAAAGACGAAGTTCAAACATATCAACAAAAAATCTTGCCAGATCTCGAAAAAGTCTTTTCGATGAGCCAACAAGCTTATCAACAAGGGCAAATCAATTTCCTCGAACTCTCATCAGTAAGAACGACGTATGTAGAATCTTTTGTCAACTATTTGGAAGCGTTAGAACGTCTTGCCAATTCTATTGTTAAAATAGAAGGAACACTCCTTGAAAATAGTTTGGAAGACTAGGAGTTATTTCATAACCCCTTTAATGCGATCGTTATAAAGCGAGGGTTACAAACGCCTTATAGCTCGATAAAAAACAACCGTAGCGAACGACAATCCGCCGATTGTTATATAATCAAGCGTTCGCTTATTCCATCTTCCAACGACGCTTATAACGTCGTAACTTGCAACCATCCCGCGTTTTGTGTTTGTTGTTTTTCCGATGAAGACAAATTAAATCTATGCCGCGTTCCCTTTTAAAACGCTCCTGAAAAGCTTTACTGAAGGCGGCTCTGTCATATGTCAATCGCTTGAAATTTTTTCGCGGACGACCGGCGCCCTTACGAGGAATCCGCGTTGCGTCAAGCATTTGTTCGATCAATCGAGCCGCATAACGTCGCGGAAGCAACGACAAACACGATTGGCAAGACCTTGCCGTCTGCTGCCGCCGCCACAAGCTTTGTTCCTTTCTCACGCTTTGCGTTACCGATTCCAGAGCCCCTTTTTTGTCGGCGCAAAAGTTTCCGTCAGCAAAAACTTCGTCTCAATTCAAACGACCGCGCGCGTCGAGCGTTCCAAGTAATATGTCAGTCTGCGGATTCTAATCTTACCATTCGTTCATTCCACGCCAACAGGCGCGCTCAGAAGGACGTCGTTCGGGCATATCGCGCCAACGCGCGCGTCTGCCAGACAAATCCATAAAATGCCATCAAAACAAGCTCGATTGCGCGCACGTTTTTGTCCGCCTTCACGAGATTGGAGCGGTTCGAGCAATAACGACTCAATTTGTTCCAATTATTTATCCGTTAATTCCTTGCCAGTCACATAATCGCGTTTTTTTCACAATTGTAATCTCCTCAAGTTGAGGAAATAACAATTAGCGCATTTCAAACAATATTCGTGCGGGAAATATTGATATGAGTTACGAAATCACTTCTAATAATAACTCGTTATCAGCCCAGAAAAGAGACGCGATTCAACGGTCTTGTTAACTCGCGTCTCCAAAGCGACCGTTCTTATTGAATCGCTAACGTTTTATTGCAATCGCCGCTTCTGACTTTAAATCGCAACAATTGACTGAAACAACCGAATACGAACGCGATGAATCATAATCTTTGATGGAATATTCCATTTTAGGCGCCGAATAATCAGGGGTGTCGCTATACATAACGCCCTGAAATGTCGGTCGAGCGTTACAAACGGGGGCGCCTTGCAATTCTTGGAGAACGGCGCCGTCGCAATACACAATAAAGGTCTTAAGACCGCTTTCTAAATCAGCGCGACACTTCCAAGTAATTAGACCGTCTTCATTAACGACAACGTCTGTTGGCGGCGGCGGCGGAGTAGTATCTTCAAAAGAACAATCTATCGAATATTTTCTCCAAACGTCTACATACTCCCTATTCAAGAACCAAAGACCGTCTTTTAAAAACTCCCTTCGTTCTAAAGCCGTATAGTTTCCATCAGGTTTATTTGAATCAATAACAATATTTTCCGCAGATATTTCAGCGTCGGATATTTCTTCAATTGGCAACACATATCCTTCGGGGGTTGGACGAAGCTCGAAATCCCCCGCGTTGAAGGAGAGTCGAACGGATAAACACTCGTCAAGGAAACGTATTGCGGGATAGCGCGAATCGCCAGTTTCGTGACTTGTTTTAGGATCGATAATCAATCCGATTTTTGCGTTATTACGACGCATCGCTTGAAAATATGCCCAACACGAATTCCATACGATCGCAAAATCATGTTCGTGAGCTCCTAGATTCAACATCATAGGCACGTCAATAACGTCGTCGTTCATCGGAAGTTCGTTAAAAGTGAAACCTACGGTGTCAGGGCAACCGCTTCGAAGCCAAGCGCCAACGATACGTTTTGGATATAGTTGGCACATACTACCAACCCAATGTCCGCCGCCTGAATGTCCCCACAAAGCCCAAGGAACGCGAGTTAACTCGTCGTGTCCAGTATAGTCGGCAAAGTATTGAAGAGCGTCCAAAAAACTTTGAGCGGATCCGTTGCGAGGATCGCACCACATTTGGCAGTCAAAGTCGTCCTGACGATAAGAAACCGCCATTAGCGCGCAATCATGCTTACGCGCTAACTCTTGCCAATGAAGGTCGTAAACGGCCGTTCGCCCGCCGTCGCAAGATCCGCTCCCGCAACCATGCTGATGAACCACAACCCCTCTGAGCGTCTGAACATCTTTCGGAATCCATATTCTCCATTCCGCCGCCATTACTAATCGTCCAAAAGTCTGTTTTTCAGAGGCGGGAAAAACTTTTTCAAAGTACTCTTGAACGTCGTTAGCCCAAGAAACTTCGTCGGCGGCTTGAACGAACAGCCCTACGATTAAAGCTATTAGAAAGTAATGCATATTTTTCACTCTTTCACTCCTTTATTTTTTGAAAGACTGCTCAGCCATTCGCCCAATTCTCTACGAAAAAATTGCAAATCATCCGGCGTCGCCGTAGTATAAACCGAAGAGCCTGCGTCTTCGACAGAATTGTTGACAAACAGAGAATGATCCAATTTGAGTCGTTCGCGCAACGCCTTTGACAATTCCTCTCGCGAATAATTCGACAGTTTAAGCGCCAACGTTAGGTACTCGACGTCCTGTTCGCCGCGTCGATAAGCTTTTAATCGAATTGAAGGCGCGACCTCGGAAAACTCTTTTGTCGGGGGATAAAACAACGCCAATTCGTCGCTATTTCGCCATGATTCTTCGTTCCCAATTGTTTGCCAGGGAACAATACCGTCGGCGCCGGCAGACCAAGAATCTAAAGACCATAGTATCGGTTGATAAGCGCTATCATGCGGAGCCGACGTCGTCCCATAAACATATAGTAGACGACCGTTCGATTCCTTACGTTCAACAACTATTCGTCGGTAATCTCTAAACGCGCCTCCGCCAACGACATAAACGTCAAGGACAGAGTCAAGAGAATTGCGTTCCCATTGCGGACGCGAAATATCGGCGCGATAACGAATAGCATTTTCCAATTTACTGTCCGCAAGCGTC
>CAMZEO010000220.1 GCA_947305735.1 uncultured Planctomycetales bacterium | reverse complement strand
CCGCGAAGCGCTTTGGGAACTCGTGAAAAAATACGCTCTGCGAACAGGCGCTCCTAAAACCATTAGTCCTCACTCCCTGCGTCATAGTTTTGCCACCCATATGCTTCAAGGGGGCGCGGATCTCCGGCAAGTCCAGGAAATGCTCGGACATGAAAGCATCGCGACTACCCAAATCTATACTCATGTCGACACTTCTAAGCTCAGGCAAGTCTATCGGAAGAACCACCCCCGCGCGTAAACAATTTGTCCTAAAAAATGGAGAGAAGACAAAACGACGTCCGAACAACGAGCGTCTGACCGCGCCTCCCCCGATCATCCCCGCCCACAAAGAACAAAAACGCCGTCATTCGTCGGAACGTCAACGGCGTTTTTGAAAAAACAGAAAAGACAAAAGGATCCAAAACGGACTATTCGGTTTCAGAGACAGTTTCTTCCATTTCAGAAGTATCCTGCTCCATCTCGGAAGGATCGTCGTTCGTGTTAAAACCTTCGACTCCAATCGCTTCGCCAGCGTTCAACTCATCGTTATTCTCCGACAAAATCGACTCGTCGGAAGGTTCGGGAAGATTAACAAACGCGTTAGAAACGCTTTTGTAGTAATCAAGCGTCAAACTATTGTCTAAATTGGCAAGAGCCTTATTTGCAAGCGCGCGGTAGGGAGAATCCGTCGAAACTTCCGTCGCTTTCTTATACAACTCTTTCGCCTTTTCGACAGCGGACTCGACGTCCGAATCCTTGGCGGCAACAGTTGCAAGATACTCTTGCGCCAAGCCGGAACCATAGTATGCTCTTGCCTGGACGTCTAAGTCTGTCGAAGTCGCGGCCGCCTGATACGATTCATATGCGGAGTTAAAATTATCGTTAGGATCCGCAGGTTGTTTTGCCTCGCCGTCAGTCGACTTAACGCCGCGACTGTAAGCTTCCTTGTCGGCTACGTCTTTCTGTCCGGCGCTCAAAAAAGCGTCACCAGCGTCGGCGTGCAACACGCTGCCCGCAACGTTGTTCTTGTACGCCGCCGCAGCGGCTCAGAGAATAGAACCGTCGGGCGCTCCCCGTCCTGAAAAAGAGGACTGAGTAGCGTCATAATAGGCGGAATCCGCAGCGTTGTACTTACCGCTGGTTCCGTTAAACTTCGTTCGAACAACCGTGACGGCAACAATAATCAATACCGCTATAAGAATATACTGAAACGTTTTAGTTTTGTTGTCTTCGTAAGCGCTCTTGCCCTTAAGCAACAGCGCCTCGAGACTATTTTTTTCGTCTATTTTTCTAGTTTTCTTCATTATTGGCGATCCTCTAATCGAAAAAACCGACCTAACGCCGGGCTGACATACTTGCAGTCGAACACAAATTCGATCGGTTCATTAATATAAGGGAAAAATAGGGAACTCGTCAAGGGGCTAGTTTTAAACTCGGAAAAAAAACCGATTTTAGCCTCTCAATCCCCAAAGAATCGAGTCCTGAAAACGCGTATCATCCGAACCGCGAATCATACTGGACGCGATCGCGCGTCAGCGCCCTAAAACAACGATAAAGACGTCTCCATTGACGTCTTCCCGCTCTTCCACTAGCTTGCCAGTCTTAGAATTAAGCGCTACTTCCTTAAATATCTTGTACCCCTTTTCCTGACAGAATTCTTCAAAATCGGTAATCGTCAAAAAACGAACGTCGCTAGAGTTATACCATTTCTTCCCCTTGCGCGGATCCGTCTGTGGCGCTCGTCCGTTCTCTAGTTGCTTGCGATATTCCTTATACCCCAAATTGGGAAAACTCACGATGGCGCGCGTGCCAACGCGCAACATCTCTTCCAAAACAATTTCCACGTTTTTAATAGTTTGAAGGGTCTTGGACAACACGACAAAATCAAACTGATGGTCTGAAAAAGATTTTAGACCGTCGTTTATATCAAGTTGAAGAACGTCCAAGCCCTTTTCCACGCACCGAAGCACATAATTCTCTTCCGCTTCGACGCCTACGAGTCTCTCGTGTCCTCGCGCCTTCAAATGCGCCAATAAATCGCCCTTTCCGCACCCCAAATCCAAAATTTTTGTCTTGGGAGGAATGAGAGCGAGAATACGATCATAATCAACTCGGGACTTTGGCTCGGAAGTCGGCGTTCCGTAGCTCTCGTTCAACTCTTGTCTTCGTTTCTCGTCGTCCGGTTGCCAATCCAAACTGAGATTATGAAGAAAAGAACTCGTCAATCCTCCGTACATGGGAGCTTCGTTTTCCAATAAAAACGCGTCATGCCCGCTATAACTTTCAATATTGCAATAACTAACTTGTTTGTCGCTGGCTATAGCGGCGTCAACAAGTTCCCGAGCTTGAAAAGCGGGAAAAAGCCAATCGGAACTAAAACTCACAAAGAGCCATCGACACATCGATCTTCGCAACGCGGCGACAAGCTGTTTTCGGGAAGGACCAAGATCAAAAGCGTCCAAGGCAAGAGTTAACGCGAGATAGCTGTTCGCGTCAAATCGTTCGACAAATTTGCCGCCTTGATAGGCCAAGTATGAGCCCACGGAAAACTTCGTTTCAAAGGAGGTGTCTAACTTTTTCCCAACGTTTCTATTCGCGTTAAACTTGCGGTTCATAGACTCCTGAGAAAGATATGTAATGTGTCCAAGCATCCGAGCTATAGCTAATCCGGTCGAAGGACCGACTTCTTTGTCGTAATATTCGCCGCCGTTGAAATTCGGATCGCTCATTATCGCGTTCCGAGCGACGACGTCAAACGCCAGCGCTTGCGTCGTCATCCGAGCCCCCGTCGCAATTGCGACAATACCCGCCACGCCGTCGGGATAACGGGTTCCCCAATCCAAAGCCATAAGACCGCCAAGAGACCCGCCAACGATCGCCAAAAGGCGATCTATCCCCAAAGAATTAACTAACATACGCTGAACGTCGACAATATCCGCGACATTGATAGGGGGAAAATGAAAGCCGTATTCCCTGCCGGTTTCGGGGTTGACACTATCCGGACCGGTAGTGCCGCGACAACCGCCAAGCACGTTTGCGCAAATAACAAAATACCGATTCGTATCGACGTATTTTCCGGGTCCCACAAGCAGATCCCACCAACCGGGGTCGTCGTACTCGTCATGAGCCGCAACATGAGAATCGCCGGATAAAGCATGAAAAATTAATACTGCGTTGTCTTTCTGAGTTCCTAACGTTCCATACGTCTCGTAGGCGATTTTAAGTTCTGGAAGAATTCCCCCGGTCGACAGTTGGATAGGTCCCGGGAAAACTGCCGTTTTCACGTGAACCAACGGTTTGCCGGAACGAGAAGAATCGCTACTGTCAAAAAGATCGTTTGTGTCCATAAATAAATCTCTGATTAATTGTCTTATCAACCAACAGTCGTCTGAAACTTAAAACGCGTACTTAAGACAATAAAAACCGCCGACCAACAATATGAAAAAAGCAAGTGTCAACCAACCAAAATATCGATCAATCCATTTTTTAATATTGGGTCCGCAAATGAAAATCAACATTCCCATAGTAAAAAACCTGAGGCTGCGTCCAACTAGCGACGCAAGCAACAAGATCGGCAGCGACATTTGAGCAATACCGGCGGAAATAGTAAACGCCTTGAAAGGAATAGGCGTAAAAGCGGCCGCAAAAAGAGCCATAAAACCATACCTGTCAAAAAAAGCTGAAACTTTACTCATATTCTCCGTTGAAATGATGTTAGGCACAAAAAAACCGCCTAATTGCTCCCACAACGCAAAGCCTATATACCACCCCAACGCGGCGCCGCATACCGACGCTATCGAGCTGACCATTGCATAAAAAAAAGAACGTTTAGGACGTTCTATCGACAAGGCGATCTGAAGAACGTCGGGAGGGATCGGAAAAAATGAACTCTCAGCAAAAGAAAGAACGACGAGCGCGGACGCGCCAAATCGAGAATGAGCCCACGACAAAACCCAATCATACAAGAAACGGACAAACCTTTGACAAACAACAAAGGGCCATAAGATAAAACACGCTTGTTTAGACCGCCCGTTTCCAACACGCGCAAGTCTGCGCTCACGCGCGCCGTTCGCTTTTTCTTCAACAGATTTGCCAACGTCGTTACTCATCCCAAAATTCCCGCGTCGTCTATCGTTCTAAAAGGCAAAATGCTAAAAGTATTAAAAAAGCGAGCCATAACGGTATGCCTGACTCGCTCGATAAATCCAACGATCCTCGCGCGATAATTCTGAAAAAGCCGCGCGATGAACCGTAAGCCTCGCATAAATTTACTGGAGTATCGTCAAAAAACGTTCATATGCTTCATCCCATGCGGACAAGTCGCTTGCAAACGGCTCAAACGTTACTACGTCGAAACTATTTCGGACAATCTCGCGCGCCTCTTCAACGCCGGACACGTCGCCCGCGCCAATTGCCTGCATCAATATATTGCCAACTCCAGTGCCTTCAATAGGTCCGCCAACAACCCTGCGTCCCGTCGCGTCCGCCGTGGCTTGGAGCAATAATTTATTTTTGACGCCGCCGCCAACCACATGAATCGTTTCTATACGTTTACCGCCAATTTCTTCGCACATAGCTAAAACGCGACGGAACTTGAGAGCCAAGCTTTCAACTACCGCGCGCAACACGGCTCCGTCAGTTTCAAGATTGCCTTGCCCGGTGCGTTTAACAAAATCGCGGATCATTTGAGGCATATTGCCCGGTTTCGCAAATTCTGGCGCGTCGGGATCGACAAAAGCTACAAACGGCTTTGCGCCGGCCGCCATGATATTCATATCTTCCCAGTCGATCGGTTGACCATAAGAATTCTTCTTTCCCTGTTGGTTCCAAATCCGACGACACTCTTGAAGCAACCACATACCGCATATGTTCTTCAAAATTCGGGTCGTGCCGCAAACGCCGCCTTCGTTCGTAAAATTGAATTTGGAAACGACGTCGTTAACCACCGGTTTTGGAGACTCAATACCCATTAAAGCCCAGGTACCCAAGCTGATATAAGCCCAATCCGGCGTGCCTAAACGACTAGCGGACGGCACGGCAAACACGGCGCTAGCGGTGTCATGCGTTCCTGGTAAAACAACGTTGGCTGAAGTCAAACCAGAGTCTTCCGCCAAAGCGCCGCGCAACTTGCCAATAGTCGTGCCAGGCTCAGTCGTCGGAGGAAGGAAATGCGTGGGAATATCAAATCTTTTTAATAACGAATACGCCCACGAACGCGTCGACGGATTATAACACTGCGTTGTTGTCGCGTTTGTAAACTCGTTGCTTTCAACGCCTGAAAGCAACCAGTGAAATAAATCGGGAATCTGTAGTAAACGTCGAGCTACTTCTAACAGGGGAGAATCCTTCTCTCTCATAACCATCAATTGATAGAGAGAATTGAACTCCATAAACTGAAGACCCGTCTGAGCAAAAATCTCTTCGCGAGGAACGATTTTAAACGCGCGTTCCATAGCCCCGTCAGTTCGAGGATCACGATAGCAATAAGGATTGCCAAGAAGCTCGCCGCCGCGACCGACAAAGGCAAAGTCCACGCCCCAAGTGTCCACCCCAACGCTGACGACTTCGGAACCGTATTTAGAACCGACGGCGCGGAGACCGTTTTGAACGCTTTTCCAAAGTCCGGGAAGATCCCAAAAAAGGGAACCGTTCATATCGACCGGTCCATTTTCAAAGCGGTAGAGTTCCTCAAGCTCTATTCTTTTACCATCAAAATGTCCAACGACGTGTCTACCGCTCGACGCGCCCATATCGATCGCTAAATATGTTTTTTTCACAGCCAACCTCGTCGATTGTCGACCACAGGAATCAACAAAACTTCACAATTCTGTCAAGGAAACGAAAACAAACCGAAATACCTACGAATTTTTGCATATCCAGACGCTCAAAATTCGAATTCATTCAAAAAGTTGCTTTCAGCAAACTTCACCGCGTCAAGTTTAACAAAGAAAGAACGGAACGACAAGCGCTCGGAAAGAAAATTCAAACGAGTTTCGCTGGAACCTGAAAAGATCTCGACACTTGCAAGGATGCTTGCCAGGAATATAATAAGGGGGGTTTTTTAAAAATGTTAACGGTGAGGAAACTTCTTTACCAATCAAAAGGGAAAGATTATTTCAAAACACCCGAAGATTATTGACGCCGTTATATGATCAAAACTGTCTTGACAAAAATGAGTAATTTCCCCAAACGCGCCGGACTCGACAACTTCGTGCTTTCGCTTTTCGGCGCGATCTTTCTCGCATGGATTTATCCTTACTTTGGCGCGAAAAAAGGTCTTTTTTCAATATCCACGCTTGCTAATTTCGGAGTCTCGGTCATCTTTTTTTTCTACGGTCTACGCCTAAACTGGAAAAAAATACAGACTGGATTAGCAAACGTCAAGATGCACGTTGTCGTCGTCCTGTCCACATTTCTCCTCTTTCCCATCCTCATACTGTCCGTAATGTTAATTACTGGGGCCGCGCCAACTCACGACGACATTGTCAAACTTCAAGAACGCGCGGAAATGCATAGCGTCATATCAAAAAACTCCGACGTCCCCCAACCTTTCTCAGACGAAGAACTCATAAAACAGGAGACAAAAACCGTAACGACGGGCATATGGCTTGGAGTCTTCTTCCTTGCAACGCTTCCATCGACGGTGTCATCCTCTGTTGTGAT
>CAMZEO010000219.1 GCA_947305735.1 uncultured Planctomycetales bacterium | reverse complement strand
GACGTTCTCCAAAGTATTTTTCGGGCTGAACTTGCATTTCGATATCGAAATGCCGCCCCGTCTCGTCGATCGCGTGAATATCCATAATCGACGATTTGCCGCCGTAGAAGGTTGGCAACTTAAACGTGTTTCCAAGTTCAAGCTCCGCGATTAACGGGAGTTCCGCCTGCTCCAGGACCGCGTTGAGCAGATATTTCAGAACGTTTTTTACGGAATTGTCCCCAAAAATCGCCCGAAATATCAAGTCTTTGTACAAATCGACGCGATTATTTTGAACGTCCAATGCTCTTGTCCTCTCGCACAAATTGGGCTAACGAACCCCCGTTTCCAGTATTATACCCCGCGTTATCGCGGTCGTCAACATAGAGACGCGTCGACAGGGTTGCAGCCGACTGACGCCGACGCGTATAATCATTCCGCTTCGGATCGTCCGGGCCAGATCTTGGGCAGAACCGCGCGCAAATAGATCCGGACGTCGCCGTGCCAATGCTTGCCGTCCGCTTTGAGCCCGTAGAACAAGTTCTCGCCGACGCGGAACTCGTCGCGCTTGATCATCGCTTCGATCAGCGCGTTCATCGGCTCGAACGCGATATCCAGACGACCGGTGATCGCGCAAATAACGAAATCGTCGGGCTTATGACCGCTCGCCGCAATCGATTCGGCGAGTTTTTCCGCCGTTTTGTCCGACGCCGTCAAACCGCCTCGCGTTTCGATAATCCAGCTGTCGCCGCTGATCGGCACGAAATAGCGGAAATAGTCCTGTTTCTGCAAAAAGACGTTCCAGGTCGTCTCCGCGCCCATCGAGAACCCGCCGAACCCGCGCTTGTCGCGCGTCGCTTTGAGCAGGACGTCGCTAGCGTCCCCCGCGAACGAGCGATATTTCTTTTCGACGACCGGCATAAGGTCGCGCGTCAATTCCTCGGGGAAGCTTCGCGTCAGCGCGTCCAATTCGGCGAATCCGACCGAATCGCGCTCTTTCGGATAGAACGACGGCGCGACGACGATAATCGGCGCGAGCTTGCCCTCGTCGATCAGACGGTCGAGAATATTGGACAGCGGCGAAGAACCGTCTTTGACAAAGTAACAAGTCTGATCCTCGCCGCCCCCGTGCATGAGGTAGAAGAACGGGTAGGGCGCGTCCCCTTCGTCGTAGCCGTAGGGCAAATAGACAAACGCGTTCTTTTCGCCGCCGTGCGTCGCGTAGACAATCTCCTCGACGCGGCCGCGTTTTTCGATCGGTCGATCATACCCGGCGGGCAATTTTTCCGTAACGTCGTATCGACCTTGTAATTCGATCGCGCTAAGAGACGTCGTCGCCAGAGCCGTAATTAACGCCGTCGCAAGCGCCGGAATAATTGTCAATCGTTTCATATCGCGTTTCCTTATTGTCGAAATTTGCGCTATAAACGCCGTTAATGATCGCGAAAAAGAGTCGCCTTCTCCCCGCTGTTTTTTACGAGATTTCCGCGGACGGATTCCAAACGGCGTTAAAATGATTTCAGGTCTTTCCTCAAACAAAAAGAGCGCCAAAGAGTCTTTTTCGACTCTCTGACGCTTCTCTAAAAGACAAAATCAGCGCGCTTCGTTCATCGATTCTTTCGCGAGCGCGACGACGCGGTCGACGGTGAAGCCAAAGTGTTCCATCAACTTGGCGGCGGGCGCGGAATCGCCGAACGTCGTCATGCCGAGGAACTTGCCGCAGTCGCCGACCAATTTGCCCCAGCCGAGTTCGACGCCCAGCTCGACGCCGACGCGAGCCTTGACGTTTTTCGGCAAAACAGATTCGCGATATTCCGCCGACTGTCGCGCGAAAATATCCAGACACGGGGCGCTTACGACGCGCGCTTTCACGCCTTCGGCGGCGAGCGCGTCGGCGGCTTTGAGGCACAGCCCGACTTCGCTGCCTGTTCCGATAAGGATTACGTCGGGGGTTCCGTCGCAGTCGGCGAGGACGTACGCGCCTTTGGCGACGCCGGCCGCAGCCGCGTATTTCGTTCGATCGACGGTCGGGAGATTTTGACGCGTAAGAACCATAACGGACGGCGTTTTCGTCAGTCCCATCGCCGCTTTATACGCTTCCGAAACTTCGTTGGCGTCCGCAGGCCGGAAGACCGCGACGTTCGGAATCGCGCGCAACGACGCGAGATGCTCGACCGGCTGGTGCGTCGGCCCGTCTTCTCCTACGCCGATCGAGTCGTGCGTAAAGACGAAGAGCGTCGGGATTTCCATAAGCGCGGCGAGACGAATCATCGGGCGCAGGTAGTCGGCGAAGACGAAGAACGTCGCGCAGTAGCCTCGCAATCCGCTCAGAACCAGACCGTTGGCGATCGCGCCCATCGCGTTCTCGCGAACGCCGAAGTGAATATTGCGCCCGACTTGTTTGGGCCCGAATTCGCCCGCCGCTTCGTCTTTAAGCCACGTGTTGTTCGACGGCGCGAGGTCGGCGGAACCGCCGACGAGCCAGGGAAGTCCGGCGGCGAGTTGATTCAGAACTTTGCCGCTCGACGCGCGGCTGGCCATACCCTTTTCGTCGACGGGAAACGCTTCGAGGGACTTGTCCCAGCCTTCGGGGAGCTCGCCGGCGAAGATGGCGTCAAGTTCATTAGCAAGGTCGGGGAATTCGACGCGGTATTTATCAAACGCGTCGTCCCACGCGGCGGAAAGTTCCGGACCGCGTTTGCCGAGGTTGTTCGCGAATTGCGCGTAAACGTCGTCGTCGCAGAAGAATTTGACGTCGGGATCCATGCCGTAGAATTTCTTCGCGCCCGCGATCTCGTCGTCGCCGAGCGGAGCGCCGTGCGCGGACTCTTTGCCCGCTTTCGTCGGGGCGCCGTAGGCGATGACGCTTTTGACGAC
This sequence comes from uncultured Planctomycetales bacterium, assembly GCA_947305735.1. Taxonomy (GTDB): domain Bacteria; phylum Planctomycetota; class Planctomycetia; order Pirellulales; family Thermoguttaceae; genus RUG369. The sequence goes on along the minus strand of CAMZEO010000219.1, from coordinate 3,842 downwards.
GATCAGCGTCGGGCAATCCTGTTCCGCTTCAAACGCGTCGAAGACTTTGCGCAGCGCGGGCAGGTCGTTGACGTCGTCGACGCGAAGAACGTTCCAGCCGTAGGCGGCGAAGCGCTCGGGAACCGATTCCGTAAACGCCAGATTCGTGTCTCCTTCGATTGTGATTCTATTGGAGTCGTAAATCCAGCACAGGTTCGAGAGTTTCAGATGACCCGCCAGAGACGCCGCTTCCGACGAGATTCCTTCCATCATGCAGCCGTCGCCGCAAAGCGCGTAGACGTTCGCGTCGAACAGCTTGAAATTCGGTTTGTTATAGCGCGCCGCGAGCCAGTTGTTCGCCATTGCGAACCCGACGCTTGTCGCCACGCCCGCGCCAAGGGGACCGGTCGTCATTTCGACTCCTTCGACGCGCCCGTACTCGGGGTGTCCGGCGCAACGCGAACCGAGTTGTCGGAACGATTTAAGATCGTCCATAGCGACGGCGGGACGAGCTGTCGGCTTGCCGTCGGCGTCGAGCGATTTGACGTCGGCGACGTGAAGCGTCGAGTAGATCAATGTCGAAGCGTGCCCGATCGAAAGAATGAAGCGGTCGCGGCCGGGCCAGTTCGGACGGTTGGGATCGTACTTCATGCGCTCGTTGTAGAGCAGGTAGGTAATTGGCGAGAGCGCGACGGGGGTTCCGGGGTGTCCGCTTTTCGCCGCCTGAACGGCGTCCATCGCCAAAGCGCGCATCGCGTCGATCGTTTTCTTTTCGTCGGGAGTCATCGATAACATATTCCGGCGTCTTTCCTGAGTTTGGCGCGACGAGGTCGCGCGAGGGTTTCGGTATGCCGCGCGCGTCAGCGCGATTCGGCGGATTTTTTTCGTAATTTTTCGTTGCGTTCGTCGCGAACGCGTCGAATTTCTTCGACCAGTTCGGTCGCGCCCTGATCGAGAAGCGCTTGCGCCGCGCCTTTGCCGAGGAGTTCCGCGAGACCTTTTTGCGTCTCGAAGGGGAGCGGTTCGGCAAATTTGCTCGGATCAAAGACTTGCATCGAGGTTGTTTCAAAAGATCGAGCGCCGTCGAACGAGAGAATTTGCGCTTCGAGCGTAAGAACTTCGAACCCTCCGTCCATTTTGTGCAACGTTCCCCGAGCGCCGATGGGAACAAGACAGCCGCCCTGGAGTTCCGCAAGGAGCGCGCGTTCGGCAAGCGCGCTCAAAAACGCGCCCGGTTCGATCAGTTTTTCGAGCCGTTCGATCGTTTCGACGTCGTCTTCGCGCGTCTCCAGACCCAGCGCGCCCTGACCGACGGCGGGCAGAAAGTCGGGGCTTGGCAAATACGACGTTATTCTGTCGGCCAGCCCGAGTCGCTTGAGACCGGCGGACGCCAGAATCAGCGCGTCGTATTCGCCTTCGTCGAGTTTGCGCAGTCGCGTTTCGACGTTGCCGCGAATATCGCGGACGTCCCACGCGGGCGTTTTGGCGTCGGGAAACTTTTTGACCGCGTAGCGCAGCGCCATGCTCTTGCGACGCATACTGCTCGTGCCGAGGACGGCGCCTTCGGGCAATTCGTCGATCGACGCGTGTTTGTTCGAGACGAAAACGTCGCGGGAATCCTCGCGTTCGGGGACGGCGCTCAGGCGCAGGTCGGGTATCTTTTCGACGGGCAGATCTTTGAGGCTGTGCGCGGCGACGTCGATTTCGTCGTTGAGCAGCGCGCGCTGAATCTCCTTGGTGAAGACGCCCTGCGCGCCGATATTCGCGATCGCCTCGCCGCGATTGACGTCGCCGCTTGTCGCGATCTTCACAATCTCGACGTCGACGCCGATTTTTTCGAGCGCCTCGCGCGTCCAGTTCGCCTGCCAGAGCGCGAGCGCGCTGGGGCGCGTCCCCAGTCGAATCGTTTTCATAAGGTTCGCAAGCGATTAGAGTTTCTTCAAGTAGATATTCTTGACTTCGACGCGCATGCCGCCTTCGCCGACGTGCAGCTGCCAGCCGAGAACGCCGCTCTTGCGGCGAACGTCGTCGGAGTCTTCGTCGACGAACACGCTCGTCACTTTGCCGTTGATCTTATGAACGAACACGAACCCTTTCGCGACGATTTCGTAGTGATTCCAGTCTTCAATTTTGACGTTCGCGCGAATTTCCTCGGGCGTGGCGAAACGAGCGACTTCTTCAATTTCGCCCTTGGGATTGACGCGGCTGACCGTGCCGAGATTCGCCAAAATGCCGCGGAACGATTCGCCGTACATGATTCCGCTGTACGTCGCGGAGCCGTCGAAGTCGCCCTGATAACCGCCGACGCGGAATTTTTCCGGTTCTTCCAGGAACCAGCCGCGATAGTACAGGCCGGAGTTGCCCCAGTTGCTGATCTTATAATCGAATTTGATCGCGAAATCGCCGATCTCTTTGTCTTCAGTGTAGTAAAGAGCCTGATTCACCGTGATTTTTTTGTCCGCGTCGTTCGTCTGTCCGACGATGCAGCCGTCTTCGACCGACCACAGGTTCGGGTTGCCCGCCCAGCCGGTCAGGTCTTTGCCGTTGAAGATGGAGACGAATCCGTCGTCTTGCGCGGACGCGGTCGACGCGACGGCGAATAGCGCCGCGACGAGAAGGGAAAGAAGCGCGAATTTTTTCATGATTTCGGTTCCTTGGAGGGGTTTTTAGCGAGAGGGTTAGTTTTCCGGCCGCGATACGACGACGCAGTTCGGAAGCGCTTTTCTTAACGCGTCGGCGCCTTCTTCGGTCGCCAAGCTACGCGTAATATGGATTTTTTCGAGTTTCGTCAACGCCGAGAATTGCAAAACGCTCGCGTCGTCAAGCGTCGAGCGTCCGACGTGAAGAAACGTCAGGTTCGTAAATTGCGCGATCTTCGGCGCGGATTCCGGACCGACGCCCGCGTAGTCGAGGTTTAACCAGGTCAGACGGTCGGCGAGCGGAAGGATCGCGTCGACGCCCGCGTCTCCGGCTTTTGTTTGGTAGAGATTGAGCTTTTCGAGTTTCGGAAACGACTTGGTCAAGTCGACTTTGGCAAATTCCCCCGCCGCGTCAAGCGCGGAACCGCTGACGTCCAGATCGACGAGCGACGGCGATTGCGCGAGCGCGGCAAGAGCGAACGTCGGAAAGACTCGATCAGCTTGATTGGCGACGCGAAGTCCCTGAAGACGGATTTTGGCGACGCCTGTTTTTTGAACGACGGCGGCGAATTGGGCGGCGGCGTCCGATTCGATCGACGCTTCCGTCCAGAGAAACTCTTTGAGTTGCGGGATTTTCGCGAACGTCTCGAGCGCGCCTTTGGTCAGAAGTCCTTTGCCGCGAACGACTTTGACGCTTTGCCACTTGGCGAAGTCGGCGTCGGAAACGCCTTCGAAACCGTCGATTTCCGTTAGGTCGACAGAAACGCCTTTGGCGTCGAATTTCGGCTCCGCTTTTGGCGCGGACTTGACTTCCGGCGCGGCGGGAGCCGATTGCGGCGCGGTCGCGGTCGGTTCGGACTTATGAAGCCGAGCGATTACCGCGTAGGGGTCTTCGCTTGTCGACGTTTTCGCCGGAGCGTCCGCCTGAGGCGCGACGACGTAAGACGGATTCGAACGGTCGCACCCCGACGCTAAAATGGAGAGTAAAACGAGCGCGGAAAACGCGCGAGACGAACGAGAGAACGTCATGAGAGTCGCCCCTTATTCCGCAGGTTCCGCAACTGGCGCTTCTTCAACGGCGGGCGCTTCTTCAACCGCGGGCGCTTCTTCAACGGCGGGCGTTTCTTCAACCGCTGGCGCTTCTTCAACGGCGGGCGCTTCTTCAACCGCAGGCGCTTCTTCAACGGCAGGCGCTTCTTCAACGGCAGGCGCTTCTTCAACGGC
>CAMZEO010000218.1 GCA_947305735.1 uncultured Planctomycetales bacterium | reverse complement strand
TCGGCGTCCGAATTCTTTTCAAGCGGCAAACGCCGAAGTTTTTTCCAGAAATCGTCGTTTTTTCTCTCGACGGAACGGGGGGACTTTTTGGCGCCGTTGACGAGAAAGAATCGTCGAGATTTTTGACGCGCGAACGCGAGGAAGCGAATTCTTTTGGAACGCTCGCTCGTCGGCGCCCCCGTCGCGCGGACTCCGGGAGACGACGCGTCGCGTCAATTCCTTACGAACGGAACTAACGACGCTTCCAAAGTCTTTGATTCTCTTCGGCGGCGTCAAAAACGCGAACAACGCGCGCGAATTATTTTCATTCTTTTTTTGAGAAACGAGGCTTTAGACGTCGAAACAAAAAGAAAACGGATTAAAATAGCGAAGTCGGCGTTCTTTCCCAAAGGAGAAAAGAGATGTTCAGGAAAATTCTTTTGATTGTCGCGACGCTCGCGTTGTTTGCCTGCGTTCCCGCGAAGGCGGCGGCGCCGAATTATTTCCCGGCTCGTTTGTGCAATAGTTGCGGCTTCGGAACTAAAAAGCAGAACTGCGTCAAATGCGGCAAATGGACGGGATCGACGCATTATAACGCGCGTCTTTGCAACAGTTGCGGTTTCGGACATAAGAACGAAAACTGCGTCAAATGCGGCAAATGGACGGGAACCAACTACAGCGAAGCCTGGCTTTGCAACGGTTGCGGTTTTGGACATAAGGACGAAAACTGCGTCAAATGCGGCAAATGGGCTCATTAATCGCGTTTTCAACACAGGGGCGTCAATCATGAAACAAACGCGTTTTTTTTCCCTTTTCCGCGCCGCCGCTCTAATCGCGACGGTTCTCCTTTTTGACGGTTCCTCCGTCCGCGCGGACGAGCCCGTTCCGGAAGTCGTCGCGGAAAATATCGCGCTTTTCAACGGGAAGAATCTCGACGGGTGGAGCGTTTTCATTTCCGGAAAAGAACCCGGCGAAGACCCCGACGGCGTCTTTACCGTTGAAGACGGAGTCTTGCATATCTCGGGAAACGGCGTCGGAGGCATTACGTCCGACAGGGCGTTTCGCGATTATCAGATCGTCGTCGAATTCAAGTGGGGCGACAAAACCTGGGCGCCTCGCGAGAATCGTTGCCGGGACGGAGGTCTTCTTCTGCATTCCGTAGGAGAAGCGGGCGCCTACGGCGGATGTTGGTATTACTCGATTGAAACCAATATTATCGAGGGCGGTCTCGGCGATTTCATCGTCGTCGGGAATAATACGGAAGAATACGCGATTACCGCCGACGTGAAAAAAGAGAGATCGAAACTCGGCGCGCGCGTTTACGATCCCGCAGGAACGCCGGAACGCGTTCTTTCAGGCCGCGTCGACTGGTTCGCCAGGGATCCCGACTGGACGGACTCGCGAGGGTTTCGCGGAAAAGACGATCTCGACAAGCCGCTCGGAGAATGGAACGAACTGAGGGGCGTTTGCCGAGGCGACGCCCTCGACGTCTACGTCAACGGGACGCTTGTCAATCGCGCCTACGACGTCAAGCCGTCGGCGGGTCGCGTCCAGATACAGACGGAACTCGCCGAATATTTCATTCGTCGCGTGGAATTACGACCGTTGGAAGAATGACCGCGCGTTTTTTCGCACCAGTTTCATGCCGATCGCCCAGGTTCCATGATTGCGTTTCCAAATCAATCGTCCGAAAAACGCGACGCGCGCTCGGACGGATATTCGGTAATCGATTACATTCGCGAATTTATTTCGCGCGACAATTTCAAAACGACCGCGATACTTCTCTATTCGGTTTTGGCGCTGACCGCGTGGAAATACGTTCCGAGCGCGGGTCGTTTCGCCGATCCCGCGACCGGCGAGTGCGTTCTTGGCGCGGCGTTCGACGCGTCGAACGCCGTTCGCCCTCTTGACGGAACGCTTTCGTCGAAGACGACGGCGTCGCTGTTCCTATGGGACGCCCGGAAGATATGGTCGGCGTTCGTTCTTATGGGAATTCTTCCGTCGCTAATCGTCGCGTTCGTTTTCAAGGAAAAATTAAGCGACTACGGATTAACCGTCGGTCTTTTAAGACGAACGGTCGCCAATTTCTTCCTTTTCCTTCCAGTAATGCTCGTCCTCGGCTGGTCGAGCGGAAATACGCGAGAGTTTTACGGCGTCTATCCGTACAATCCCCTGGCGGGAGTCTCCTGGGGACTGCTCGTCGTCCATTCGCTAACGTATCTTTTTCTCTACTATCTTTCCTGGGAATTCATGTTCCGCGGATTTATTCAACTCGGCTTGACGCAAACCGTCGGAGTCGTTCCCGCCGTTTTAACGCAGGTTTTAGCGTCGACAATGCTCCATTACGGACACCCCGCGTCGGAAACCTTCGGCTGCGTCGCGGGAGGGTTCCTCTGGGGTTTTCTCGTCTATCGAACTAAATCGATCTTTTCCGGCTGGGGACAACACGCCGCGCTGGGAATCGCGCTCGACTGGAGCCTTATTCTGAAAGCGCTTTGAATCGCGCGCGACGTCGCGAACGGTTCCCCGGTCGGACGCCGCTCGATTTGTCAACGCCTTTGCAGATAAAGCCAGTCGGAAACCGCCGACTCGAGCGCTTCGGGCAACGCGTTCTCGCAACGTTGAAAAACGCCGCGCCATTCGCCCTTTTCATCCTTCCAGACGGCGACGTCGACGGGATCGTCCCCAATCTCGTCGTCCGAAAGCGCGACGCCAAAATCGCCAATTTGAAACGACTTCAATTCGGACGCGACCAGGGCGGTTAAGTTTCCGTTTTCGTCAAAACGAGCCGCGAAAACGCCGTTTGCCTCGACGGAAACGGGTTGAGAACTCTTTCCGCCCTTTAAAGGAACGATCTCGTCGTTCAAAACGATCGGGTCGCCAAAGTCGCTTTCCTCGGCGGCGATCCACAAGACGAGCCCGTCCAGGAATCTTGAAACGGATTTGCGAGCGGGTCGGGACGATTTCTCGACGTCGGAGCTGAATACGTAATCGTCGCTTACCCAAGGCGTTTGAGCGATTATTCCGCGTTCTTTCAGAGTCGCCGCTATTTCCCCGACCAACGCCGTCTTCTCCTCGTCGGTCGCCTGCGGAAGAATCGAAACGATCTTCGTCTTGCATTCTCCGGCGGAGTCGGCCAACCGTCGCAAGGCGTCGTAATCGTCCTTCTCCGCCTCGCTTTCGCCGTTCAAAACGACGACTTGATATTTCTGAGCGCCATATCGCAAAAATCCGTCGTCGACGCTCCATCTGGGTTTGCCGTCGGGGGAACGAGAACTCATTTCGTCGATTGGAATCAAGTCCGCCGGATACCCCCTGGTGGAAAAACGATCGCAAATATCGCATCCGACGGTTTTATATTCCGGGCGCAGGGGATTTGAAGCCGCGAATCGTCCAAAAACGACCGCGACGGGAGAGTCGATCTGCGCGTTGGAAACGAGATTCAACATACGTATCTTTTGACGAATCTTCGCGACTCCTCCGTCGCCGACGATCGGCGTCAATTTAGAATCGACGTCGTTTTTGGGAGAAGCCCCCGGAAGCGGCGGAAGTCCAATGCTCCCAAATATAAGGAGGAACTTGAGAGGCGTAAAACATATTCGTCCAAAGAGAGCCGGCGGCTTTCGCCAACGAATTCCTGACGCAAAAGGGCGCGTACTCGTCCGTTTGGGCGACGTCGCGCGGAGCCTTCCACCACATGAGGCCGTTTTTACGCATTTCCAACGTGTTGGGCCACGGATACCAGGTGCAGTGAACTCCGACAAAAGCGTCTTTTCCCCAAATTTTCTTCGTCAACGCGTAATTCTGAAATTCGTATTCAACGGCGCGGTTGGAACACAGGCGGCGAAATCGGTCGACGACCGCGACTCTTTCCTCTTCTTCGCCAAGTCGAGGACGAAACGCCAGGAAAAGATCGTCGAGAAGATCGCGCCCGTCGTACGCCTCGGAATACGCGGATCGCATTCTTTCCGAATACCAGAAATCGTTCAAAAGGTCGACGCGATCAAAATTTGGAGGAAATCCCCATTCGTCTTTCGCGACGCCGCAAGCGGGAACGTCCCGATAACTCTCGTAAATATTTCGTTCAAGCTCGAGCGTTTCGTCCGCAAAGAGATCGGGATACGAATACCGGAAGGCGACGGCGCACGCGACGTAAGCTCCTCGCGCCTTTAAATCCTCGAGCGCGAAAGAAACGGACAAAGCGTTGTTCGACGCGTCGTCGACTTCGTCTCCCTTCTTATTGGCGACGTAATACGGATCGTCGTCCCAGGACGCCAACGACGTCGCGTCTTTTATCGAGGTCGGATCAATCTCGCCGGTCGACGTTTTATTATACGCCCACGCCTTCGCCAGTCGTCCGCCTCGGACGTAATAAGGAAGGTTGCCGGTATAATGATCGGATAAATTCGGCGAGGTAAAATCCAGCGTCAAATTCTCGCCGTCGCCGCGCGCTTCGGCCTCCTGAAAAAAAAGACGCTCCTGCGCGAGATCGGGACGTTCTTTTTCAAAATCGTAACGCGCGACGCGCAGATCGATATCGAGAATCGCTTTAATCCCGCGGCGCTCTTTCGCGTATTCAACCGCCTTTTTCGTCGTTTCCAGCGCGCGGTCGTTTCCGACCAGCGAATTATTGTTCCGCAGGGTGATCGTCAGCGCGTCGAAGGCGCCGTAAGGAGCTATGGCGTCGGGTAAATCTTTATAGGAATCCCCCTCGGGATCGAAACTCCAGAAACAACCGAGATCCGGAACGACGGAACGACCGTCGATTTCAACGGGAAGCCGATCGGGACGCGCGGGATTCAAAGGAGGCGCTTCTTTCGTCCAGGCAAGGTCGCCCGCGACGCCGACCGACGACAGGGTCGCCAAAACATACGATAACACTCGGGAAAACTGCGATAAAGACATCATTTCTCCATAAACGCGAATTTGAAGGAAAAAAATTTGACGAATCGACGTCGCAAACAACTCCCAAATCAAAAGAACCGCGCGCGACTCCAAAACGAGAGCGCGAATCCGTTCGACGTCGCCGCGACGAACGACCGCTTTCATTTTAACGTTTAACAACGCGAAAATCAATTCGCGCGGGTCGGGAAAAAAGGCGTAAGGCATGCGGCGACCGCTCGACAAGGGGGTTAAAAAAACGCGCGAGAACGATAAATCTCGAAAAAAATAAAACATCTTTCAAAAAAAGCGCGAAACGGTCTTTACAGGATTCAATAAAAACGTCAATATCCGACCAGATTGAGTTGGAGTTCGGGAAGCTTCGAACGGCTCCGAATTCCAACGTTCCCCGACAATTTGAACGCTCTAAGGATCCTTTTGCGAATATTTTGACGTTTCAAGGAGAAATCACAGTGAAACAGGCTCGCACGTTTTTCACGTCGCTGTGCTGCGCCGCCCTCTGCCTCGTCGGAGCTTTTGCGCAAGCCCAACAACCCCAGGCGGGTTCCAACGCTTCTCAAGCGCGTCCCGCTACGAAAAATCTTTTAGTCGGCGTCGTCGACCTTCGCGCCATCTTGCAAAATCACCCGACGATCGTCGACGAGATTCCCGCTATCACCATGCAGATGCAAGAGGAACAGGCGGCTCTGAGCAAAGCGAAAGACGAGGCGGATCGAGACGTCGCCAATCTCCAGAAGGAATACAACAATTTGATCGGCACGCCGGAGTTTGAAGATAAAGTCGGCGTCGTCCGCAAGGCTTTCAGCGACGCGGAATACAAAGCGGTCGAAGTCCAGAGAAAACTCGTCGCCAAACGCACGCAACTCCTTTTCAAAGCCTACGAAGATCTCCAAAAGGCGATCGAAATCGTCGCCAAACAAAACGGCGTCATCATCGTTCACTCCAAGGTCAAAATCGCGGTTCCCGACAACGCAAACGTTTCCCGCGAAGCCGTCGCTCTAGAAGAAGCCGACCAGAACACGATCGTCTGGAATCACCCCGCCTGCGACATTACCGAACAAGTTAAAGCGCAGCTCGCCGTTATCGCCGGTTCGCCCAAGCAAGGCGGCGAATCCGGTTCAACGCTCGATAATCTCGGCGCCAAAGCGATGAGCGCGCGCGCGAACGCGTCGAAACCGTCCTCTCAAAACGCCCCTCAAACGGCCAGCGCTCCCTCCGCTCAACCGCGCCGCTGACGCCGCCGGTTGATTCCCGCGAATAAAAGCCGCCGATCCCAAAACGTCGGCGGCTATTTTTTTGCTTATGAGCGACGTCTTCGATCGTTCGCGCGACGATTGCCCGTCGACGGCGTTCGTCGATAAAAGCGCTCTTCTCGTCAACGCAAAGCCCACCGGAGAATTAAAGGATGTTTCAACTCCCGCCAATAGCCAGAACCCAACCGATTCGACGACAGCGGACGATAAAAAAACAAGTCGACGTTAAGGGATTTGGATTCTGGTCGAGCGAAGACGTCGTTTACTCCTTTCGACCCGCGCCGGAAAACTCGGGCGTCCGCTTTTTTCGAGCGGATTTAACGCGCTCGGAACCGATACCCGCGCTCGTTGGCAACAGAATTCAGAAACCTCGACAAACCAGCCTGGTTTTCGGCAAATCGCAGGTCGACATGGTCGAACACGTCCTGGCGGCTCTGCGCGGCGCGAGAATCGACAATTGCGACGTCGTCGTCAGTTCCGCCGAAGCTCCCGGCGTCGACGGTTCCGCGTCCGCTTTTATCAACGCGTTTCTCGAAGCGGGAACCGAGGAGCAAAACGCCGAACGAATCAGATTTAAAATA
>CAMZEO010000217.1 GCA_947305735.1 uncultured Planctomycetales bacterium | reverse complement strand
AAGCGGTTGACGGTATTTCTTCACTCATGTTCAGAGCAAGAGTATGCAAAGCGCAAGGAGTTGACCGACAATTCGCGGGCAATGTAATGCAGCGTCTTGACGAAATCAAGGATTATAACCAATTTATAGACGCTTTCTGGCAGGCAATTACCGCCTATAAGGGTTCCTATGCATTTCCATCAGACGCCGAATTTATAGAAGCTCTCGTGAACAAGGATCTGTACAAGACTCTACGCAGTAAAGGCGTAAAATATCTGTTATACGTCCTGGAGGCGCGTTCTCAGTTTCATAAGGGATTGCCTGCGTTCGACAATGAAGATCTTTCGGTTGAACACATTATGCCTCAATCATTAACGGCAAAATGGAGGGATTACCTGTCTAAAGAAACGATGGAAAATTACGGAACGGTGCTTCATCGATTGGGAAATCTCGCGCTAACAAACTATAACGCCGAAATGTCCAATAAATCTTTTGAAGAAAAGAAGCTCTTTTATAAAGAAACTCCGTATCACTATACGCGAAGGATTACAGATTACCCTTCTTGGCAGATTAACGATATCGACAAAAGATCTCGGGAATTGGCAAAGGAAGCCTTAAATATCTGGAAACTGCCGGAACAATATCAAAAAATAAGACCAAGTTCAAAATCCTGGCATAGTTTAGACGAAGACGTCGATCAATTCACTTACACGATTCCATCAACGTTATTCATAGGAGATAGCGAATATTCGGTAAAATACTGGATTGATATTCTTACGACGTTATGTCGACACTTTGACAAAGAAAACCACGACGCTTTTATGGAAATTGCCAATTCAAGCAAAATATCAAGACTGTGCGTCGAGACAGACGAAAAAAAGACCAAAAATTTTGTAAGAGTCGTAGGAAATGTTTATGTTCGAACCATGTCGGCGAAAGACACTTTAAAAACGGCTCTAAAAATATCAAAAGAGTTCGACTCTCTCGTAGGAACAGAATACGCCGATGCTATTTTGTTCGCGCTAAAGTAGCGTCGCTTTCCCGTAAAGGGACGTTTTGTCGCGCAACCCGCAAACGAACCCGGAGACTCGCGATCTCCGAGTCCGTTTGAAGCGACCTGTAAAATTGCGACTCGCGACGCCTTTGCCGACGGCATGCGCGCGATGAAGAGCGCTTCTGCGGCGGCTTCAATAACTTACGGGTCGTCCACGCCGAGCGCTATCGCGGAATCACGACGAACCGGAACCCGACGTAAGGACCTTTGCGGTCGCTGTCGTAGAATCCGCGATTGGCGACGCGACATTCGTAAGGCTTGCTGTCCCAGCAGCCGCCGCGATCGACGCGAACGTCGCCGGGGCATTGTTCGAGCGTCGCCCCCGTCGGATCGACGACCGCGACCCCGTTCCCGTCCGCGTCGGTCGCGTAAGCGTCGTATCGGTCGGAACACCATTCCCAGAGATTGCCGATCATATCGTAAATTCCCCACGCGTTCGGCTCTTTCGTCGCGGCGTCATGCGTTCCGCCGTAGTTTTCGTCGCCGTACCATGCGACGACGTCGAGCGGCTTGCCCCCGTAAACGTCGTCGCTTCCGGCGCGCGCCGCGTATTCCCATTGCGCTTCGGTCGTAAGCGCGACGACGACGCCTTCGGGAACCTTCGCGGTCTCGCGCCACTTCGCGCAAAAAGCGTCGATCTCGTCGAGCCCTACGGAATCGACCGGCTTGTTCTCCCCTCGCCACTTGCTCGGGTTCTCGCCCATGACGCTTTGCCACATCGTCTGAGTCGTTTCCGTTTCCAGAATCCAAAATCCTTTCGTCAGCGTTACTTCATGCCGCGTCTCGTAAGAATCGCGCTCCTCTTCGTCCTCGGGACTCCCCATCGTAAAAGTCCCCGCGGGGGCCCAGCGGAAGGGATAATCCGTTCCGTCCAAAGAAAGAACAAGGCGTTCTCCGGCGGTCTTTCCGGCTTCGATCGTCGCGGCGACCGACGAGGAGGTCCCGCCGTCGTCGGTCGGAATTCCGCTTGATCCCGAACAAACGCCAAACGCGCAACACAAGATTCCGCAACAAAACGCGGCGAGCGTCGATAATTTCATCGTCGATTCCTTTTTCCTTTTTCAAAACGTCGAACCTGTCAGGAAATCGTCCAGCGGCAAGATCGCAACTTCGAGAACGGGCTTTCCTGCGGTTGAACTTCGTACCAGACGGACAGAAGCGACCCGTCGTCAAGCTGAACCGTCGACGGATACCCCAGGTCGCCCGTCTTTCCGCCTCCGTAAACGACCATCGCCTCCGACCACGTCTCGCCGCAGTCGTCGCTGACTCGAGCCTGAACGCCCATCGGATCGCGCCGGTACCCGTAAGTCATGAGCAGACGCCCGTCGGCGAGCCTGTTCAGGAACGACGGAATTCCCCAAACGCCGATCGGTTCGGGCGTCGTCCACGTCTTGCCCCCGTCTTTAGAGATCGTTTGAAGGTTCTCGTTATTATTGTTCGGATTCTCGTTGCGAATTTGCGCGACTATCCGCCCGTCGTTCGCTTCGACCGCGTGAAGCTCGTGATATTGAACGACCGAATCGCCCTCGCGCGCGCCAATGAACCCGACGACGTTCCACGTTCGACCGTCGTCTTCGGAAACGGCGGCGCCGCAGCGTTGTTCTTCCGTCCAAAGTTCTTTGCCTAAATAAATTTGCGTTCCGTTAGATAATTGAACCGGACCATGCGGGCTGTTAAAAGGCGTCGCGTAACGCTCGCTCCAGGTAATCCCGCCGTCGGTCGAACGCAGCATCCAGCAACCGAGTTCCTTTTTACGCTCCGCGTCGGAAATCCGGCGATGCGCGCCGTCCCAGCGACGGAACCGATCGTCGTCCCAAGTCCCCTTGCCTTCGGCGCGTCGAGACGCTTCCTGATCGTAAGCGCCCTGATACGCCAGCGACGTGAACGTTGTCGCGAGAATCGTTCCTTTGTCGGTGACGCAGATCCCCGCGTCGCGATCGTCGATCGGCGAGTCGTAGAGCGTTTGCGGAAAAGTCCACGTCGCGCCGCCGTCTTTCGATCGAAACAGATCGACCCGACCAAAGGGACAGATATGACCTTCGCGACCGCTCGACGCGACGACCAGAAGTTCCTCCCCGCGCTTCGCGACCGTCGGCCAACCGTAGTAGCAATTATGCGGAAAGCTGAACGTTTTCGTTTCGAGAACCTCAAATTTCGGAGTCGCGCTCGCGCCGCAAGCTAATTTACTCAGAAAGGGCGCCGCGAACGCGCCGACAGCCGCGCAACCTAAAAAATCGCGCCGATTGATTTTACGAGACATAACAAACCTTCCTCAAACGCCGGGACCTTGCCAATAGTAAAAACGACAAAACGGGGGACGCGTCCTCGCCTCGATTCGACGAAACGAACGCGTCCGAACCATAGTATAAAACTTTTCCGAACGCCTTACAACGCGTCGGGAAAAAAACTCAAATCAACCGACGTCAATCCGAGAATCTTTAACCGCTCGTCAGGAAATCGTCCAACGGCATGAACGCAACTGCGAAAGAGGACTTTCCAGAGGCAGAACTTCGTACCATACGGTAAAAAGGGAACCGTCGTCGAGTTGAACGGTCGACGGATACCCCAAATCCCACGTTTCGCCGTCGCCGTAAATAACCAGCGGTTCGGACCACGTCTCCCCGCAGTCGTCGCTGACGCGCGCCTGAACGCCCAACGGATCGCGACGATGACCGTACGTCATGAGCAACCGTCCGTCGGACAGTCTCGTCAGGAACGACGGAACGCCCCAAACGCCGATCCTTTGGGGAACCGACCACGTTTCGCCGCAGTCTTTCGAAAACGTCTGAAAGGTCTCGCCGTAATGATTCGGATTCTCGTTGCGAATTTGCGCCACAATTCGCCCGTCGGGAGCTTCGACCGCGTGAAGCTCGTCGTACAACGCGCCGGAGTAACCGTCGTCCGTCGGAACGTATCCGACGACCTCCCACGTTAAGCCGTCGTCTTTGGAAACGGCGGCGCCGACGCGTTCGCCTTCGATCCAAAGTTCCTTGCCGCAATAGAGTTGCGAACCGTTAGAGAGTTGAATCGGACCGTGCGGGCTGTTGAACGGGGTCGAATAACGTTCGCTCCACGTAATCCCGCCGTCGGTCGATCGGAACATCCAGCGTCCGAGTTCTTTTTGGCGTTCTTCGTCGGAGACGCGCTTGAGCGCCATGTCCCAATTGCGAAAACGCTCCTCGCTCCAGGCGCCCTTGCCTTCCGCGCGACGCGCGACCTCGTCGTTGAACGGGGCGACGCACGCGTTCGAAGTGAACGACGTCGCAAGGATCGTTCCTTTGTCGGTCACGCAGATTCCGGCGTCGCGGTCGTCGATTGGAGAATCGTACAGAACTTGCGGAAAAGTCCACGTCGCGCCGGAATCTTTGGAGCGGAACAATTCCACGCGTCCAAAAGGACAGACGTGTTCTTCCCGATTGCCGGACGTTGCGACGAGCAACTCGTCCCCGCGCTTCGCGACAGTCGGCCAACCGTAATAGCGGTCGCTCGGAAAGCTGAACGTTTTGATTTCCAAAACTTCAAATTTTGGCGTCGCGCTCGCGCCGTAAGCGAACTTGCTCAAAAAAGGCGCCGCGACGAAACCGACGGCCGCATACCCTAAGAAATCGCGTCGACTGACGTTACGAGACATAATAAACCTTCCTCAAACGTTGAAAAACGAAAACGGGAAACAACGACGACGAGAGCGAGGCGGAACTTCAAATCATTCGCGCGCTCGCCCATAAGGACAAAGTGTAAAACTTTTCTAATCGTTTTTCAACGCCTAACGAAAAATCCTCAAATCAACCGACGTCAATTTGAGGATTTTTTGCGGCGCGTCAAAGGAGCGACGCGTCACGAAATCGTCCATCGGCAGGCGCGCAGCTTCGCGAACCAGCCTTCCTGAACTTCGTACCAAACGGAGAAAAGCGAGCCGTCGTCGAGCTGAACCGTCGACGGATAGCCCAGGTCGCCCGACTTGCCGTCCCCGTAAACGACCAGAGCGTCCGACCACGAGTCGCCGCAGTCGTCGCTGACGCGAGCCTGAACGCCGAGCGGAGCGCGCCGGTAACCGTAAGTCATGAGCAGCCGACCGTCCGCGAGTTTCGTCAGGAACGACGGGATCCCCCAGACGCCGATCGCGCGCGGAGTCGACCACGTCGCGCCCCCGTCTTTGGAGACCGTCTGAAGATTTTCGTCCGGATTATTCGGATTCCCGTTGCGAATATGCGCCACGATCCGACCGTCCGCCGCTTCGACCGCGTGCAATTCGTGATACTGAACGACGGAATCGCCCTCGCGCGAGGGAACGAACCCGACGACTTTCCACGTCAGTCCGTCGTCCTCGGAAAGAGCGGCGCCGACGCGCTTTTCCTCGGTCCAAAGTTCCTTCCCGCAATAGAGTTGCGACCCGTTTGAGAGCTGAATCGGCCCGTGCGGACTATTGAGCGGGGTCGGACGCCGCCCGCTCCACGAGATCCCGCCGTCGGTCGAGCGAAACATCCAGCTTCCCCGTTCGCGGCGGCGTTCTTCTTCGGAAATCCGCTTGACCGCGCGATCCCACCGTTCGAATCGACCGTCGGACCAGACGTTCGGACGTCCCTTCCCCTGCGCGCGAAGATTCGCTTCTTCACGATACAAATCGACGTAGCCGTCTTCGGTAAAGGTCGAAACGAGAATCGTTCCTTTGTCGGTGACGCAGATTCCGGCGTCGCGATCGTCGATTGGCGAGTCGTACAAAATCCGAGGATGCGTCCACGTCGCGCCGGAGTCTTTGGAACGGATCATTTCCACGCGTCCGAAGGGGCAGACGTGTCCTTCGCGACCTCCGGACGCGACGACGAGCAGTTCGGAGCCGCGTCTCGCGACCGTCGGCCAGCCGAAGTAGTAGTCGTTCGAGGAGCAAATCGTCTTCGTTTCGAGGATTTCCAATTTGGGCGTCGCGCTCGCGCCCGAAGCCGATTCGGTTAAAAAAGGAACCGCGAAAGCGCCCAGAGCCGCGGCGCCGCTCGCGCGTTCTAAAAATTCGCGCCGATTAATTCTTTTCGTCATCGTTTCCGCCAAGTTAAAAGAGAACAGATCCGGGTTCTTCGTCCGGAAGGTCAAAAAAAAAGCCCCCGATTGACCAACCAATTCGAGGACTTCTTTCATCGAACGCGACGCGACGAGCGCGTCATGAAAAACGCCGCGAAACGATCACTTCGCTTCAAGATTCCAGTCGCTGATGATTTGCTCGGCGCCGGGCGTCATGCGACGCAGTTTTTCGGCGTATTTGGCTTTGCCGGCTTCGTCGAGAGTCGGCAACTTGGACTTCATGCGAGCGAGTTGCGCCCGACGTTTGCGGCGGCTGTTGATTTCCTTTTTTCGTTCGGAAAGACCCACGTTAATCTCCTAAACAATAGCGCTGTCCGACGCTTCCCCGTCGACAAACGCCGCGAAAACGCCGGGAAAAAATATGTTCGATGAAACCGAGCGTCTCGCGAAAAACGTCTTCGACGCGAAACTGACTCGACGAAACGTCAAAAATTACTTCGACGCATTTTATCCAAAACGACGAGCGCGTCAAGGACGCCCCGAACCTCTTTTTCATTTTTTCGACTCTTTCCTCAATCTCGCGTCGCCGCGACGCCGGACGGGCGCGGACAAAAATCGCCCCGAAGCCTCAAAAAAAACGCCCGAACCAGGTCCGGCGCGAAGCGCCGCGAGCCGTCGGCGAAAGACGACGGAGAACGCGCAAAGAC
>CAMZEO010000216.1 GCA_947305735.1 uncultured Planctomycetales bacterium | reverse complement strand
ATTGAACGACTGATCGCATTCGCTGAATCTCGTTATAGTTCTCGTCAAGGAGCTGGAAGAAAATCACCTTTCCGGAAGGCGCAAGGAAGTCGACGGATCCGTCGTCGGCGATTTCAACGGTTCCCAACACGCCTTTTGCGACGTAGGACGACCATCCGTAAGCGCCTTGCAACACGTCTATCGGCGAGGCGTAGAATTCCATGAACGGTTCGTGATCGGCGCGAAACGTTCCGTCGTCAAGTTGTTGCAGAGGCGTCGGCATTTCTTGACAAACGCGCAAATATTTCGCCGCTCCGAATTCCACTTGCCCTTCTAGACCGCGATAGACGTTCGCGACGGAGAAACGACCCATATTCGTTTCCTTAAGTTCAGCGTCGGGAAGAGACTGCGCCACAGGAGGTCGTTCGCGCGGCTCAAACGGTTGAGGACATATTGTGTCGATACCTGGATCGATTGTCAGCATCTCTCTGTTTCCGAAACGATCGATAAGGTAGACGCCAAATCTATCGAACGTCGCGTGAGCGACGAGCAAGACGTTGCGGCTGATTGGAACCGGTTCTCGGAAAGTTTCCGTTTTCGCCCAGAATCCCGGCCACGGAACTTCCGGGGTAATCGAGCGAATGGCGCTCGGATCGTGCGGACCTTTTGACGCGTCCAAGAGCGCGACGGGACCGTTTAAATCGCCAAAGTGAGAGATTAAAACGCAACTAACGTCCGCAGAGTCCGGGACGAAACGACCGTTGGCGTATCCTTGCGGAAGGTTGATCGTGTTTCCGAAGACCAGTTCCGGGGAGGTTCCGTCGTCGCGAATCGTCCAGAGCGTATGTCCATAGTCCGCGCCTTTGTCGACATATTCTGAACGCGTCCAAATAATACGGCCGTCGTCGGCGATTGAGGGCGCAAATTCCGTCAAATTGGCGAAGGACAGTTCGCGCAAATTGTCGCCTAACTTGTTCATTCGGTGTAAGACGAACGCTTGAGGGCGCCAGCAGATAAACTTTTTTTTACAGCGCGTTGAAACAAACGCGAGGTCGCCGTCAGGCAATTCGATAGGCCAAAAGTCGTGGAAGGGACCGTCGGGGCTGATTCGACGTTTGGTTCCATCATTTAAATCAAGTTCCCAAATCCGATAGTATTCGTTTTGAGATTCTCTATAAGCGTAATAGATTTTGGTCGCGTCGAAGTTTGCGGAGGGATTACGAATGATTCCGTTTCCAGCTTGGACGAGTTCTTTCGTCGTCGCTCGTTCGGGAGCAAGTCGACCGTCTACGCGGGGAACGTCGATTAAGACGACGGCTCCTCCGGGCGCCCACATTGAATCGAATAGATCGCTGTAATTATGCGAAGGCCAGAACGGATTGCGTTTGTTGGCCAAAATGTGTTCGGCAGGTTCAAGTTCGTCGTCGGTAAGGAAGAAATTGCGTTTCAGGTTTCGAACGCGGAGGAAAAGATAGCGCTCACCGACAAACGTATTCGCGCGATTTTGATATTCTTTCCACAAAGCTAACGCTTCTCTTTTAACTGTTTGGACTTTCTCGAGATCCGATTGAGTTCCGTTCTTTTCTAAATCGGCGAAAAAAGAACAAAGCGACGAGCGTTCGTCTTCGAGATCGAGCGAACCAACGACTTGATCGACGTCGACGTAACGGGGATTAGCGACGCCCGGTATTGAAGTCCGTTTTTGAAAATCCCTGACTTCAAGATGATCCAAGTCGGTCGTTTCGGCGCGTTCAAGCATATCTTTGAGTTGACAAAACGGACGATAACACGGGTCGTAGCAAAGACCGACTAGCTGGGCGGAGACGCCTTTATTTTCGACGTTTTCATTGATCGAACATATTACTTCCGAACCAACTTGACCAAATATTCCTTTTACGGGTAGAATTTGAGGAACTCCAGGCGTCAGGTTGGCGGTAATTGCCCCCGATAGTCTGATTTCGCGCGAACCGGTCGCTTCCAGGCGAATCTGGAAAGTAGCGGCGTTTCGATCGCAAGACTGTAACGAAACGGACCATTCCGCAGGCTGAAAATGGATGGGACGACCGCCGGGCAAGACGTGCAAACCGCCGATTCCCACAGAGACGTACAGACCGCGTTCTTTCCAGGTTGGAATTAAACCGAGAGGTATTTTTACGCCGATCGATCCGTTTTCCCTGTCGAAACGACCGGCAAGTTCCAGTTCGTCCCAAGGTTTGCGACCGTCAAGAGGATCAATTTGGCGCCAGAACAGCTTGTCGTCTCGTAAAACGATGAAACCGCGCGTAGGAACGTTTTCTGCGGAAACCATCGCGATATGCTCGGACAGAAAACGATTGGCGTCAATTTTTAAGTAAAGCGAGTCTCCAGAAAGCGCCGCTCGAACCGTCTGTTCGACAAGAGGACCGGCGGAGAAATTGCCTGGAGCAAAAACTCGCTCCGCCGCGGACGACGTTCGTTGCCAGAAAACGTCGCTTAACGAATCGACGTCGTCAAAATTGGGGGGGGCGGGCAACGTCGGAAGAGGAACGATCGATTCGGGCTTATGTTCGGGTTCCACGTACTCCGGATAATGTCGTTGAAGAAGCCAGCGTTCGCATTCGGCGAACCCCGCTATTTTTAACAACGCGTTCTCTTCTCCAAGAAACGCGTCGCGTAAAGTTTGTTCGTAATCGTCGTTTGCCGATTTGAGTTTGGAGTCGATTATAAACGCGCAATCGTTGACGGCGCCCGCCGCGGGAGATTCCGTCCAGTGAGAACCGTAGATCGTCAAGCCGGAACCTGCGTCGGCGCTCGTTCCCTTGATATTGGCGACGGTCGTCCATTTTTCGCCGTCGAGCGAGACGGCAATTTCCAGACTTGTTGGGACGCGGTCGGCGTATTGACGCAGACGATCTCTCGAAAAGACAACTTTGGATATCTCGACGGGTTCCGTCCAATCAAGCGTTATTATTTGCGGAGCGTCGTATGTCGGGCTGTTCGCCGCAACCCAAGAATGATCGTTGCCAAATTTTCCGTCGATCAGATTTTCAATCCTATGTATTGCGTATCCTTCAATGCAAGACGTCGCGTCAACTTTCGCGTCCTTTCGCCGCGCCAAATTCTCAGACTCGTCCGTTGGTCCAAAAACGAGTAATTCGTCAATCGCGGGCGAATTGTTTTGAGACGAATAAATGGAGACTCGGAGCGACGTCGCGCTTTGCGGTTCAAAGACGACCTCGTTTGGCTGATCCGAGGATATTTGGCGGAATTCCACGCTTAAATCGTTGTTTGCAAGGGTAAACGCCAGGGAAACAATCGGCGCGATTTCCATTATGGTAAGAATCGCCAACGTTATTTTTTTCAACGAAGCCATGACCACTCCCAAAGGTTCGGTTGAACTATAACGAAGTTCTCTTTAATTAAGACGTCATAAATGCTCAGGATTCAACCTTTAGCGGGAATTTCCAACTCTTACGACTCGTGCAAAAGGTTGTTTATGCGATTCCTCGAGACTCCGCGACTTAGATTTTAGCTTTTTTAAAAATGATTTCAACGCCTTCCTGAACGAGCAATATTACTTGTCCGGTTTTCATTTATGCTTGCAAACCATTATTGTTCGAGATACAATGGTTCCGTGGCGTTAATCGATCGTTTATACTCGGCTATAACTGAAGATAATTGGCGGTTTAAACAGACTTCGTTGGTTCCAAAGAGTGTCCTTGAAGGGACTTGCATGATGAATTTAAAAAAGCTTATTTCACGCCGCGGCGTTCTTAAAGCGCTGGCTTTTACAGTCGGAGTCGCCTCCGTAAAAACGTCGATGAGCGTTTTTGGCGACAACCCCGTTTCCGATAAGAAATACTTCAATCCGATTCTTCCGGGAGCGAACGCGGATCCGGAGGTATTATGGTCCCGTAAGACAGGTCGCGCTTACGTTTATCCAACGTCCTCTGCCAGAGGTTTTAGCGTTTTTTCCAGCGATAATCTTGTCGACTGGCGTTACGACGGATTAGCTCTCAATGCTGAAGATATTCATTGGGAAAATCAAAGGTTTTGGGCTCCCTCGATCATCGAAAAAGAGGAGGGACACGGCGAATTTAAGTACTATTTCTACTATTGCGCCAACGAAAAAATCGGCGTGGCTGTTGGAGACGATCCCGTCGGTCCGTTTGTCGATCATGGCGAGATTGTCGGACATAATCTTCATCCGGAAGGACGACCGGGCGTCGAAATCGATCCGTATGTTTTTTGCGATCCCAAGAGCGGGAAAAATTACCTCTATTGGGGTAATTCCTACTTATGCGTCTGCGAGTTGAACGACGATATGGTTTCGCTCAAACTTGATACGAAGAAAGACATAACGCCTCCGAATTTCTTCGAAGGAACTTACGTTTTCTATCGTAATGATCGGTATTATCTCACCTGGTCGAAAAACGACACGCGCGATCCCAACTATCAAGTTTGGGTCGCGACGTCCGACTCCCCGTCGGGACCTTTTGTCAGTCCCGAAAAAGACGCGGTTATTTTGTCGAAACGTCCTGAGAAGAAAATATTTGGACCTGGCCATCATTCTTTCCTTTTTCTGCCAAACGGAGAGAATTATATTTTTTATCATCGCATTATTCAGCCGCAACCTGCCGGCGGTTGGGGACGCGAAACGTGTCTTGATCGATTTGAGTTTGCGCCCGACGGTTCTATACCGCCGATTGAGCCGACGCTCGAAGGCGTGTCCAAACCTGTCGATTTAAAGAGCCTTATTAAATAAAGGGTTTGCCGTGATTTCTGTTCGTTCTTGCGTTGCGTGCGCCATGGGAGCGTTTTTTCTTGTAGGATCGGTCGGCGGCGTTTATGGCGACGACGATCGTTTGCCGAACGCCCTTTTTGCCGAAGCCGTTTTTTGTTCCAATTTTTCTTCGAACGACGACGGCTCTCTGATTCTTTCGGACGGGGTTGAACTTGGCGTTTCTATTTCCGACGCCGACAGAACCGAGTCCTTGGCGCGCGGGGGAGACGGTCTTGTCGCCCGTTTTAAAAAAGGCGGGTATATTACCGTTTCCGAAGAAACGAACGACTCGCTTAAAGTTACGGGGTCCGAACTTACTTTTGGTCTTCGCGTGAAATGCGCGCCCAACGTTTGGAACGACTCGCCCCTTATGTCGAAACATGGCGGCCATGATAAACTTGCCTTCAACTTATTCTGTATTGAAGACAAATTGGGCGCGGAGGTTGGAACGACCGGAAATCGTTCTTTGATTTCCGAGCGAGCGCCTCGTTCTGAAACGCTTGATCCCGCCGCCGCTCTTGAAGGTTGGCACGACGTGTATTGTCGCGTCAATTCCGCGAAGGCGGAGCTTTTCGTCGACGGGCGTTGTTACGACGAAGATTTTGTCGTCGGCGAACTTAGAACGAACGACGTTCCCTTTGTTATCGGCGCGCAATATGATTCCGACGATCCAAATTCAAAACCGCGCGCCGCTTTTGAAGGGGAGATTGATTTTGTCGCCGTCTGGAATCGCGCTTTAAGCGACGAGGAAATCGTCGCTTTGTCCGGGGGCTCCGAAAAGATCGACAAGCGAAGTCGAACGGAACGAGCGTATCCCGAATCAATGAATTACTGGACTCCGCCCAACAGGTACGGGGTCGGCGACTGCATGCCGTTTTGCGTCGACGGCGTGTTCCACTTTATGTATCTTCTTGACGTCAACCGACATGGCGCGAAAAACGGACTCGGCGCTCATCAATGGATTCAGGCGACGTCTACCGATCTGAAACATTGGACGCATCAGTCGTTCGTATTGGCGATCGACGATCAAAACGAAGGCTCCATTTGCACGGGTTCCGTTTTTTATTACGAAGGAACCTATTACGCTTTTTATGCGAATCGAGCCGTTGAATACGTTATGCCTGACGGCGAACGCAAAACGACGTACGGACTCCTCTGTATGGCGACGAGTTCCGACGGGATTCATTTTGAAAAACAAGATCCTCGGCCGCTCTTCCTCCTGCCGGAAGGATACGGGCAGGGGACTCGAGATCCCGTTGTTTTTAAATCGCCAAGCGACGGTCGATTTCATATGTACGCGACCACCAGTTATCGCGGCAAGGGATGTTGGGCGCACGCCGTTTCCGAGGATCTAAAAAACTGGGAACTCCTCGATCCGGTTTATACGCATAAATCCGGAGAACCGGAGTGCCCCGATTGGTTTAAGTGGGGAGACGACTACTACGTTATCGCCAACCATTTGAACGGTTTTTACAAAAAGTCGAAATCGCCGCTTGGACCGTGGGAGGTTCCGGACGTTCCCAACGTGCTTCTCAACGGAGCGGTGAACGTGCCGAAAACCGCGCCCGCTCCGTTTGGGGACGACCGTCGAATCATTTGCGGTTGGACGAGAGAGCGCGGATTTGGAGGAAGCGCCGTTTTTCATGAGTTGATTCGTTGCGAAGACGGAACGCTTGGCGAAAAATTCGTTCCTGAAATGATTCCGGAAACGCTTGATCCCGTCGTTTCAGAAGAGAACGTCGACGCGTCGGAACCCCGCGCGTTAGAAACGCCCGAAAGATTTCGATTACGTATGCGGCTTTCGTTTGACCCTGCAAATTTGGATCTTATGCGCGACGTCGTCTTGCAATATGCCGACGACGCTCAAATTCGCGTCGTTTTTTCCGATCGGGCGGTAACGCTTAATAGTTTTCGGATGGAACGGGTCGATTTTTCAACGGGGATAATCGCTCTTGACGTTATCGCCACTAACAACGTTGTCGACGTGTGCGTCAACGACTCGCGAACCGTCACGGACGCGAATCGAGATCCGCAAGCGAGAAAACTTTTGCTAACGAACGAAGCG
>CAMZEO010000215.1 GCA_947305735.1 uncultured Planctomycetales bacterium | reverse complement strand
GTGTAAAGGAACGCGTAAGCAAGGCCGTGGCAGAAGATGCCGACGAGCGCGCAACCGTCGTTCATTTGAGCGAAGAGCAGGTAGCGAACGCCCCACGCGCCAAGACCAAGAGTCAACGTCCACTTCAAACCGATCTTGGCGACCGCAAACGCAAGCGCGGCCATGAAGATGATTTCCGAGTATTGGTTAAACACGCCTTTGTCGGAATAGAAGAATTCGCCGAACAGAGGAAAATAGAAGTTTGAACCAAAAATGCCTACGAGCGTCGCGCAGATGATGAAGATCGCAAAATCGAAACGTTTGAACAGACCGAGCGCTTTTAGTCCAAGCGGATCTCCGTTCGAAGAACCTGACGGAGGAGTGTTCGGAAGAGTCAACGCGTAAACGGCGAACGCGACGGCGATAACGCCGTCGACGATATAGAATTTTTCCTTTCCGACGTCGCCCATTTTAGCGAGCAGCAGGTTGACGGCGATCCAGCCAAGCGTTCCGAAAATGAAAACAAAGGGAGCTTTCTTATCGTTTGGAATATGCTTGAAAACGATCGCGTTAAGAAGGGGAATCGTCGGCATAAACATCAAGCCTGCGACGAACATCAACGCCCACCAGACAAGTCCCGGCTCGGTCGCGCCTGAAGCGGCGACGTCGTGAGCGATTTTATTGCACGCCAACAATGAAATACCGCAGATAGCTTGCATGAACGCAAGAACTTTCTGAGCGGCAAATTTTTTGTCGGCGATGGGACCAACAATGGGGGCGAACAGGGCGCCGAACGCAAAAGCCGCGTAGAGCGAACCTTGGGCGATCTTGTGATCGCCGCAGTAAGCGCCGAGCATATAAGACCAGCAGCCCCAAATTGCGAATTCAAGAGCGTAGGCAATCTGCAATCGAGGATACATTGCGACGCCGCCTTTTCCTTCAGCCATGGAAAAACTCCTATTAAAAATTTTTTCGCGAAAATAGTATAGGTAACCGCGTCGCGCCGCTAAAAACGCGCCAAGGAACGAGCGAGCGTTATCCTTGTCGACTTTAAGATAAACGTCTTTGCAAAAGTTGTTCCTTAAAAGAACGCTCCCACAACGCGACTTGACAGAAGTTTAACGGTCATAGCCTTCGCTTTCAAGCGTTTTTTTTGAAAAAACTGCTTTTTTCCCCATTTTGAACGTTTTTATCTGGTTAATCGGAAAAAATCTCAACCGGTAGTCTTTTTATTCCGATTAAACCAATACGGAGCGTTGTAGGGACGGTATGGCCTACGACGCGCGACGTTGCGGATTGACTCCCTAAACGACTTGTTCGGAGGGGATCCGTTCGACTGTCAACGTACCGCAATTTTCAACGCCTGAACCCGTTTTGGAGCGACATTCTCGGTGTCAACGGGTTCGGTCAAAAATACAAACAAGAAGATTTGACGACGTCGCGGCAGGACGTGGAATGAACAAGACAATGGCAAGCGCATCAGATTCAACGCGACCCCGGTTGAAGGAATCAATTCGGGAGCGCTTGGCCAATCGGGCCAACTCGCGGCAAATATTTGGAATAGTATTAGCCGTCTTCATCTACATTCTGACGGGAATCCTCGTTCTCTTCGGTACGGCGGTTCTCGTTAATGCCGAGGAATCGCAAGGGGAAAACGATTCCGCTCGGCGCGCGAGAGTTGAACTTACGCCAAGCGCGGGTCTGTCGTTCGGGCGTAACGCGTCGTCTGTCGATACGCTTGCTTCAATTCCAGTAAAACGAGACGATGCGGAATCTATGAAAGACGTCTCTCGCGAAGGCGTCAAGAAGGAATCGATTGAGGAAGAAACCGCTGAAGAGGGAACGATCGAAGAAGCGATTGACGAAAAGGCGGCTATTAAAGAAACGACTGAAGAGTTCGTTGAAAAAGAAACGAAGCCGATCGAGTTGGAAGAACCTGCGAAGCAAGGCGGAGACAATGTCGCGGTTTCGGTTCCTTCCGTTCTCCTTTTGGCTTCGGACGAAGCGATCGAACCGCCGGCTTCCCTTTCGACGCTTGACGCAATTCCAGGAAGTCCGAATATCGACGCGCCTTCGGTTCCGCAGGAATCGGCGAAAGAGAGGATTTCAAGTATCGAATCTCCTTCGGTTCCTCGCGAGTCCTCGAAAGAAAAACTAACGAGAGAGATTGTCGAACTGGCCGTTCAAATCGATCGCGCAAACGCCGATGCTTCCGAATTCAGAGCGGCAGACTTTGTCGGGGAAACGCTCGAGCTTCTCGACGGGGAAATTGAAATCGACGCGCTCGAGGAAAGAGCGGAAATGGAAACGGAAGATTTGGATGAAGAGGGTTTCGCGTTCGCGTACTCGAATCCTAATTTTTCGACTCCAAGTCTTCCCAACTCAGATTTCTCCGCGTTGGGGCTTACGCCGCCAAGCGAAAAATTCAGCGTTCAGGCAGATACGAACGAAGGACTTAATTCTCATAATCAACTCGTTCGGCTTCCTTCCTCGACAATCTTCCCCAAAACACCCTTAGCGACCCCGACTTCCGCGCCGACACAGACCCAAACTAGCCCCTACGCAAATACTATTCAGGGACGGATCGCGTCGACTTTGGCTCCGCTTCCCGTTCCGGAGCAAGTTCCTTCCCAAACGCGGGGGCTTGCTCACAATCAGATTTCCGCGCAGATTCCGGCTCCCGTTCCGACGCAGTCCTTCGCTTCGGCTCAGGTTCTCGCGCCGACGTCCTATCCGTCTTCGGGCGCGCCGCAGCTTTTAGCTCAGACGCCTGCCGCGCCATACGCGGTTCGACGTCCTGATCGCGTCGCCGCGCCAAAGGCGGCGGTCGCGGTCGACGACCACTTTCACGCGAAAAACCAAACTTACTTTAACGGTAAACCCGGCGGCAAGACTTTTCGAACGTTTGACGATTCCTCCTTGCCAGCCGCTCCAAAAAACGAATCGGAGTCAAAAAGGGCGGCTCCCGCAAATTTCTCCGCGCCGGGAAACATAGGCGTTCGCAATCGTTTCGCGCGGACGAGCCGATCGAACGTCGACAATTCAATCCGTCAAGTTTCCGCGATCGTTCGCGCTAATTCCTATGACGATGAAGGTAGCGACGATAGAAACACCGGAAGACGTCGATATGCCCGCGATTGTCTGGAAACCCTCCGAACAATTTAAAAGCGTCGATACAAACAACGCGTTCATGTCGAGTTATTCCAATCGTGAAGAAGACGCGCCGGAATGTTCCGGCGAGTCGAAACTTGACGCGCAAATAACCGACAAAGCGGACGATTCGGAAGAAATGAGGAAGGAGGAGGAAATAATAACTTCGTCCGAACAAAAGGAAAGCTCTTCATCTTTTCGCGACGACTTGGAGATCGCCGGACTAAAAACGTCTCAAAACAGCGTTGTTCACGAAAAAAACTCCAAAGACGACGAGCGTTTCTTTGCCAATTTGCGACCTTTTAAACGAATGCGCGAAAAGATGCAACATACCCAAGAGGCTCCAAAACCTCCGAAAGTCGATCGATTGGCTATTGAAAACCGCTCCTCCGTCGAATTTGTCAAGGAGCCCCTTCTAACGCGCGAGAGCGAGAAATTGCCTCCTCTCGTCGCGGAAACGAAAAATAGTTACGCTGACGAGTATGTCGACGAAAACGAAAGCGTCTACGCGACGCGTTCGGAACTTGAAGCGGCGCGCGAAGAAATGAGAGGTTTTTCCTGGACTAAGGGAGCCTTTAAAATCACGCCCTACGGGTTTTTAAACGCGTCGGTCTCTTGCGACTCGCAACGAGCCGTTCCAGGAGAATACATTTTGTACGCGCAGTCAAAAGACGTCGACGAATCGTCCGGGTTTGCCGTCGACGCGAGGACGTCGCGTCTCGGATTTAAAATTGAAGGACCGCGCGTCGAACGGTTGAACGCGGATCTCGGCGGGTGTTTTGAATTCGACTTCCAAGGTTATCCAAACGGTTCCAAAAATAAAGGCGGCGCGCAGTTGCGACGCGCTTATGTGGAACTGGTCGACAAATGTTGCGAACGACGTTTTCTTGCCGGACAGGATTGGGAAGTCATTTCGCCGGGCGCCGCTCAAATGCTCAATTACCTTCCAATGGGATTCGCGGGCAATATTCAATATCGACGGGCTCAAATTCGGTATGAACAAGGATACACGGTAAGTTCGGACGCGCATTTTCTCGGACAAATAGCAATCTGCGACAATGTGATCGGCGACTACTCCTCTACGGCGGGAGTTTCGCCCGCGTCGTCCGGATGGCCGATTCTTGAAGCGCGCGTCTCTGCCGATCTGTTTAAAGAATCGCTTGGGGGAAGACCCGTTACGCTCGGTCTTTCCGGGCATATCGGCGAACAGTACTACCGTTTTTCCCCAATTTCAGGCGTTCCCATGTGTTCGACGGCGGAAAAGCGCGCGATCAGAACCTGGTCTTGCAATGTTGATTTCGAAACTCCGATTACCGAAAAACATAAAATTCACGGCGAATTCTTTATGGGCGCCAATCTCAGTTCCTTCTGCGGAGGAATTAATCAAGGCGTCGATCTTTATCGTCGCGAGGCGATCGGAGACAAAGGAGGATGGCTTGCGTTGCATTCCGACTGGACGAAGAAATTTGCCACCAATATCGGCTACGGACTTGATAAACCCGATAAAGGCGATCTTGTTGGAACGTCCGTCGCGTCGGGCGGCGTCGCGACGTCGAGAACAAAGAACGACGTCTATTTTGTAAACGCCATTTATAATTGGACGCCTAATTTTATGACCGGCGTCGAGTTAGGGTACTGGCAAACCGACTATCAGAAAGCCGACGTCTCAGGCGCCGCGCCCGTCTTTACGAAGATGAAATCGGGCGACGACCTTAGAACGGAGTTTACGACGAGACTGTCTTTCTAAACGCGCCGAGTTATCCGAGTTCGAAACGTCCTTTTGGCATAGTTGCGGAAAGGACGTTTTGTTTTTCTTCTTGTTTTTGCTTTCTTTGCTGAACGACCATGCTATAATTGGAAAGCGGCTCTAGGACAAGACCGCTGTTTACGCTGACATAGACGGGAATTATTTTATGAGAACACGACTTTTACGCCGCGCGTTCCTCGCGTCTTTATTCGTATTAACGGATTTCTTCGCGCAAAGTGACTTGCAGTACGTTGTCGCCGACGAGTTCGCGCCTCGAGCGATAGTTACGGAACCGGGCGCGCTTGACGAAGGACTTGGACACGTTCAGGGAATTTGTTGCGACGAAGACGCGATATACGCCGTCTTTACCAATAGAATTTATAAAATCGATTGGCAAGGAAATGTTCTTAAAAGCGTTTCCGCTCCCCAGCATTCCGGAGATCCTTGCCTGGCTAACGGCAAATTGTACGCGTCCATGTCGTCCGACGAAGGCGTCGCGCTCTACGAATACGACTTGGATTTAAATCTAACGCGCAAAGTCAAATTGGAAGGCTGTCCAGGCGCCGACGGAGTCGTTTATCTGAACGGAAAATTTTACGTCGGCGGTCCCTCGACTTACGACCCGCACAAAGACAATTTGACGCTTGTCTACGATTCCGAATTTAATCTGGTTCAAAAAGCAAGCGTAAATTTTGACGTAGAGACCCATTACGGCCCCCAGTCGATCGCGGCGTGGAACGACAAAGTTTTCATCGCGTTCTATCCGAGAGACGACGCGCCAGCCGTAACGCTTCGATCGCTATGCGTCGACGAAGAATTGAACAACGTCGCTTCGTTTACGCTTGACGGCTCAAACGGCTGGAGTCTCGTTCCCGAATCCAAACAGTCAAATGACAAAGATAAACCCTTGTTTCTCGTAGGACGAACGTCCAAAGTCGACGGCAAAACTGTAGCAAAGTTTATCTGGGCCCGGTTCGATTCCAAAACAAACGAGTTTAGAATCGTCGCCGAGTAAGAAATTTGGCGAGAAGAAGTCTTCGTCCCCGTTCTCCCTTCGCGTAAACGGTGTTCCCGCGAAGTTTTTTCCCTCAAACAAAGCGTATTCCAAAGCGACGGGAAGGGCGTCGCTTTGTTACTTGGGGGAATCGTTAAAAGTCGCGTCGAGAAGAGCGGCGTCTAAGTTGGCGTCGTAACGCACTCCGATAAGCCGCCACGGATTCGACGGCGTTTCAGACGACTTCGACCGAGAACGATAAAACGTAAAATACCATACGACAGGGTAATTCTCAAATTTGCACAAGTAGCGGAACACGACCAAATCGACGCCAACGTAACGAACTCCGACTTCTTCCAGTTCGACGTAACCGCCAAAATTCGTATTCATCGTTTTCCAGCTGTCGAGAATTTTCGAACGCGCCTTTTCATTTTCCGCCATCGGCGTATTCATTACGAGATTATCGACGGCTTGACGAGCGTTTCCATTGGGCGCGCTCAAGTCTTCAAAGAATTTCTCAATCGCTCTGCGCGGGGAATCTAAATCGGCGTTTGCTGGGACGGTCTGTTGCGCTTCGACGCGAGGCGCGACGAAACGATTGTGAAACGCAAGAAGCGCCAAAGCGACAAGGGGCGCGCACCAAAGAACGGACGTTCGATACTTTTTCATACGACAATCTCCATCGTTTAAGCTGATTGAAAACGCGACGCGTTTTCAACGGCATTCCACGATACCAAAAAGAAAGACAATCGTCAAGTTTCCGAAACGTTTGTTTCGTCTCTATCTTAAAAATTTCGTTCAATTCTTGAATCTTTGAATCCAAAATCGTATAATCACCGAGAGCGAGCAAGTTAAACGCCTTTTTTTTTCGCGCGTTCATTGAGGAAAACTGAGAACTGGTTTCCCGATAATATTAAGGAGAAATTACATGGAATTTCAATTTTGCGGCG
>CAMZEO010000214.1 GCA_947305735.1 uncultured Planctomycetales bacterium | reverse complement strand
GCCGCGCTTCAAACGCGCGGCGGCGTTTTTTTAACGAATCGCGACGCCGCGCGGATCATTTTAAAATTTGCCCGTTCAGATTATTCGTCGCAATCTCTCGGCGATTGGCCGCGCTTCGCGCGGAACGCTTCTTGACGTCGCCAACTTCTTAACGCGTCGTCGCGTTTTTTTCAAAAGGGAAGACGTCTTTCTTGCTTGCGACGTTGGAAAGACGTATAATGCGTGAGACGGCGCCGACGGCGTTTTTCGCCGATTGGAATTCGCTTTTCCGCAGCTTTCAGGAGAATATCTATGTTGAAAAGGTGTTGTTTTTGTCTGTTTCTCATTTTCGTCGCCTCGTCGAGCGCGGTTTCGTCATACGCTCAAGACGCGCCCAAATACGAACCTCCGACCGTTCGACAAGAAGGCGGATGGAATCTTGTCGTCGTGCCCGACCCTCAAGCGTACACGCGGTATTCGCGTAATCAGGGCATTTACGACCTGATGATGACCTGGATTGCCGAAAACGTTGAAAAACTTAATATTAAAGAGGTCGTTTGCGTCGGCGATATGGTCGAATCAAACAATCTTCAGAAAGGCGACGGCAAATTTGCCAATCAAACGAGCAAAGAGATGTGGGAGTGCGCGTCGCGCGCGTTTGGCAGACTTGACGGCGTTTGTCCCTATATCGTTTGCACCGGCAATCATGATTACGGGCCGTATATTTATCCCGACGGCAATCATTACGGGACGCGTTCTTCGTTGAATCGGGAAACGCAATTCAACGCTTATTTTCCAGTCGATCGCAATCCGTCGAACGCGCATGTTCTTTTTGAGGTCGGCGAAAACGCCTACGGGGTAAAAACTCTTGAAAACGCGGCTTATCAAATAACCGGAACAGACGGACGCCGCGTCGTGATCGTCGCCGTTGAATTCGCGCCGCGCGACGAAGCGCTGGCATGGGCGAAAAGCGTGTTCGAGCGTCCCGAAAACGCGGACGCTTTTGGAATTCTCGTCACGCACTCTTATCTGCGTTCTCATCTCGACAACAGCGAGCGTATTTCCGGGGAGGGGTACGGTCTTAACAAAGAGGGCGGCAATCCCGGCCAAGCTATCTGGGAAAAACTCGTCTATCCGACTTCCAATATTCGAATGGTTCTGTGCGGACATGTTTCAACCGCCGATAATATGGACGGTTGCTCCGGTTTTAGAATCGACAAAAACGAAGCGGGCAAAGAAGTCGCCCAACTGCTTTTCGACACTCAAGCGATGGGCGGAGGATGGGAAGGCAACGGCGGAGACGGTTGGCTGCAACTTTTGGAATTTTCGAAAGATATGAAGAACGTTAAAGTTCAAACCTTTTCTCCGTTGTTCGCCATATCGCCCGCCACGCGCGATCTCGCCTGGCATAGGGGCGAACGTCAGGAATTTGAATTTAGTCTTGACGATTAAGGAAGATTGTCAAGGTCTTGAGTCGACGCCGCCAGGGTCGGAATCCGCGTCGTCGTCCGACTCCGGCGGCGGTCTCTCTGAAAGAATCGTCCCGATTAATGTTCGCGGCGCATGTCCAACGAACGGACGTCGAATTTCGCGTCGCGTCCGCGGCGTTGGAACTATCGGGAAAGCCGTATGAAAACAATCGAGCGCGGAGGCAATAGTATTTGATTGTTTTCGACCTTTAGAATCGTCTCTTCGGGAACGACGTTATTTTCGCTTCCCACGTCGTTATAGTCGTCCGGCGAACGACCGCTCAGAATCGTCGCGGGGAGCTCTTGAGGAATTATTCCAATCATTTTTTCCAAGTTGATCGACGCGGCGGCGACGCCTTCAGGATCCTTGTTGACAAGAACGATCGCGTATTTATCTCGCGCGTCGTTTGTCGTGACAATCGCGTCAAGTTTAGGCGTCGTTTTCTTGCCGACGGTCAACGTTTCAGAGTTAAATTCAGCGGGGAGCCAATTCTTTTCGAGCAAATCGCCGTAAAGTTTGAAAACATAGAATGTCGGACGCCTGACAATGCCGCCCGGATAAACGAACAACGCCCCGCGAACGTTTACAATCGGGGAGAAACACGCGATTTCCACGTCCTCGCAACGTCGCAGGCAGGAATTCAGAAAACACGCGGCGAAAACCGCGTCCGCCATCGTGTAAACGGAATTATCGTCGTTGAGGTTGCGCGCTTCGAGATCCAGCGTTTTGGGATTACCAATTCCCGGATGATGCCAGCCTCTAAGATTCCACTCGTCGAACGCGATTTTGATTTTGCCCCTAAGACCCGTTCTTTCCAACATATCGATCGTATGCAAAATATCCGACTCGGGCCTGGTCGTCAACGTCATGCATTCGGCATAGGGCAACGGCTTTTTGTCGCCGTCGAGCCAAGACCAGTACCCGTGAATGGATACGTAATCGAGGAGACTCCCGGCGGTTTTTAGCAGCGGAATCGTCCAGTCCTCGTTCGGCAAAGCGGCGGCGAACAATCTGACGTTTGGATCGGTGTTAATCATTAGTTTCGCGGACTCTCGAACCAGCGGCCCCCATTCTTGCGTCGTTTTAGCTCCCATTTCATGACCGCCCCAGTTTTCATTGCCGATGCTCCAATATTTGACGTTGAAGGGTTCGTCGTAACCGTGAGCGGCGCGCATACGTCCGAACTTGCCGACGTTGAGGTTGCAGTATTCCACCCAATCGCTCATTTCTTCGGGAGTCCCCGTTCCAGCGTTCGCGCAGATATAAGGTTCCGCGCCGATTTTCCGACACCAGGCCACGTATTCAGCCGTTCCAAAAGTATTGGGATCTTCGACATGCCAGGCTTTGTCGAAGCACGGTTGCCGTTCGGGACCGACTCCGTTGATCCAGTGATACGCCGAAACAAAGCAACCGCCCGGCCAACGAACGATCGGAATATTCAGTTCTTTTAACGCGTCGACGACGTCTTGACGAAATCCTCGTTCGTCGGACAGCGGAGATCCCTGATCAAAGATTCCGCCGTAAATCTGACGATGAAAATGTTCGATAAATTGTCCGAACAGCATCCGGTTGTAAGGGATAGGCTTGGCGGAATCGTCTATTGTCAACTCGTTATAGACGTTGGCGACGGCTTTGTCGGTCTGATAGATATAGTCGACCTTTACGTGTCCCCAATTGCCTCCCGCTTTCTTATCGAAGACGACGATCCTGGCTTTTTGATTCATAAAGGGTTCGACGCGCCAGACTCTTCGTTCCAGACCTTCATGTCCGACTTGCGGCGTGGAAAAAAGACCTGTTTCCGTGAAAACTTCCTTTCCGTCGATCAGAAGACTTATTCCCGTTTCTCCAGGGAAACGACCGCCTCCAATGTAGAAGACGATATTTTCGCGCTCGACGGTAAATTCGGGCGACGTCAGCGTTCCCGTCGCCTCGTCGCCGTTTGGAACGAACGTGTTAACCAGTTTTCTTCCGTGAAAGCCGAAAACGTCGCCCATTCCTCCGCGCTTGTATCCCGCGACGGGGGCGGACGCAAAAGCGTCGCCTTCCGCCGTCCAGTCTTCATAATTTTGCCCTTCAAAATCTGAAATAGTAATGTTTGGTCGCGGCGCGTCTTCTCCAAAGAGCAAATATTGGGAAAAAACGACGATAAGCGCCGTCGTCAGCGAGAATAACGCGAAACTACCCCGCCGAGCGCGACGGAAAAACGAAGGATTGCTCGACTTCATTGTTTTTTTCCTCATAAAGCGTGAATTTTTCAGTTTTAATTACCTGCGGCAAAAACTGTCGGCGGCTCTCGCGCGCCATACGTCGGATAATCGACGATCGTCGAAAATATGGGATATTTTCCGATACGTCCCAAACGTCTTTATTTAAAACGAGAACGCTTTCCAAAACGAGCGAATGAATTCGGACGATTATTCGCAGACGAACAACACGGGTTCCCAGGGATTGATTTTGGGAACGATAAAACGTCGATATCCCGCTTCGTCGG
This sequence comes from uncultured Planctomycetales bacterium, assembly GCA_947305735.1. Taxonomy (GTDB): domain Bacteria; phylum Planctomycetota; class Planctomycetia; order Pirellulales; family Thermoguttaceae; genus RUG369. The sequence continues at coordinate 2,905 of CAMZEO010000214.1, read as the reverse complement.
AAGACGACGCTTTGACGGTCGTTTTTTGAAGGGAATAGTCGTAAACGTCGATCGAATCTTTGTCGGTTTTCAGCATGATCGAGACGTCCTTAACCGTATCGTAGTTGGAGTTAATCGCAATTCCGGCAAAACTGCCGTCCGCGTTAGGGGCGCGCAACCAGAAATTGATTTTAGCGAAAGAATCGACGTAGCCCGGCAACCGATCTCGCGAGAGCCAGCGCATGATCGCGCGGATTTGAGATTGTTTCGAATAGTTGTAAAAGTTACCCCAGGGATAAAAACCGTTGACGCAGATTCGACCTCCCGCCGGATTTTCAAAAATACCGACGATTGTTTCCGCCTTTTGATCTCCGCCGTAATCGACGCAACTTGACAGCGTCTCGACGCCGGGTCTTGTTTTCTTCAACGAATAAATAGGTTCGCGCCAGAAGGATTGACGCAAGTCGCGCGTTCTTCCGGCAAAGGAACCGTTAAGAGGATGTTCCGTTATTTTCTCAATTCCGTCGACGCGTATTTCTCCGCCGTATTCCATGCCCGTAAGATCGTTCAAAGCGTATGTCGCCGGGTCGTTCGCTAAATTAACCGCGTCAAGATCGGTATAGATTCCCAATTGAAATAGTTTTTTGACTTCTTCCGGCGTATGATGACTCAGATAGGCGCGCGATAGAAGAACGACGTTCGTTTGTCCGGGGAGAAATTTATAAGCGATCGGAACGCCCGTTTCGGAAAAGCACGACGTTAAGAATTGAACGGGAGTTCTGTTCGGATAGTTGGCGTCAGTTTTTTCCCAAAGCGGAAACGCCCCGACGTTGGGATTGCGTCCCAACTTTTGAACCGCCAGATCGAAAAAAGGTCTTTTCTCCGCAATCGTCGCGATCATATTTTCGTATTCGTCCAGCGGCTCGTCGTTGTTTGTGAGCACGTTAAACGCGGCGCCCGTGCAACCCGCCGCAATGTGAGAAACCGCCTCCAGCGTCGTTACGGCGGCGGATTTCATCAACAACTGGTAGGGAAAATTTTCAATTTCCGATTGGATGACGACGACTTCCGGCGGAAGAAGAGAAACCTGTCTTCCGATTTCATGCGATTTTCCAAACAGGGAGCTCATGGAAGATTGCTCGTAAAATCCTCCTCCCGGTCGCCAGTATACTTCTTTATTCTTATCAGGACCCGACAGAGTTTTCGCCCAACGTTCAAAGTCGTAACCTTCGTCGTATCGTTCGCCCGTCATGAAACCCAGCGGCATATCAGGGTCGACGTTATGAACGGTTTCTTCGATTAAAGCGAACAATCGGTCGTAGGAATCCGACGTAAACTCGCGTATTTTAGATAGAACGCTCGGATCGTCGAGTCGTTCCCTGAGATAATCCCGATCGATGTCGACGTCGAACTTTTGAGCGAGAATTTTCAAGCAGCGATCGCAGAAGCACACGGAACCGGGCGTTCCGTATGAATCCAACATATGTCCGGTTCGAACGTCGTCGTCGATCCAGATATAATCGGGATTCGCGTTCGCCATCGCGGCGTAGATTCGGCGTATTCTTTGACGAAAGACGTCGTTGTTAACGCAGAGCGTCGCTTCGGCGGTTTTGCCGTCCAATGTTCGCGCTCTTGGAAACTCCGTTCCAATTGAATGAGGAAGATCTTCAGGATGGTGTCCGACCGTGCACAAAATGTTGATTCCGGCGCGATAGCCATGCGCGCGCGCCTCGTTGATTCTTTGTTTTAAGAGAACGCAACGACGTTCAAGTTCTTCGTCGGCAATCGGCGTATGAGTTCCCTGAGTAAAGAACGTTATTTCGTCGGTCGCGCCGGGACGTCTGTCAAACATTTCGAGAAGTTGCGCAAAACGGGCGTCGTCCATCCAAATGTTGCAACCAACTCTAAAACATATGGAAGCTCGCGTAAGTCGGGGCGCCTCTTGAGCCTTCAGCGCGGAAATGGAGAAGAGGAGTCCCGGAAAAAGAGCGAAATAAAAGGCGACGAGTTCTTTGAGGCGTTTCATGGAAAGTTGTTCGTTTCTGTTCAGGCGCGAAATGATCTTCGTTTCCGCCAAGCGGAATCCCAAGTAAAACAGGATGAATCTGAGACGTATTGAGAGAATAACCGTCGTGAAGGTATTCGCCAATACATGGCAGTTTCAACAAGAGAACGTTGATGGTATTTAACCTCTTTCTTCCGCTTGTCTGCGCCGGATAATTGGGTTGTTACAATGGCGTCGTGTGATTGAGCGCGTTCCTCTATCGCGCGCGCGAGCGGAGGATATGCCCCCTCCCGATTCTATTGGCGGCAAATAGCTGCTGTTATGCGCAAGCGGAGGATACCGTCGGCGAAACGTTTCTATTGTTCCAAAAACTAAGATTGCGTCCCGCTCAGATTTAGCGTTGGTTATATTGCAGATACCAGGACCACAAGAATGCGAAGACGCTACCGTCAAGAATATGTGAAGGTGGTCTCGCAGACTTTTTCCATACCCGTTACATATTATGTCTACAAATAAATATCTAAAGTCGGCGTTTTAACATCCCTATAAATGTATTAAAAAAGCGGCAGGTTAATTTTGCTCGAACCACAATGTTTCTAATTTAACACTACAAAGTATTTGTCAAGTATCTTGAGTTCGTCGTCAACAGGACCAATCGTCATGATTCCCAACTTTTAGAACCTTTTTGGAACAACGTTTTCAATCTGTCTAGCCTCTTTCCGAGGAAACGAATCCTTGTTTAGACGCGGGTTTCGCAGGAAAGGAACAAGTCGTGATAAATCATAAACTTTGCACCGCGCATTCGTCTGCGCGGCGAAAAAAGGAAGGAGTTGGAAAACACATCCCCTTTTCAAGCAAAGCGCCGGGTTGTCGGAACCTTTAATTCGTGGCTAAAATGTTTTCGAAAAGTGCGCCCGCGTT
>CAMZEO010000213.1 GCA_947305735.1 uncultured Planctomycetales bacterium | reverse complement strand
TCTTGCGACGACGGCTCGCGGCGCTTCGCGCCGGGCTTGGGTTCGACGTTCTTTCCAAAGGCGACGCGGCGGCGATTCGCTTCGCGCGGCCTCCGTCGTCTTGCGACGACGGCTCGCGGCGCTTCGCGCCGGGTCTGGGTCCGACGTCCTTTCTGAAGGCGGCGCGGCGGCGATTCGCTTCGCGCGGCCTCCGTCGTCTTGCGACGACCGCGCGCCTCAATCCGGGCGTCCGCTTTGTTTCCGATCCCAAAAGACGTCCGGGTCGAAGTCGCCGTTCCCTTTCGCGACGATTGTCGCGCAAACGGCGTCGCCGGTTACATTTACGGCGGTGCGGATCATATCGAGAATCCGATCGACTCCGATAATCAGCCCGATCGCCTCGACGGGCAACCCGACCGACAAGAAAACCATCGAAAGCGTGACAAGTCCGACCGAAGGTATGCCCGCCGTGCCGACCGAGGCGAGCGTCGCCGTCGCGATCACCGTAAGGAACTGCGACAATTCCAGATGGATTCCGTACGCCTGGGCGGCGAACATGACCGCGACGCCCTGCATAATCGACGTGCCGTCCATATTGATCGTCGCCCCCAGGGGAATCGCGAACGACGCGAATTTCCGCGAAACGCCGATTTTCTTCTCTAAGTACTCGATATTCATCGGAATCGTCGCGTTGGACGTCGACGTCGAAAAGGCAAACGCCATAACCGGAAAGAATTTGTCGAGAAAACGGATCGGATTGAGGCGCGCAAATCCAAGCAACATCGCCTGATAGACGATAAAACACTGAATAAAAAGCGCAAGACACACGGCGAGCATATACTTGAGCAGCGGCGCGAACGCGTCGAACCCAAGATTGGCGAACGTTCTCGCGATCAGACAGAAGACGCCGATCGGCGCGAACCGCATGACCAGCGACGTCATCTCCATCATCAGGTCGTTGCATTGCGCGTTAAACGTCGCGATCGCGCTCGCGCGCTCGCCCATCTTGGCGATTAGAATTCCGACGATTAGCGCGAAGAAAATGACTTGAAGCATGACCCCGCCCGCGAGCGCCGCGACGGGGTTTTCCGGCACGATATTGAGCGCCGTTTCTTTCACGGACGGCGCGGCGGTTTCGACAAGTTCCTGCGTTTCGAGCGTCGTCATGTCGAGCCCAATCCCCGGCCCGATCAACGAGCCGACCGACAGCGCGACGGAAACCGCGAGCGCGGTCGTCGACAGGTAAAACGCGAGCGTCTTGCCCCCGATTTTTCCGAGCGACGACAGATCTCCGACCGCCGACGCGCCGCGCGTGATCGAAAAGAACACCAGCGGCACGACGAGCAGCTTCATGAGCCGAATAAACCCCTGCCCCAGGACGTAAAACAACCCGTCGACAAAGACGACGTCCCGAACGTATCCGTTGGGAACGCATAGGTTAAAAAGAACGCCGACCAAAAGCCCCGTCAATAACCCGACAAAAATCTTCGTCGTCAGTCCGATTTTCTTTTCTCGTTTCGTCATGGAGTCGACTTCTCAAAACAGTTGGCGCGGCGTAAATTGCGTTTTCATTTAGGCTCCGCCTCGATTTGTTCGGCGTAGCGAACCGTTTCCATGGCGTCGCGCGCGTACTTGTCGGCGCCGATCTGATCGGCGTACTCCTGGGTCAGCACCGCGCCCCCGACGCACGCCTTGCACCAGGGCGCCTGTTCGCGAAGCAATTTGATCGTCTCCTCCATCGCGGGCACGGTCGTCGTCATGAGCGCGCTCAGACCCACAAGCGGCGCGCGAAGTCGAACCGCCTCGTCCACGATCGCTTGAGCCGGAACGTCTTTGCCAAGGTCGGAAACGGCGAATCCGTAATTTTCCAAAATGAGCTTGACGATATTCTTCCCAATGTCGTGTATGTCGCCGCGAACCGTCGCGATGACGACGGGGCTTCTTGTAGGCGCGACGCCGTCTCCCGACTTCGCCATCATGAGTTTGACCTCTTCAAACGCCGCTTTCGCCGCGTCCGCCGCCATCAGCAACTGAGGCAAATAGACCTTTTTCTTCTCAAATTGCTCCCCGACGGTATTGAGCGCGGGAATCACTTCGTTTTGCACGATTTCAAGAGGTTTACGATCTTTGAGCAACTCTTTTGTAATGCGCCCGGTCTTCTCTTTAAGTCCGCGAACAATCGCGTTTTGCAACTCGGTCGTCTCGGAAGTCGGGGCCGTCCCCTGTTCCGCCGACGCGCCGCTTCCCGGCGCCGACGCGACGACCGTCGTCGTCGGAAGGTTCGACGCGTACTCGATATAGTCCATACAGTTCGCGTCCATGTCGTGAAGCGCCTTGAACGAATAATAGACGCCCGTCATTTCTTGCGAGAACGGGTTCATAATCGCCGCGGAGAGTCCTTCCTCGAGGCACAGCGCGAAAAACGTCGCCGTGACAATACTGCGCGCGGGCAACCCGAACGACACGTTCGACACGCCAAGGGACGTGTTGACGCCGAGACCATGCCGTATGTCATGAACCGCCTTCAGCGTCGCGATCGCCGCTTTTGTGTCGGCGGAAATCGCCATCGCGAGCGGGTCGAAAATAAGGTCTTTTTTCTCGATCCCGTAGTCCGCCGCGCGTCTGATAATCTTTTTGGCGATCTCGACTCGTTTTTCCGCGTTATCGGGTATCCCGTCTTCGTCGAGCGTCAACGCGACGACAAGGCCGCCATACTTCGCGACGAGCGGAAAGACCGCGCTCATCACCTCTTCTTTGCCGTTCACGGAATTGACCATCGCCTTGCCGTTATAGGCGCGAAGGCCGACCTCCATCGCCGTCATATCGGTCGTGTCGAGCTGCAAAGGCAGGTCGGAAACCGCCTGAAGTTCCTTGACGACGGCGACGAGCATGGCGGGCTCGTCTATTTCCGGCAGACCGACGTTGACGTCCAACACGCGCGCGCCCGCGTCCTGCTGTTTCAACCCCTCGCCCAGAACATAGTCGATATCGTTTTCGCGCAACGCCTGCTTGAAGCGTTTTTTGCCCGTCGGATTGATGCGTTCCCCGATAAGAACCGGCTCTTTGCCGAATTCGACCGCGCGCGCGTACGACGAGACCAGCGAACGCTCTTTCTTCGCGACGGGAACCGGCTGCAGCCGATTCATTTTTTCCCGAACGGCTCGGATATAGTCGGGAGTCGTGCCGCAACAGCCGCCGACGATTCTGATCCCTTTCGCCATAAGCCGCGCGACCGATTCGGAAAATTCCGGCGGATAGACGTCGAACACCGTCTTGCCGTTTTCGGTGCGAGGCAGCCCCGCGTTCGGCTTGAGCAAAACCGGAACCGACGCGTAGTCGAGGTACTCCTCCATAACGCCGACAAGCTGATCGGGGCCGAGCGAACAGTTCGCGCCGATCGCGTCCGCGCGCATGCCTTCGAGCATGGCGACCATCGCGGCGGGGGACGCGCCCGTCATCAACTTGCCGTCGGCGCCGTACGCGTTCGACACAAAGACCGCCAAATCGGAGTTTTCCTTCGCCGCCAGAAGAGCCGCTTTTGTGTCGTAGCTGTCGTTCATCGTCTCGATGAAGATCAGTTCCGCGCCCGCGGCGACGCCGCGGCGAACCGTCCTGGCGTACATGGCGACGGCGTCTTCGAATTCGTAGTCGCCGTAAGGTTTAAGGAGCTTGCCCAGCGGCCCGATATCCAACGCGACGAACTTTTCCCAATCGCCGACGCTCTCGTCGCGCGCGCTTAGCGTTGGCGATCGCGGCGTTAATGAGAAGCTCCAGCTCGCCGTCGTCAAATTTCAGCCCGTTCGCGCCGAACGTGTTGGCCAAAACGACGTTGCTGCCCGCGTCGTAATACGATTTCTGAATACGAACGATCTCTTCCGGACGCGAGACGTTCCAACGTTCCGGAAGTTCGCCCGGCTGAAGCCCCGCCGCTTGCAAAAGCGTTCCCATCCCGCCGTCCAGGACGACGAAATTACCTTTCATAAAATCGCGTATATCCATTAACGACAATCCTTATACTCTTTCTAGTCCGACAATCGCGGTTACCGACTTCGACGGAGCCATAAGACACGAGTCGGCGAGCGTGATCCCCATGCGCCGACTTGCGTCCAGCAACGCGAGAAAATCTTTTTGCACCGCGAGCGGAAGATCCCCGTAACCCGGCGAAAACCTCGGCCGAGCCTTGTATCCGGCGCGTTCCGCAGCCTTTTTTATATCCGAATTCAGCGCGTCGGCAAGCGCTTCCGCTCGTTCCGCTCCGTACCCTTGAAGGAAAAGCGCAAGATTGACTTCCGATCGTTCGTAGCGTCGAATCAGCCGATCCATCGCCGACCCGATCGTTACGGCGAAGAAAACGACCTTCGCGCAACCGCGAAGATTCCGCGCGAGCGCCCTCGAGCGCTGTTCAAAAGGAAGAACGGGGAACCCCTCCGCGTCGAGCGTCAGGGGCGCCGTCATATACCCCGCCTTGTAGACAAGTCGACCGCGCGCGAGCTCGATCGCCTTTTCCGCCCCGGCGAGAACGTCTCGATCCTCGACGGAACCGTTCGCCGCGGCGCGCGCTTTCTCCGCCGGAACCCCCGAGTAGCGCAACAATTCCGCGACGTCGACGGGCGGCTCGTCGTACTCGACGTACTGCGGCGTCGTGGCGCGCTCGTTCGCCAGATCCCCGGCTATTCTCTCAATATAGTCTCTCACTTGACTTTTATCTTCTCAAACGTATGGAAAAACACTACTTTATAGCAATATATTTCTGATACTTGCTTTTAGGCTTGTCCGGGATTGTCATGGCGATTCTTCCCCGCTCAAGAAGCTTGTTCAAATGGTTTCTAACTGTTTTCCTGTCTTTATACTGAAGCAGTTCCATTATTTCCTGAGTGAACCTCGGTTCCGAGCACAATTTCAATATTCTTTCTTCCTGGTTATTGTCGAACGGCAAAACAGGAACCTGGGGGGTTCTTGGGGGATCCTTTGTCTGATTCCCTATGTTCAATTTATTAAACGGAATCGTGACGACGATCGAATTATTCCCGAATTCATACGCGTCTCTCCCATAAACCTGAACAACCTTCGGAACGCGTCGGGTTACGGGCTCCGTCCATTTTGACAAAAACCGAGCTTTTCCCTTCCTTATTATACGTGGATTCGGCGCGAATAACAAGCGCTTGACGGGAAACTGTCGGCGATTCCGTTTCCGTTCGCGCACGGCTCGGCGACGACATTTTCCAGCGGCGCGTTCTCGTCAAAATCGTGTCGCGCCGACTCTTGACGCCGACGTTTTTTTTCCTATTCTAACATTTTGTCGAAGGAGCGAACGTCTTTTTCGACCGGGGATTATTGAAAACGAACATTGCGGAAACGCTCCGACGCCCGAATTGACGGGAAGGAAAAGAAATGTCGACCATTGCGGCGTCCGACGGCGCGGTTTTTGAGCGCCGCGAAAAGAAATACCGTCTTTCGGAGCCGCTTTACGCGGAGTTTCTGAGCCGACTTCAGGAACGCGCGCGCGTCGATCGATACGGCAAACAGACGATCGGGGCGCTCTATTTCGACACAAACGACTGGCTTCTGGCGCGGCGTTCGGCGTCTCAGCCGAAATACAAAGAGAAACTCCGGCTCCGCTGTTACGGCGCTCCGACGGCGGACTCGACCGTCTACTTCGAGATGAAAAAGAAGTTCGACGGAATCTCGTATAAACGCAGAATCCCCGCGAAAATCACCGACGTCGCGACCTTTCTTGACGGCGCGGAAGCGTCGGGGCGCTCGGGTCAGATTCTCGACGAGCTCAAATGGACGATTCGCTACTACCGACTCGCGCCCAGAGTCCTCCTTTTCTACGAACGAACGGCGTTTTGGGGAACGGACGACCGATATTTGCGCGTCACATTCGACGAGAATATTCGTTTTCGAACCGATCGGCTGGAAATCGCGCCCGACGCGTCGATCGACGGAACGCCCATGCTCGATCCCGGCGAGAGAATCATGGAGATCAAAGTCCCCGAGACGTTGCCGCTGTGGCTGAGTCGGACGCTTACCGAGTTGAGAATCTTTCCCGTCCATTTTTCAAAATACGACGCGGCGCGCCGCTTTGTCTACAAGGAGAAGACTTCCCATGCTTGAAAACATTATCTCCGACTCCGCCAATATGACGCTAACGACCCTGCTCTGTCTGGGAACGGCGCTTGTTCTCGGGCTGATCGTCGCGCTTACGTACATGGTGCGCAGCACGTATTCGAAGAGCTTTGTGATCACGCTCGCGCTCCTTCCGGCGATGGTGGAGACGGTGATTTTGCTCGTCAACGGGAATCTCGGGGTCGGCGTCGCGGTTATGGGCGCGTTTAGCCTGGTTCGATTTCGCTCGGTGCCGGGCAGCGCCAAAGAGATCGCGACGATCTTCTGGTCGATGGTCGCGGGGCTCGCGTGCGGCACCGGCTACGTCGTCTACGCCGCCGTTTTTACCGTCGTGATCGCCGTCATGATGCTGCTCTACACGCTCCTGAATTTCGGAGAAGGTTGCGAGGCGAACAGAACGCTCCGAATCACGATCCCCGAAGATCTCGACTACACGGACGTTTTCAACGATCTCTTCGCCGCCTACGCGAAAAACGTCGTTCTCGAACGCGTTCAAACGACCAACCTCGGCAGTCTGTACGAACTCAAATACTCGCTCGTCCTCAAAGACGTCAAACGCGAAAAGGAAATGCTCGATAAAATCCGGCAGCGCAACGGCAATCTCACCATCGTCTGCGGAAAAGCCCCCGAAAAAGACGAAATGTAGCGGCGGTCCGACGGCGGACTCCCGGTTCGCGCTCCCGCGCGGAACGTAAATAACCGCTCCCGTTGGTCGCTGCGCCTTGACAAAAATCAACGTAAGAGCCTC
>CAMZEO010000212.1 GCA_947305735.1 uncultured Planctomycetales bacterium | reverse complement strand
TCCAGGAAACGAACGCTTTTATTGCAAAACGACTTGACGGAGCGCTTTATGTAGAACATATCTACAAGTCTGATCTTTTTGAAAAAGCGGTTTCTGAACTCGAGAAAAAGGATGATTCCAAAGCCCAAGCCGCCGTAGTCTGGCTTAAAAAGGTTAAGTCTTTTAGCTGGCAGGCGAAAGGAACTGACGACGGCGTTTGCGTTACTTCCAGTTTAGAAGCCATAGACTCCGGTTCGGCTCAGGATTTTGCCGATATCGCCAACGGAGGATTAGCGATTGCCCGTATGAAGATCAAGGAAAAGAATGATCTTCCAAAAGAAGCTGAAATTGGCGTCGGTATTCTTAATCAGGTCGTCGTTTCGCACGAGGCGGATACCGTCGACGTTGTTGGTTCCGTTTCTATCAAGGCGGAACAAATAGCGAAGATCGCCGAGCAGATTTGGGGTTGTATCAACAAACAAGTCCGTTGACCATAGTAGACGTCGGAAGGTAATTGCAAACGACGGTCGGGTCCGGATCAACGGGGACTTTGGATTTGCGAACTCGTTGGTCGTTTTGACGTCGAAATTGTTTTTACCTAAATTTGTAGTTTTATCGAGACGCGTTGGGAGAAATGAACGCAAATTGGCAGGAAGACGCGACGTTGGTCGATCGTTTTAAGTCAGGCGATCGCGAGGCTTTTAACGAAATAGATCGTCGCTATCGCGCCAGACTTGTCTGTTTTCTCTTTCAACGCGTCCGTTCTCAGGACCTTGCGGAAGAACTTGCGCAAGAGACGTTGACGCGCGCCTTGGCGGCTCTTTCAAGTTTAAACGACGGCTGCTATCTTGCGCAGTGGTTATATCGTATCGCTCGTAATAATCTGATTGATTATTCGCGCAAAAGTAAACCCTCGGATTTGAGAATTGTTTCCTACAACAACGGAATCTCCGACTCCGTTGGCGTCGGAGATTCCGTCTCGGAGTTTATTTTTACCGGAAACGAACGCAGACCCAACGGCGTTCGTTTTAATAATTTCTCGCCCGATGAAGAAGTCGTTTGTTCTGAGGAACACATAAACATTTGGCGCGTTGCGAAAGAAAGATTGTCCGTCGAAGAGTTTCAGGCTTTGTGGATGAAGTATGTCGACGGTTTTTCAGACGAGCGTATTGCGTCTGAATTAAACAAACGCGTGGTGACGACGAGGGTTTTTTTGTCCAGGATTCGAAAAAAGCTCGCAAAGCATATGCGAAACCTTGAAGAGTTTTCTTCGCGGCGGTTGAAACGTTGAGAGACGCGGCGAGCTTAGACCGTAATGGATGACTTATGTTGAAACGGCGTCAAAAAATGTTAAGGAAGAAGAGTGTTGCCGAGCTGGAAGACGCTTTGGTTAAAAGGCTTCAAAGTGATTTTGACTTTTTTTTGCGCGAAGAAAGCTTTGAAAGTCCCCGTCAAGTTTCATCCCTCGATTTTTCTTCTACCGCGAAGCAAAGTTTCGTTTGGCGTCGTGTTGCCGTCGTCGTGTCGTTGTTTGCGGGTTTAAGCGTTCTGGCGTATTCGTATTCTCGTTTTGACAGTTTCATGGTCAATCGAAACGATGTGGTTGAATCAAACTCGTTTGTCGATGGTTCCGAATTGTCGAAACGAGATTTTCAGAGAAACAGTTTGATTTTTTCGACTGAAGACGTCGTAGGCTATTCAAAAAACACAATTTCTTTGATTGAAGAAAACGTGGAATCCGCTTTTATGACGCCTGTTTCTTTTCAGTTTTTACGTGAAAGGGCCGACGACGAACCGGACGCGGAAGACGAAGAAGAAAACTTTCTGGATCAAGCGTATTATGCCATATATTCAGACTCCTCTTTGTTGCGGATCGACCCGTTGATCCGTTCAATAGGCGTCATATTGACCAGTCGCGAAGCCGAGCCCTCGCTGGATTAAACGCGCGGTATTGTCTTACAAAAGTATTAGTTGACCTTAATTTGTGTTTGTCTGTTTTAAGCGTTTATCTTTAAAAAAAGACTTTCCGAGTTGACGGAATAACCGTCTGATATATAATGGGCCCGATTTTAGGGACGGCTTGATTTTTATCAGCGCCTCTTTCGCTTCGTCGTTTCCAACGCGTTGGAATCAAGAGAATGCGCCTTTAAAACTCCATTTGCGACGTTCCGTTTTGCTCGGACGGGCGTCGAGACGAAAGTCTTTCGAACGCTTGGCGGGCGCGGACTTTGCTTTGCTTGGCAATCGCGTCGTTAGGGCTTTTTTTTTGTCGTTTTTTAACCTCTTCGCGAGGTTTGTTCGCAACAATTCCCTTTGGTTTTTGAATAGCGGCAAGTTCTTCTCCTCAACGTTGCGACGCTCGAAGCTTTTTCCTCCGATAGCCCCGTCATTTTCTACAGGAGACGCCAAGATGCCACGTCGCGACGACGTTAAGAAAGTTCTAATTATTGGTTCTGGTCCTATTGTCATTGGTCAGGCGTGCGAGTTTGACTATTCTGGAACGCAGGCGTGCAAGGCGTTGCGCGCGCTGGGGTATCAAATTGTTCTCGTCAACTCAAACCCCGCTACGATTATGACTGACACGGTAATGGCCGATTCGACGTACATCGAGCCGCTGACTGTTCCCTCGCTTGAAAGAATTATCGAAAAAGAACGCCCTGAAGCTCTTTTGCCCAATCTTGGCGGGCAATCGGCATTGAATCTCGCGACGGCTCTCCAAGAGGCCGGCGTTTTGGATAAGTTTGGCGTGAAAGTTATTGGCGTTCAACTTGACGCGATTAAGCGCGGGGAAGATCGTCAAGAGTTTAAAAACACGATGAAAGAACTGGGGATTGAAACGCCAAAAAGCGAGATTGCAAGAACAATGGAAGAAGCGGAAGCGATCGCCGAAAAACTCGGATTTCCGGTGGTCGTTCGACCAGCGTATACCATGGGTGGCACGGGAGGCGGTCTTTGTTACAATCCGGAAGAATTTCGCACCGTCGTCGCTCGCGGTCTTGCCGCCAGTCTGGTTACCGAGGTTTTGATTGAAGAGTCCGTCGTTGGTTGGGAAGAACTCGAACTCGAAGTCGTTCGCGACTCCAATAATAACCTTATTACCGTCTGTTTTATCGAAAATGTCGATCCAATGGGCGTTCATACCGGCGATTCGTTTTGTACGGCTCCCATGCTCACAATCAGTGAAGAACTCCAAGAACGTCTTCAAAAATACGCTTACAGCATCGTTGAAAGAATTGGCGTTATCGGGGGCACGAACGTTCAATTTGCTCACGATCCCGTGTCCGACCGTGTCGTTATTATTGAAATCAATCCTCGAACTAGCCGTTCTTCCGCGTTGGCTTCTAAGGCGACAGGTTTTCCCATCGCTCTTGTTTCCGCTAAATTGGCTTCCGGCATGACGTTGGACGAAATGCCGTATTGGCGGGGAGGAACTCTTGACAAGTACGAGCCTTACGGCGATTACGTCGTCGTCAAATTCGCTCGGTGGGCTTTTGAAAAATTCCGAGGCGTCGAGGACAAGCTGGGTACGCAAATGCGCGCCGTCGGCGAAGTCATGAGCATAGGCAAGAACTTCAAGGAAGCTTTTCAGAAGGCGATTCGATCTCTTGAAAAGGGGCGTTGCGGTCTTGGTTTTGCTAAAAACTTTAATAGTTTGCCTCTTGATGAACTTATGCAAAAGATCAGCGTTCCGAACAGCTGGCGCTATTTCCTTATTTACGAGGCTTTGCGTAAAGGAGCGACCGTCGACGATATTTTCAATAAAACGAGAATTAAAAAGTACTTCTTAGAGCAGATGAGGGAGTTGGTCGAAGAAGAGGAAAGAATCCTCCAGTATAAGGGGACTGCTCTTCCCGAGGACATTCTAAAGCAGGCAAAACTTGACGGTTTTTCCGACAAATACCTCGCCGAAATATTGGGCGTTTCCGAGAAATCGATTCGCGAACAACGCAAGGCTTTAGGCGTTAAAGAGGTCTGGAACAAGGTTCAGGTTAGCGGCGTTGAGGACGCCTGTTACTGGTATTCCACCTACAACGGAGTTAACGAAAACGTCGTAAGTTCCAAGAAAAAGATCATGGTTCTTGGCGGCGGTCCCAATAGAATTGGACAAGGGATCGAGTTTGATTATTGTTGCGTCCATTGCGCAATGGCGTTGCGTAAGTGCGGTTATGAAACGATCATGATCAACTGCAATCCCGAAACTGTTTCAACCGACTACGATACTTCGAACAAGCTGTATTTTGAACCTTTGACGCTCGAAGACGTTCTTAGTATCTACGAGGAGGAAAAACCGGATGGAGTCGTTGTTCAATTTGGCGGTCAAACGCCGTTGAATCTTGCCGCCGACTTAGCGAAAAACGGAGTTAAAATTATCGGAACGTCGCCCGAAACAATAGATCTTGCCGAAGACCGTGATTTGTTCCGTCACATGATGCAGAAGTTGAACATTCCTCAGCCGGAATCCGGCATGGCGACAAACGTCCAGGAAGCCTTGGAAATTGCCGAACGGATAGGCTACCCGTTGATGGTTCGTCCGTCGTTCGTACTGGGCGGTCGCGCGATGGAGGTCGTTCACGACGAACAACAACTGGTCGAATATGTGGATGCGGCTGTGGACGTTTCTCCCGAGCGTCCAATTCTGGTCGATCGATTTCTTGTCAACGCGATCGAAACGGAGGCGGACGCGATTTCCGACGGCGAAACTGCGTTCGTTCCTTCGGTAATGGAACACGTCGAACTTGCCGGCATTCACTCTGGCGACTCGGCTTGCGTTATTCCTCCTATTAGTATCGCTCCCAAGCACGTGGAAACGATTCGCGAATATACGAAACGAATTGCCGTCGAAATGGGCGTCGTCGGATTGATGAACATCCAGTACGCTATTGCGGACGACGTGGTCTATATTTTGGAAGCCAACCCTCGCGCGAGTCGGACGGTTCCGCTTGTTTCAAAGGTTTGCAATATCCAAATGGCGGCGCTTGCCACGCGCGTCATGCTTGGCGAAAAAATAGCTCACCTCAACATTTTGCCAAAAGTCATAGGGCATTACGGCGTTAAAGAGGCTGTTTTCCCGTTTAATATGTTTCCGGAAGTCGATCCCATACTTGGTCCGGAAATGCGTTCGACCGGCGAAGTGCTCGGTTTGTCTCATTCGTTCGGTTTGGCGTTCTACAAAGCGGAGGAAGCCGCAGGATGCGTTTTACCGACGAACGGAACAGTTTTGATGACCGTTTCTGAAAACGATCGCAAAGGCAGCACTTTTAAGACGGTCGCCCAAGGGTTTGCTCGTCTTGGTTTCAAAATATTGGCGACGGAAGGAACCTATAAAGCTCTTAATGAGCTTGGCGTCGAATCGCAAATGGTTCACAAAATTAATGAGGGGCGTCCAAATTTGGTCGACGCTATGAAGAACGGCGAAGTTCAGCTAGTCGTCAACACTCCTCTCGGAAAGCGAGGTCAGACGGACGACTCATATATACGCAAAAACGCGATTCGTCTCCGTATACCTTACATGACGACGCTTGCCGCCGCCTTTGCCGCGTTGAAAGGTATCGAGGCGATTAGAGGCGGACTGGAAAACGTCTGCTCATTGCAGGAGTATCACCGCTGACAAGTCGTTTTTTTTCGTCGTTAGTTGCTGGACGTAATTCGGCAACGGCAAAATATGAACGGAGTCCCGCGTCCATCCAAAAATGTTCGCTCTACTATGGCAAAGAGAGAATCGTCGATTGGGCGATTCCCTTTTTCGCTTAAAAACGAATTATAATCCGCGAACGCTACTGAATTCCAGACCGAGCGGATACGATGAATTGGCTTGAAAAGAAGTAGACGACTTGGGACTATTGTCGACGCGGGAACAAAACAAAAAGAGAAAGCCGTCGTTTTGACGACTCCCTCTTTGCATAGGAACTAGATTGGGTCGCGCGGGCGCGCGACGCTTGTTAGAAATCAGTTGGACGTGGTCGTTTCGCCTCCGTCGCGAGAACCGAGAGCTCCCCAAACGCCGAACGGGCTCTTGCCGACTGGGTCGCCTCCGCTCCAGCTGTTTTCGCCAAGTCTAGTTCCGCAGTCGATCGTGTCGGAGTAGAACGCGACGGAACCGTCGGCGCGCAATCCATTGACGCCGCCGGCGTGATAGCTGGAAGCGCTCATATAGCACCAACCCCAGCAGTTATGCGCGTCGGTCGTGCAGGAAGGCGAGTTCGGGGGAAGAATCGTTTGAACGGCCAATGTGCATGGGCGACCGTCCGTATGAACATAACCGCGAGAATCGCTCATAACGTTGCTGGTGTTATAAACTTTTGGATCGTCGGCGCTTACATAAGCCAAGCAACCGTTCGGAGAACCTCCGCCCCAGACGACCGTGCCGCCTTTGACTTTCTGACAACTGGCAGAATCGCCGCAACACGCCTCGATAATAGCGAGCGTGTTGGACGTGCCGTCTGTCAAAGAAGACATTGAAGTACACGACAACGTTTGTCCTTCAAAACCCATCCCGCCGGAGAAGAAACCTCGCTTATTGACGGTCGATTCCCTAACTCTTTCCGTAGCGTCGCCGCAACTTCCCATGTAACTTCCGCATTGAGCTCTGTACTGATAATTCGGAGCGTTAGCGACCGAGTCGGACGGGCATGCCATCATCTTGAGAGGTTTTTGGAACTCTTCCGAAGAACACATCCAAACCTTAGCCCAACCGTTAAAGTTGTGCGCGGCGTCCCCTTCGGCGGCAACGAGATTCCATCGGGACGTCTGCTCCATAAACGGATACAGAGCGACGTAGAAACTTACGCACCCCCAAGCTGCGGGAGCTGCGTTCGTGCCGGGAGAAGTACGCATTGGCGGGAAATAATTATTGGTGTCGTGGTAATTTTGCAACGCCAACCCGATTTGCTTTAAGTTGTTGGTGCATT
>CAMZEO010000211.1 GCA_947305735.1 uncultured Planctomycetales bacterium | reverse complement strand
AAATTGTGCCGCGAAAAGAGTCTAACGAATCTTCTCTATCACAATTAAACCGTCTAAAAACGAAAAAACAATAGTTTTTCGGCGAAAACCCCAAACGTTTTTACGTTTTTTCACCAACGCGCGCCGCGGGAATCCATTTTTCATTGACTCTCCGTTTAAAAGGGTTATACTCGTCTTACGGCGCTTAGACTTTCGCTTTTGAAAGCGGTTTTTTACGCGTTCGTTGCCGAAAGAGATTTATTAATATGGAAAAACGTAGCGAATTTGCGTTGAATTTAGCGCGCGAAATGGGGAAAGAGACCCTTAAATATTTTGACCGCGCCGATCTCGAAGTAGAAAGCAAACAAGACGGGTCGCCCGTGACGATAGCGGATCGCTTGGCGGAAGAGCTGGCGCGTCGTATGATCGTCGAAGCGTTTCCCGACGATTCGATTCTCGGCGAAGAATTACCCGACAAGGCGGGGAGACGGAACAAAATCATTCATCCATGGCGTCCCTTTTTATTCTAACCTTGTCGGCGTTCGCAAAGACTTTGAGTCGATGATCGGCATGGTGTGGATTCCAGCTCTTGATCGGGGCGTTTGGGCCGCCAAGGGGCGGGGGGCGCGGGAAATAATGGGGACTCAATCTCGCCCCGCGCGCGTTTCGGACGTCAATAGGTTGGAAGACGCTCTTTTTTTGACAACCGATCCTAACGATTTCAGCACGGTAGGTCGCGAAGGCGCTTATACGGGTACTATCTTGTGGCGACGGGTCGCGCGGAAATTATGATCGATCCGTACTTTGAAATATGGGACGCGGCGCCTTTGCAAACGATTCTTGAGGAGGCTGGAGGCTCGTTTTGCAATTGGCGCGGCGTCGCGACAATCGAGGGACGAGAAGGG
The DNA here is from genome assembly GCA_947305735.1 of uncultured Planctomycetales bacterium. Classification (GTDB taxonomy): domain Bacteria; phylum Planctomycetota; class Planctomycetia; order Pirellulales; family Thermoguttaceae; genus RUG369. The sequence continues at coordinate 6,035 of CAMZEO010000211.1, read as the reverse complement.
GTTGGAACGAACGCCGCTTTGAAAGATTCCGCGTTGGAGATTTTGGGACGTTTTCCTAAAACGAAAGATCCTCGTTGATTTCTTTAGGCATATTGGGAAAATTTTTTTAAAAAAAGGGGCGCGCGACTTGAAAACGCGTTTGCTTGCCGTTAGAATCGAGAGGCGGCGCGTTGATTCTCTTTCCGACGACGTCGCTTTTTGACTGCGCGGTCGCAGTCTTTGGATTCAAACGAGCGGGCAACCACAACGGAGTATGGTGAACGAATGAGCGCAAACATTTCAAGACGCGTCTTTTTGAACAAGAGAACGATAAGCGGCACCCTTTTTTGCGGCTTGGCGCTCGCGCCGGTGCACGCCGGAGAACGCAACGAGATTAAAGTTGGTTTGGTCGGTTGCGGCGGTCGCGGTCGAGGCGCCGCGCAAAACACGCTCAACGCCGATCCTAATTCCAAGATATACGCCGTCGCCGACGCTTTTATGCCAATCGCGCGGGCCGCCGCTGAAGGTCTTAAAGACGGTTTTGAGGATCGCGTTGATATCGGCGATCGTATTTTTGCGGGTCTTGAAGCTTATAAAAAGGTCGTCGATTGTTGCGACCTCGTTCTTCTCTGCGAGTCGCCCGGTTTTCGTTTTCGTTCTCTTGCCTACGCCGTTGAACAAGGCAAACACGTCTTTTGCGAAAAGCCGGTTGGAACTGACGCGCCTACGGTCCGTTCCGTTATCGAGTCATCCAAAATTGCTAAAGAAAAGGGGTTGACGCTCGTTTCCGGTCTTTGCTGGCGCTACGATTTGAACGTCAAGGATATTATGGAGCGAGTTTGCGGCGGCGAAATAGGCGAGATAACATCCGCTCGTTTGAACTATCTTGGCGGGAGAGCCGGGACGCGTCCTCGTCTTGAAGGCGACACGGAGATGCAAGCGCAGGTGAGAAATTGGTATAATTACGCTTGGCTTTCCGGCGATTTTAACGTTGAACAACACGTTCACACACTAGACAAAGGTCTTTGGGCCATGGGAGACGTTCCTCCCGCGACCTGTTACGGTCTTGGCGCGCGTATGGGGCGCGTGGAACAGCCCGACTACGGCGATATCTACGATTCGATGGCGTCCGTTTTTGAATACCCTAACGGCGCGACTCTTTACTCTTATTGTCGTCAACAGGACGGTTGTTGGAACGAGAATCAGGCATATTTTTCCGGAACCAAGGGATTTGCAAACGCGGGACTTTGGGGGCGCGGTTACATTTCGGATCTGAACATATTGAATTGTACAAATCGATTCGCGGCGACGTCGACACGATTAACAACGGCGAATATATGGCGAAAGCGACGATGATGGGAATTATGGCGCGCGAAGCGTGCTATTCCGGTAAAAAGATTACTTGGGACGACGCGCTTAATTCCGATAAATCGTACGCTCCGAGCGAATATAGTGAAAACGGAATTCCCTGGAACGTTCCGGACGCTCGAGGAAAAATGAAGATTCAGGTTCCCGGCGTCGGACAAGTTTATCATACCGTTTCGCGCGCCGAGTGAGTTTATTGGTAATTGCGACGTCGAGCGACTCGCCCGACTTTCGCGCCGGTGATATTTCGTTCAACTGTCGTAACGTTTTTTTATCGTTTGACCTAATTTTTGGTAGACAACCAGGAGATGCTAATGGCTATTTCTCGACGTAATTTTCTTAAAGTTGGCGCGCTTTCCGGCGTCGCTATGTCGATGGCTATGCCGCGCGTTCACGCCGGCGAAGATAATGAGATTAAGGTCGGTTTGATCGGTTGCGGCGGTCGCGGACGCGGCGCGGCGAACAATACGCTCAACGCCGACGACAACTGCAAGATTTACGCTCTTGCCGACGCGTTCATGCCGAACGCTCAGGGAGCCGCCGAAGGTTTGAAAGCCGCGTTCGAGGATCGCGTCGACGTCGACGGGCGTGTTTTTGCCGGTCTTGACGCGTACAAAAACGTCGTCGATTGTTGCGATCTTGTTCTTTTGTGCGAAGCCCCGGGTTTCCGTTATCGTTCTCTTGCCTACGCCGTCGAAAAGGGCAAGCACGTTTTTTGCGAAAAACCCGTCGCGACCGATGTTCTTGGGATTCGATCCGTCTTCGAATCCACTAAGATCGCTAAGGAAAAGGGATTGACGCTTGTATCCGGTCTTTGCTGGCGTTACGACACGAACGTAAAAGAAGTGATGGAACGCGTTTGCAACGGCGAAATTGGCGATATTACTTCTGCTCGTTTGACTTACTTGACCGGTAAACTTTGGACTCGTCCGCGTCAAGAAGGCGACACCGAGATGATGGCTCAAGTTCGCAACTGGTACAACTACTCCTGGCTGTCGGGCGACTTTAATATCGAACAGCACGTTCACACCCTTGATAAGGGTCTTTGGGCGATGGGCAACGTTCCTCCGAGCACGTGCTATGGACTTGGCGGTCGTATGCAACGCATTGAACAACCCGCCTACGGCGACATCTACGATTCCATGGCGGCCGTTTTCGAATATCCGAACGGAACGACGTTCTACTCCTACTGTCGTCAACAGGACAAGTGTTGGGGCGAAAACCAGGCGTACTTTGCCGGAACCAAGGGGTTCGCGTCGATTCTTGGTCGCGGACGCATCACCGATCTCGACGGTAAAGTCGTGTGGGAACAACAACCTGTCAGTTCCGATATGTACACGCTTGAACATATCGAACTGTACAAGTCGATTCGCGGAAAAATCGACACGATTAATAATGGCGAGTATATGGCTAACGCCACCATGATGGGAATCATGGCTCGCGAAGCCTGTTACACCGGTCAGAAACTTAATTGGGACGACCAACTCAAGTCCGAGAAATCCTATCGTCCGAGTTCCTATGATTGGGACGGGACGCCGTGGAATATGCCCGACGAAAAAGGTCGTTTCAAGATTCAGGTTCCGGGCGTCGGTCAGGTTTATCACTCTATTTCCCGCGACGAATGATTCGGCGGCAATCGGCGTTCTGACTTCCGTCCGGACGCCTTGTTGTGAAACAACCGATTCTATTGAACGGCGTCGTTCCAATAGAATCGGTTAATTTTTGCACTGCGTTTTTTGATCATCGAAACATCTTGGAAAAAACGACAAATACGATCGATAACAGCGCGGTTGCTTCGACGTTGTTTTCCGAATATCGTTTGGATCCGGCGACAGGGCTTTGGACGTTGATTGCCGAAGGACGCGACGCTCGACCGTCGAACACGGAAAAACTTGTCGCGCCGTCGAATGTTTCCGTCTCGAAGTTAGAATACGATTCCGATTGCCCTTTTTGTCGCGGCAATGAGGAACGGACGCCAGTGGCGGTCGCTTTCGCCGCTCCAAGATTGGATTCGGATGGAACAGGCGCGCGCGAAGTCGACGAATTTGAGATTGTCGAATCTTCGTCTTTCGCGGAAGTCCCTAAACGCGCGTGGTTTTCAAGAGCTTTTGAGAACAAGTATCCGTTTTTTCGAGAGAATTTCGAGCGGAAGGAAATCTCGACGTTTGAATCCGTTGATAAGAGTTTTTCGATCGCCAAATCGTCGACCAGATTGTTTTTCAATTCGATTAGCGGTTGCGGTCGACACGAAGTGATCGTAGATTCTCCTCGCCATCTTAGGAGTTGGAGCGAGTTTACGGATTTGGAAATCAAGTTGGCGTTTCGCTTGTTCCGGTCTAGATTAAAGGCGTCGCGCGACGACGGTCGTTTCGCTTATTCTTTTGTTTTCAAGAACGTGGGATCCAGCGCGGGAGCTTCGCAACGTCATACCCATTGCCAGTTAACCGGAAACGTTGAAATTCCTCCGGACGTCAAACGCGAGATGGAACGACTGACGCGATACGAGCGATTGCGAAAAACGCGCGGCGAAGAGTATTCCTTTTGGGACGCGCTCCTTGAAGCGGAACTTCGGGCGCAATCTCGCGTTGTCGCCGCGTCGGACAGGTTTGTCGTCTATTGTCCTTACGCCAGTCGTTTCCCCGTTCAAACGGAGATATGCCCGCGTTTTGACGGAGCCTTTGAAGATTATGACGACTCGGTTCTCGACGAGTTGGCGTTGCTCGCGCGCAGGACGGTCGCCGCTTTGGAAAAAGGCAAACGACGTCGTTACCCTGACGATCCTCGCCCTCTGGACTACAACGTCGTTTTGAAAAATGTTCCAACTGGTTTGGATTCTTGTCGTTGCGAGGAACTTTGTTTTGCTCGCCCTCGTTGGCTTATTTTTCCAAGTTTGGTCAAAAAAGCGGGATTTGAAATCGGTTGCGGGATCGACGTCAATCCAATATCTCCCGAAACGGCCGCGCGGTTATTGCGCGCGACCTTTTAACGTCAAAGAAACTGTTGCTAATTATCGCTGTTTTTCATTTGCAGAAGAAGGAATCCCGAATTGTGAGTCTCTTTAATAAAACGAACTTTGATTCCGCCCCGCGAGAGCGCGTCGCAAAGAAAGCTATTTCTTCCTGGTATCGCTGGGAACTTCTTGTTCTGTTGTTCTTCGCGTATTTTTTTCATCAAGCGGACAGGGCGATCTACGGCGTGGTCGCCGCCTCTATTAAAGATACGTTCGATATGAGCGATCAAGCTCTTGGTATGACTCGAACAGTCATGTTTACGTTGATGGCGTTGATCGTTCCTTTTGCGGGTTTTGTCGGCGACCGTTGCAATAAGCGCCGTCTTTTAATCTCGTGTTTGTTTTGTTGGAGCTTCGCGACGATTCTTACCGGGTGCGTTACAAGCGTCTGGGGACTGATTCTTTTCAACAGCGTCGGCGTTGTGGTCGCGGAGGCCTTTTATGGTCCCGCGTCGACAAGTCTGATCGCCTCGTATCATAAAGAGACTCGTTCCGTCGCTCTTTCCGTTCATCAGACCGCCGTTTATTTAAGCGTTATTTTCTGCGGACTTATCGCGGGTTGGATTAGCGAGCATTTCATTTGGAGAGCGGCGTTTTGGACGTTTGGAGGCGCGAGTATTGTCGTCGGCTTTTTGTTGATTTTGAGGCTTAAAGATCCGTCGAAGGTTTTGTTTAACGACGGTCCGCAGATCGACGTCGCCGATCCTTGCGAAAAGGGATCCGTTTGGGACTTTTTGAAGACCTATTTTACGACTCCTTCCGCGATTCTTCTTACCGTCGGTTTTACCGCGATTGTATTTGTGAACAACGCGTTTTTAAACGTTGTTCCCTTGTTCCTTCAGCGTAAATTTGATTTGTCTGAGACCGCCGCCGGTTGGAACGGGATGTTTTGGCATCATATCGCCGCTTTCATTTGTATCTACCTTGGCGGTTTTCTTTCCGACCGCGTTTCTAAAACTAATCCGACGTTTCGTCCGAAATTACAGTTTTGCGCGATGTTGATAGGCGCGCCGACCGTTTGCGCGATCGGCATGGTAAAAACGGCGACGATAGTTTACTCCTTATTCTTTCTGATGGGCGTTTGCCGCGGCTTCTACGAATGCAACACGCACGCGTCCGTTTTCGAGACGATTCCAGTCAAATACCGATCTTCAACCGTCGGCGTTATGATCCTGTTCGCTTTCCTTATCGGCGCCTGGTCCACGCAGATGGTCGGAGCGTTGTTTGACAATTACGGCGTCGAATTGGGATACCGCTATTCGTTCCTGATTCTTGGCGGGACGTGGGTTTTGGGCGCGATATGCGTTGGAATAGCCGCGTTTGGGACGTTTGCGCGCGACCGCGCGCGTCGACTAGTAAAGGAAGCCGGCTCTGAATACGCCTAACGGTAGCGAGCGTCGCGCGTTTTGACGCAAAGGATTCTTTTCCGTGAAATGGGATAATCAACGAAAGGCGCTTTTTCGGTTAAAACGCGCGCTCGTTTCCGGTTTAAACGTAAAACAAAGGATTGTAGACGATGAGATTATTTATCAAATTTGCGAGTTGCGCGTGCGCGGCGCTTTGCGCTCTGACGTTCTTCTGCGATTTTTCCTTTGCGAAACAAAACGACAAAGCGCGGGAATTTCTCCTTTCCGCCGAGTTTTTCAGCGATCTTTATGGAAGCGACGTCGAAGATTTGACA
>CAMZEO010000210.1 GCA_947305735.1 uncultured Planctomycetales bacterium | reverse complement strand
AAACAAAGAAAGGACTTTTTACACTAGCAATTTACCACGAATCAAAATTACACCCAAAAAATCTCAAACGCTCGTCTGGTTGACATGTTTCGAGAAACAGAGTATACTGTGGGCATAACGGCGTTTCGAGCTTTTAATTTGCGTCGTTTGGAGGCGTCTCCCGTCGACGACGCTCGCCCTTCGGACGCGAGGACGACGAAGAACGTTCTCGCGATTTTGCGCCATTTTTGTATAATTAGAGGGAAATCCATGCAAACGAAAATTGCCCAATTTGCCGCCGTTTTTTGCGTTGTCCTTTGTTTTGCGACGCTCTTTGCCGGTTGTCAGAAAAGCGACGGTCTGTGCGCTGTCGAAGGAACGGTCACCCTTGACGGCGCTCCGCTCGCCGAAGGAACGATTAATTTCGGTCCTATGGCGGGAGCGCATGGAACCGCGACCGGCGCGAAAATCGTCGACGGAAAGTATTCCGCGCGGGCGTCCCAAGGGGAAATGGCCGTTTCAATTCGATCTCAAAAGCGAGAAACCGTCCAAGATCCCGAGCGTGGCGAAATGATTACCGCGACGGAACTTATTCCCGACAAATACAATCAAAACAGCGAGCTGAAAGTTACGATCCAGCCGGGTAAAAATACTCATAATTTCGATCTCAAGACGGCGGAGTAACGAAACAATCCCCTGTTTTGCAGACGTCGCGTAAAACGGAAACGACGGGAAGGAGTCGTTCAAACGGCAATTTTCGGCGGTCCGTTCTTGTGTTTTAATAACGTGTTTTTAGTTTCGCTTATCCCTATTTTGAGAGGACTTCCAAGATGACTCTTCGTACTTCCAGACAAGGTTTCACCCTTGTCGAACTATTGGTCGTTATCGCGATCATCGGCATTTTAATCGGTCTGCTCCTTCCCGCCGTTCAGGCGGCTCGCGAGGCGGCGCGTCGCATGCAATGCACGAACAATCTTAAGCAATTGGCGATCGCCTGCCAGACGTACGCCGATCAAAACCAGAGCAAATTCCCCATGGCCGTGCAGGTTGGTTGCAACGGCGACGCCAACCAGACGGACACCGTTTCCTGGCATGGTCGAACTCTGCCGTACATCGAACAAATGGGGTTCTACAACAAGATTGACTTCAGTCTCACAGTAAACGGAGCCGCCGACAGAAACCACGAGTACCGCACGGCGTTGATCTCCACGCATCAATGCCCGTCCGAGCCTGAAGCTATCGGCGAAAAGGGTAGCGCCAACTGGGAAGTGCGTCGTTCCTGCTACGTAGTCAATCTTGGAACGTCGAACTATCATCAGGACGACGTGAACAACTGGGACGGTCGCGGCTCCTATAAGAACAAGAAGGCGCCCTTCACCTACAACAACGCCGTCAAATTAGCCGACGTCAAAGACGGACTCTCCAACACGATGTGCATGTCCGAAATCAATATCAACCCTCAGGAATCGGGTTATAAAGGCAACTACGGCACGGTCATGTTCTCCAACGGCGCCGGGTTCACAGCGTTCCTTGGACCAAACTCCACTTACGAAGTCGACTACGGTCGAGCCTACTGGGATCCTGAAGACTTTACGCCTCCGCTCTACGGACACGGCAGCGGTAATTGGGGATCCGCGACGTTCGGCGCGCGCAGCTCGCACTCGGGCGGCGTCAACGCGTCGATGTGCGACGGTTCCGTCCGTTTCGTTCCGAACGTTGTCGACCTCGAAATTTGGCGCGCCATGGCGTCCGCCAAAGGTCAGGAGACCGTCAGCCTGGACGAATGATTTTAAACGCCGCGGTTAATTAAAACTCGTTTAAAAAGAAACGCCGGGGAAACGCGAAGTTTTTCCGGCGCGTTTTTTTTCAAAGGCCCGCCAAGCTTCTTTTAGTCGTTGAAACCGGGAGCGTTAGTTTTATTTCCCGTTCGCGCGCCGAAAAATTCGTCGGCGGGAACCGCTATTTCCTGAAATCGCTTCGCCGGTATCTCAAAAGTTCCCCATCTTGGCGAGATGAATTTCGCTTCCGCCAGATACTCTTTTACGGACACGACAAAAAACGCGTAGGGAACGCCTTTATCAATAAAGAGTCTTTCCTGCGGGGCGGGGAATTTCGGTCCCAACGTCCAATAAGCGAAAACAAACGCCGAGCGATCAATATACAGATCCCCGTCGACGCTTAGAATATTTTCCCAACGAAGAAGCCCCGTCAGATCGCCGCGCGTCGTCCAGTTCTTCCAGTATTTCGTCGATTGGGCTCCGCCGGGAAAACGCCGCCCTTTTACGTCGACGATCCAATTTTCGCCCGACGCGCTCGATACAATATAGTCGAAATTTTTAAGGGTCGAGCCGTTTTGAAGAAGAAAACGGCGTTCCTGACGATTTGCCAGAAAAGGAAGGCGGAGCGAACGAAGATAATGTTCAAACGCAATTTCGTATCGATTTTTATCCATCCGCTCGACTTCTCCAATTCTTTTTTCGTCGCAGGTTTCGTCCTCCGGACGCCGCGAGCCAGGCGGCGCGTCAACGCGACGTTTCAATAGCGACGCGTCGACGACGATTCTCAAGCCGCTTTTGAAAAATCGAGTCGATCTCGCGGGCATGAAGCCGACGGCGATCCATACAAGAAACGAAAAAACGCCGACTCCGAGATTTGGGCGGAACCCGATTGTCGCGCCGCGCGCCGCAGGCTTTCCAGGATTGTCGTTCAACGGCGACCTTCAATAAAGCGGCGCGTTTATACCGTTTTGGCTCGCGTTTCACGACGACCGCCGATTACCGCTTTTCCCCTCGCAAGAGCCGCTCCAATTCCATTTCGCGGTCGGAACCTTTTTTGTTCGCGCTCTTCTCGCGCGAGGAAACGGACGTCGAAAGAGAAGCCGCCAGATAATGTTTGATCGAACGGTATTCTTCAAGCGAAAGATCGCCCGACTCGTACATATCGCTGAACGCGCGAAGCATTTCGCTCGGAGAAACCTCCTCGCTCTTCTGACCGGCGCGTATCTTCGACAAAACGTAGACCGCTATCGCGATAAAAATACCCAGCCCGACAAAAGCCAGAATCAAACCGGGCGCGGAGTCCCAATTCATACGAACGGGTTCGCGCGCCGCGAAAAGCGTCGAAACGGAAAAAAAACTGACCATTGTCTACCCGCGCAAGCAAACGATCACGGCGCGTCAAAACGCCGACTTCACAAAATTATTACTTATTTTACCCAAGTTGCCCAACGAGAACTTCAGGAAAAATTATCGAGTTTATCGTTATAATCGGTCGATTCGTCATGAGCAGCGGCGCCGTCGCAAGGTCGCGACGCGTCGCCAATTCGCGTAACGAAGCGCGCAAGCGCCGTTGTTTTTGTCGCCTGGGAGGCGCGTTATGAGCAAACGTCAAACCGACCGTCATTTATTATCGCGTCAAACGTTTTTCAATGGAAACGCGTCCGCGCTGACGCGAGCGCTGGCGCTTGCCGGAGCCGTCGCGTTCTCCGTCGCGTTTGCGGACGCTCCGCTCCTCGCTCAGTCCATTATAAACCAATCGCCCGGCTCAAGCAATCGTCCCGGCGCGTTTTCCACGCAAACAGTCAAAAAAATAGCTATGCGGAACAGTTCCGCAAACGGTTCCGCCGATTCTTTCGCGGGATACGAACGCGAACAACTCGACCTGGCGGCCCCGAAAAGCGCGGCGAAGCGGATCGACGGACTGACGAACAGCTTTCCTTTTTCGTTTCCGCCCGACTCGACCAACGCGGCGACTTCCATTGAGTTGCTTTGTTCCGACGATCAAGGGCGATCATGGATCTCCTACGATTCGGTTCGCGCCTCGGAATCGCGCAAAGCGTTTCAATTTGACGCGCCCGCGCCGGGAGAATACTGGTTCGCGTTAAAGACGAGTTTTAAAGACGGAAAGGTCGCGTTCAGTTCCACGCGCGCCTATCGGTTTGAAGAAGAACCCGACGATTTCTCGTTGGGGATCGACGACGGACTCGAAGACGAAGAGAACGCCGCGCCTCCCCTCTTGTCGCTGAATCCTCCGCGCGACGACGCGTTGTTTGTCGAAGAAACGTCCGCGCAATCGGAGGACGCGACGCAATCTCCGAAAGCGAGGGACGAATCCGTCGAACGCAAGTATGAAACGCCCGATCCCAATTTGCCTCGCGTCGGCAAACTAAAGACGGCGTCGTTTGCCAAGGAAGCGCGGTCGGGCAAGTTGCTCGTCGTCGCGCGTTGGTTCAAAGCGGACGAAATCGAAGAACAATACCGAGGCGCCAAGGGCAAATTGACGATCGAACACGGACCGACGCCCGACGGACCGTGGGAACCTGTCGGAACGGATCTTTCTCTCGAGGAGAACGGATACAGCTGGTATGCGACGGAACTGGATATGGAGCCGTTTTATATCAGACTGGTCGTTACCGACGAAAACGGCAAGTCGGTTGCGGAAGTCAGCGACGGCTCGCTCGACGCGAATCATCCGGACGTCAGAAAGGCGCTCGAGCCGGTCAAAACGCCGGTTCCGTTTAAAGAGATTAAAGTCGAAAAGCCCAAGGACGCGACCGATTCGACAAAGAAAGTCGGAAAAGACGACCGAGAACTCGAGAATGAAATCTCGCTCATCAATAAGACCGCCGCGGAAGGAGACGAAAAAAGCAAAGCGGAGGCGGACGATATCGAACGTTCGCGCAACGAGTTAAAGACGACCGTCGATCCCAAGTCGACGGCGAACGTCAAGCGGCGCGAGCGACCGTTCGTACCCGCTCCGACCAATCCGAATCAGCTGGAAATCAATCCGTTGTTCACGCGCGGGGTCGGCGTGCTCTATCGTTCGGCGCAGACGCGCCACGCGCCCGACGCGCCGTCGGGTAAAAAACGCTCGATCTTTACGCCGCCGAGTCAGACGTCGCGCGTTTCGTCGATCCCGCCCGCTCAACAGCGTCGAAGCGCCGCCCAAATTGCCGCCGCAAACGCAAAAGCGGCGCGCGAGAAGATGGAACGAGAGGCTAAATACGCAAGAGAACACGAGATGGAGATGTTCGATCAGAAGCCGGAACTCATGGAAGGGCGCGTCTTCTACATGGACGAAAACGGCAATATGACGACGACTCCGCCCGCCTCTTTCTTACAAGCGCAAAACAATTGGCAACTCACCGACGTCGGCGAGCCGGTCGCCGTTCCCGACGGAACGCCTATAAACGCGGACGGGCAAGTAATCAACGGCGCGCCAAACGGTCAATCCGTCGCCCCCGGCATGAGTTCCGAGACCGAGCCGCCGATCTATATGCCGCAGAACACCGACGATTACGACGCCAGCGCGCGTTCGGGCGCCGCGACGTTGCCCGGAAACGCGTATCGCCCCGGCGAAGGATCGAGTTCGTCGCCCATCAATCGGCGTTACGCTCCTCAAAATCAGACTCCAAACGGAACCTCCGGGTTGCCGCCCAATACGACGGGCGCGGGCGTTGCGTATCAATCGTTCCCTCAAACGTCCTACTCGCAATCGTTCTCGCCGAGCGCGATTCCGTATAATTACAACGCGACCAGAACGTCCGTCCCTGCAAACTTTCCGCCCAGACCAAGCGTGACGCGCTAGTCCGCGACGGTCGACGTCAGGCCGACTTGGGGATCGTATCCTTTCCCCATAACGGCTTCGACGTCGCAATTCATGAGCGCGAGAACTTTCTCGAACTCGTAACTTCGCAAAACGACGGGACGACGCTTAAGGATCAGTTTCGGATTGTCGTCGGCGCCGCGCGCGACGGCGTCCTCGCGACGGCTTTGAAAACGCTCGAAAAGCGGGTCGGCGGCGGCGCCGGACTTCTCCGCCTCGGGCGTCGTTTCCATAGCGGACGGAGTATCGCTTTCAAACTCAATCTCCGCGTCCGAAAGAACCAGATCCGCGTCGTTCGGATCCTCGACTATTTTTGTCGCCAACATCTCGACAAGGTCGGTTAAACCAAAGATCGGAGGATTCCTCAAATAGTCCAGAAGGAACGACAGACTGGTCGTTCCCGCCACCGACGCCTCACTGTCGCGCGCTATATTCAGCCAAACGAACTCGTCGCGCTTCAAATCAAGTCCGAAAAGATAGGCGAATCGACTCGCGCAATTCACAAGGAACGAAGTCTTGACCGTTTTCGGTTCGAAGACCTGACCGGAGTCTAAAACGTCGCGCAACATGTAGCCGGCCTTGCAAAAGCATGTCTGAAACGTCGGTCCCACCGTGAAAACATTGTCGCAAAGGACGAGGTAGCGAAAATTAGGATAGAATCGGCGCATCGCGGCAAGGTCCAGATCGAAGTATTCCGCCCCTCCGTTATAGCCGCTCGTCTCGTCCCCCGAAAACGTGATCGCGTCCGATTGGTTCCCCCACATTGAACGCCACGAAAACTCCGTCTGTCGTCCCTTGTCGTCCAAGCCAATAAGACTCAAATCTATGTCGTCAACTTTTTCCCAATAAGTAAAAGCGCGAATCTTCTTTCCTTTGGGCAAACGCAAACGCGAACCGGTCGGCAACACGCCGTACCCGCCCGACGACGTATTCTCCTGCAACGGCAAAGCCAAGCCCTGAAAATCGGACGAAATATAGACCTTGCCTAAACGTCCGCGATAGATCGCGCGCAAATTGTCGAGCGTCGCTTTCACAGCCGCGTTAACAGTAGATTCGTTCAGAGCCGTTTTACGCGCGGCGCGTTCGTAGTCCGTCTCTTTATGGACGCGCAGTTTGTTATAACGCGCGAACCTGAAAGTTCGAGCGGCGTTCGACGCGGAATAGCTCGCACAGTGAAAGAGCAACTGAATCAAAATGATCGGATTCTTCGTACTCGCCTTACTCATGACGAACGCGATCTTCCGCGGATCGCCTAAGCAGCGGCTTAAAAGGTAGTCCAGACGACGAAGAACCGCGCCCGAACCTTTGCCGCGCGAGAGCGCGTCGACCGCGCGCTCGA
>CAMZEO010000209.1 GCA_947305735.1 uncultured Planctomycetales bacterium | reverse complement strand
TCGTATCTTCAATCCTAGTTAAAGTTCTATGTTTTGGACGTCGGCTACGTATTGAGATGAGATCGTCTTCGTTGGCAAGGTCGTCGATCAAATTAAGAACGAATGTAATGTTATCAAAATCGAAGGACACGCCGCTCCGAATGTCGGTTCCCATTTCGCGCAGAGTGAAGAATCCAGGCGTGATCATATCGACGTCGGCAACAATAACGACGTCGTAAATTGGCGCTTGTCCATTGGAATTCCCCTTTAAATCTTCTTGTATTCGCATTCCCCTTGGCACCGAACCTCCAATATGAGCGGCAAGGACGTATATTCCTTCTTTTTCCAAGCGCCTTTGACTTTGAGTCCGAATTCCCATTGGAACTACGTCCGAGACGGATGAATAACCTCCCGCCCAAGTTCTAACCAAAGGCGTAAAGATAGTTTCTGCATTTTCAACTTGCGATATGGAACCGACAAACGGAAAGAGCGCATGTTCTATTGAGGCGACGCCGGGGACGTCCTTATTGAACGATGAAAACGTTTCCGTCGCCGAATTCTTGGAATCGGTTGATCCCTCGGCGTCGTATTTTATCGGTTGAGCGTCGACAAACAAATATTCCTCGGAAAGACCGGCGAGTTTAGGATAAGGATTGTAGTTCTTCCAAAGAACATTGGACCCGTCAAATCGTATTCCTAACCCCATCCAGAGAAGGTTGATTTCGCCTTTTAGCGGAGGAACCGGATTGGTTGGAGTTGGTTGGCGTTTTTCAAGCGTTCCTGGAAGAAACTCTAAGAAAATCGGTCTTGGATCTTCGAAGAGCAACGTCGGTTGTCCCTGCCGAATGGCATTGCTCAGATTTATAGTTTCCAACGTTCCTAATGACGATGGCTGCATAGCGATGATAACGTCGAATTTTCCTAAGGAAATCGGTCGCGACGCGTCAATTGATTCGACATAATACCTTTTGCTAAGCTCGTCTACGAGAGGCCATTGTTGTTGAACTTGGCGTCCATAGTCGTCAAAACGCCCCAAGACGCCGGCGTCCGTGTCAAGTATTCCGATTCTTTTTCGAGGGGAAGAAACGACGCGCGTCAACGAAGAAACAAGTTCATATTCAACGGACAATCCTCTATTCAAAAATGGGATAACTATTGTTTTTGAACCGCATCGAAAGATAATCGACATAAAAATAGAATCCTCGCGCAGTTGACCGCGAGTGTCAAAAACGACTTTGCGAGGTCGAATATCATATTGCCGTTCTAGTCGATAAGCCTCGGAAGAGTTGGGGATAATTTCTCGAATATCAAGAAAAACGGGGATTTTTGATCGTTTTTTAAGCTCGTTTAACACGGAAACCACGTTGAGTTTCGTTTGCGCGTATTCTTTGGGAACCTGAGGACTTAACCGCGCTTCGATAACGATTGGATAATCAGCGCTATTCCGTTCGATCATTTTTATCGTTTCAGGTGAAAGCGCGCTTAACTTTTCTTCCGTCCAGTCGACGGAAAGATCGTGAGCTTTAATGATTCCAACCAGTGAAAGACCAATCAAAGCAAATGAAGTCGTTCGGAAAACATAACGAAACGCGCGTCGCCTTGGATGATGGGCGAGCCAAGTTCTACGACTAAGTAAGACTACGCAAATATAGACGGCTAACGCCGATATTAAAAAGAAATGTGCTTCTCTTTGTTTGTTGGGCTAGCATTTTTTTACTAATATGTATGAATACGCAAATTTTTACGGATAACGCTTTTTTTAATAGTAAATAAACTTTTACTTAAATAAAAACGACTCCGCGACCAAACGGAGCGAAAAACGCGTCAATTGAAAAAGATTTTAACGAGTTTGCCAATTGGTCGGAAACTGGTAAAGCGTCCGCCCACTTCAGGACAACTAACGGAGCGCCAATTAATGCGCCTAGAATATACGCGACCGTCAGTTGCGAAGTTAGGTAGGAAACGATTGCCGCTAATGACGAAATAGAAAGACCAATCAGCCAGTATCCAAAGTAAGTTGCGGTGAAAAGACCGACGTCGGGGGAACCAAGGAACTCGAGAATGATCAAATTAGCGACTGCAGAAAAAAATAATGAAGCCGTATAGACAAGCGCAACGGCAAGGTGCTTTCCCATTACAATTTGAAATGGAGTTATCGGCTGGGTCGTCAACAATTCGTCAGTTCCAAACCGTTTCTCGTCGGTCCAGACGGTCATAGAAATCGCGGGCGTAAAAATCAACGCTATTAAGGGAAACCATATATTTAACTGGGCGAGGTTGGCAAGGTTAGAATTGACAAATTCGTCGGGCAGAAACGCGGCTACTGAACTCAACAGAACAAAAACACAGATGAAAACGTAGCCTGTTGGGTTTAAAAAATAGGCGACAAAATTACGTTTGAATACGGCAAACATATGTATCTATGGTATCTTTTGACACAAAACGACGTCTTACAATTTCATCTCAACTGATGTAACGATTTCGTTTTGTCTTTGTTAGTTCTCTAAACTTGACGTCAAAATCATCCGCGTCTTTACCGAACTGTTCGACGTTGCCGTCGAAAACTATTCGACCTTCCGAAATAAAAACGACGCGCGAGGCTACGGCGCGAACTTCTTGAAGAATATGAGTCGAAAGTAAGACGGTCTTGGTTCGTCCGATCTTCTTAATTGCGGCGCGAACGTGTTGTATCTGATTGGGATCAAGACCGGCAGTCGGCTCGTCTAGTATAACGACGTCCGGATCATGGAGCAGAGCTTGAGCCATTCCAACTCGTTGTCGATAACCTCTGGACAACCGACCAATGGGGCGACGAAAAACCGATTGAAGTTCGCATAAATCCACTACCGCTTCGATTCTTGACTTTCGTTCCTTTTTGGGGATCTGTCGAACTTCTGCAAAGAAGGCGAGTAAGGACTCGGGGGTCATATCGGGGTAGAGCGGTCCGTTTTCAGGAAGATAACCGAGCTTTCGAGCGCCCGATACGCGATCTTTTAGCATATCAAATCCCGCTATTGACGCGCTTCCTGACGTTGGAGCCAAAAAACCGGCGAGCATCTTCATCGTCGAACTTTTTCCCGCTCCGTTAGGACCAAGAAAACAAGCGACTTCGCCGCGGGCTATTCTAAACGAAACGTCTTCTGTCGCAATAAACCGACCGTAAATTTTAGTCAAATGTTCCGCGTTTATCATTAAATCATATGGCTTTTTACAAGTTTCCGACGTAACTCGACCCTTTACTAAACTATCTGCCTCAACTCCAGGAACCATCGTCCTTTTCGCTTACGGACGCTCCCGCTGCCAAAACGATTGGTTCTGACTTTGTATACTGACGAACCGCTTCGCTCCACTTGAAGACGTCCTGAGAAATTGGCTTCCATGTATTGTAATGGCAAGGCACGACGTAACGCGGGGATATCGCTTCGATAGCGTCAAGGGAGACGGACGGTCCCATTGTGTACTTATCTCCAATGGGGAGAACAGCGATGTCTATTCCAAGTTTTCCAATCCAGTTCATTTCCGAAAAATAGCCCGTGTCACAGGCAAAGTATATAGAAAAAGCGGCTGAATCAGCAAGAGTTTTCCGCATTGGTTTAATTGCCCCTTTTTGGGGCGAGAGTTCAGTTTCGTTTTGTGAAAACGATATGACAAAACCAAGAGAATTTCCTCCCGCGATTCCTCGGGACAAGGTTGAACTATGCGGAGCTTGAACCGCCAGAATTTGCGCTTTTTGAATAACTGAGTCGAGAGAGCGCGGCAAATAAACGGCTCCCCCAATGTTGAGAGCTTCCGTTTTTACTCCTTTTTCGGCGAAAAAGTCGGCTATTTCGGCAACGGCGATAATAAGCGCGTTATTGTTTCTGGCAATTGTATAAGCGTCCGCGCAATGATCGTCGTGTCCGTGGGAAACGAGAACGTAATCAGTTCGGATACTTTCTGCTGAGACCGGCGAGGAATTGGGCGGAAAGAAAGGATCAACCATAATCCTTATGTTGTCGCTTTCAAATAAAAAACAATTGTGCCCGAACCAGGTCAACCTTCTAACCGTATTCTTCATAATTCGTCGTCCTTGCTTGAATTGAAGTTGGTCGCAATCTTTGCCTCGTTATAAACGTTTAAATTTGTTTCCCAACCGCCCGCAACGTAATTTTAACGAATATCATGTCTGACGTCTACCCGGAGTTTTTCCTTTCTTTCCTCCGGATCGATCAATGTTCCTCAGTGTGTCAACTGATTGAATTCACAATAAAAACTTAATTGTCAAACTGTGTAACTATGGTGTTGTCAGTTATTTATTATTTCGTTTTTAATTTTACCCCTTGAAAAAAAAGACAAACGGTCAATAATATCCCCCTGCGTTGATTTGGAATAATTTTGGGGCGTCGCCGCTTGCGTTTTGATATGAAAATTCGTTGTTGGGGCGGTCTCGAACAGCGGCGTATGTTCGCGCGGCTTTATGAAGAGTCTGTCCGACTGCTGGAGGACGCCTATTGATGGTAAAATGAATAGCGGAACGTTGCGTTCACAGGTTTCTGATTAATGTCTGATTTACAAAATTGCCGAAATATCGGCATTTCCGCTCATATCGATTCTGGGAAAACGACGCTGAGCGAGCGGATTCTGTATTACGCGGGAATAACGCATAAACTTGGCGAAGTTCACGATGGCGGCGCGACAATGGATCATATGGAGCTCGAGAAGGAGCGCGGGATTACAATTACTAGCGCCGCCACGAGAGTTCGCTGGCGCGACACGACTATCAATTTGATCGACACGCCGGGACACGTGGATTTCACGGTGGAAGTTGAACGTAGTCTTCGCGTGTTAGACGGGGCGGTTTTGGTTCTTTGTTCAGTCGGCGGGGTGCAAGCTCAGTCTTTGACGATTGATCGTCAGATGAAACGCTACGGAGTTCCTCGTTTGGCGTTTATCAATAAGATGGATCGGACGGGCGCGAATCCGCGTAAAGTTGTTCGACAATTGCGCGACAAGCTGGACTGCGACGCCGTTATGATGCAAATCCCTATAGGAAGCGAGCAGAATTTCCGAGGCGTTGTTGATCTTATAACTGGCAAGGCTGTTTATTTCGATGGTAATCAAGGGGAAAAAGTGCGTTACGAATCAGTTCCGGAGGAATTGGTTTCCGAATTCGAAGAATCTCGTAAGGCAATGCTTGAATCGCTTTCTATGTATAGCGACGAATTGATGGAACTTCTTCTGGAAGAAAAATGCGTTCCGCTTGACTTGATTCATAAAGTCGTCAAAAACGCGACGCTTTCAAGACAATTGACGCCTGTTTTTATTGGAAGCGCGTATAAAAATAAGGGTGTTCAACCTTTACTTGACGCGATTGGACGTTATCTTCCTTCTCCCGCTGAACGAGACGCGCGCGCTTTCCGAACTGATCCCAAATCTGGGGAAGAAGTTAAAATTGATTTGGTTCCAGACGATTCAAAGCCGCTCGTTGCAATGGCATTTAAAATTGTTGAAGATCCGTATGGAACGTTGACTTTTATGAGAATTTACCAGGGTAAATTGGTAAAAGGCGGTTCTTATTACAACCAACGAACCGGAAAGAAGGAACGTATAAGTCGCGTTTTTCGAATGCATGCCGATCAACGAATCGAACTTGACGAAGCAGGAGCGGGCGATATCGTCGCGGTTATTGGCGTCGATTGTTATTCTGGCGAAACCTTCTGCGATAATCCTGATTATTGCGCTTTAGAATCAATCTTCGTTCCAGACCCCGTCATTCAAGTCGCAATTAAACCGTTGGAATCTCGCGACGCCGATCGTTTAGGAAAAGCTCTTTATCGTTTTCGTAAGGAGGATCCCACGCTAACCGTTAAGACAGATTCTGAAACCGGTGAAACGCTTATCGCGGGAATGGGAGAGTTGCATTTAGACGTCTACGTAGAACGTATTCGTCGAGAATACAAAGTGGAGGTGGAAACGTCGGCGCCGAAAGTCAATTATCGCGAAGCTCCAACTGAAACGATCAAATTTGATACGAAACACAAAAAGCAGTCCGGCGGATCAGGTCAATTTGCGCATATTTGCGGCGTTATGTCTCCTATTCCGGAAGACGAAACCAGCGAAACATTTCTTTTCGAAGAGCAAATAACCGGGGGCGTTATTCCGTCAAACTATATTCCCGCTATTGAAAAAGGTTATCGCGCCGCTTTGGAAAAAGGACCTATTGCGGGTTTTCCCGTGGTTAATTTGAAAATTGTGGTAAACGACGGTTCATATCATACCGTTGATTCCAGCGACTTGGCGTTTCGTATCTGCGCGCAGACTTCCCTGCGAGAAAATTTTCCGCGAACTAAACCGGCTATTCTTGAACCGGTCATGAGAATTGAGATTGAATGTCCTGAAAATTTCCAGGGAAACGTAGTCGGCGACCTTGCAAGCCGTCGCGGTATTATTACCGCTACGGAAACGATTGGTTCGTCTTGTCGTTTGGCGGGCGAGGTTCCTCTTGCTGAAACGTTCGGTTATTCTTCAGCTCTTAGGGGGATGACGCAAGGGCAGGGCGTATTCTCAATGGAATTTTTAAAGTATAAAAGGGTTCCGACAAGCGTTCAAGAAGAGATAGTCCGTGAACGAAACGAAAAAGCAAGGAAATGATTTTCCGTGCCCTTACGTATAATTTTTCTCCTAAAAACGATTCGCTGCCATTCGGTTCGAATATGAGTTTATTGTTTTAGCGAGAAGATGTTGAGAATGGTCTTGGCTTACGTGGAGCATATTGGATACCTAGGAACCTTGCCCGTCGTTTTTTCAACGGACTCATCGTTCCCTTCGATTACAACAAAAGAATTCAGGTTTATTGTTAAAGGTCAAAACGAGGATTACCGATTGTTTCGGAGCAAAACTGGGAACTTGAGATTTCGTAACCCCCCAAACCTATGTTGATACTTGAAAAAACGCTTCATTCCGCCTCCTAATCTACAGTCAGTCTTTTCAATCTAATT
>CAMZEO010000208.1 GCA_947305735.1 uncultured Planctomycetales bacterium | reverse complement strand
CATATCCAAATATCTCCTTTACGATCTTTTTATAAAATTGCGGGCAACCGTTGAATAAATTCAAAGGATTCGTATAGAATTCCTTGAAAAAAACGGAAATAAGTTCCGTCCTTTTGTCGTCCATGTCTTTCAGCGCGTAGGCGTCCGGAACGGCAATATTCCCGACGCGACAGTACTCGTCGCATTGTTCAAGTTCGTCAGTTTTAAACGGAATTCGTTCAGTTCTCGTTACTTTATCCGATTTTGTCGTCATGCCCATATAAACGTTGAGAGCTCTTCGCCTGACGCCTGGCAACAGGCTTTCAACGACATGACCCATTTCATGAATCGTTACCTCTCCAACTTTTTCAGGCAAAAAACCAGACAAAGAAACGAGACGATCCTCTTCGTTATAACTTCCGCGTTTGACCAACGCGTCCAGTATTCTAACGTTGGCGAAATACGACGAAACGTCGTTATGCCTCGACCAATTGTCTAAGACGCGTCCGCAAAAATCAAGCGCTTTTTCGATTTCCTCAATATAAGGCTTCGCTTCTTCTTCGGACAACAGAACGGAGGCGTTCGTATCGTCGTCCGAATAAAAAATACTTTCGTCCTCCCCGTTCTCCCTGTTAACGCGCGAGACGCGAATCTTTCGAGGGGCGAGCGACCGCAGAAAGACGCGATTTTTACTGTAATAGTCGTCGACGGGCAACTCCTCTTCCATCAAACTTTGGGGATCCGTCTCTATGCAATACCGACCGGCGCCGTTATGGTAGCCGAAAAGATCTTCAATCTCGTCGTCAAGAACCGGCGCGTCCTCCCCTGCTCGCGCTTCCGATTCCGGCGACGTCCGTTCAAGAACCGGCGCGTCTTCGCCTTCGTATTCTTCGCCGCCAAGAATCGGCGGGTCTTCTCGCGCTTCGTCAAGTTGGACGCAATACTTTCCCCCGTAGCGGTTCCAGCCCCAATGTTCGTAGACGCCCGTTTTTGGGTTCAAACGGTACTCGAGTCCGTCGACGATTTTCGTTTCCTCCTTCTCGTAACGAGCGACGTCGTCGAAGGGAGGAAGGATCGGCGCGTCCTCTTCCGAGCCGTCGCGCCAATAATGAACGAATCCGCCGGAGAAGTCGCGGCTCGAACGCTCGCGACGCCCTGTCGCAGGGGTCAAACGGCGCTCGAGTCCGCCGACGATTCGCGTTGTCTCTTTCCCGTAAAGCGCGTCGTCGTTAAAGAGAGGAAGGATCGGCGCGTCCTCTTCCGATTCGACGCGCCGTATTGATTCGAGCGCGCTAAAGGAATTCCGACTCCGGCGTTCGCGTCGTTCCGTCGCCGCGTTTAGCGAGCGTTCGAGTCCGTCGACCGTTTTCATTTTCTCCTTCAACAATCGCGCGACGTAGTTTCCAATCTCGATCATGGTCGTTTTGTCGAATTGTTCCCGCGAGCCGTTATTGTTTTTCATTGACAATAACTCCTTAATAATACTGGTTTGCGTAGAATGATTCGATCGGCTGTTTTTTACCCCCGCCGAAAGCGGCGAGCATTCTATCATACTGCGGACAAAGATACAAGGCGTTATTGTCTCAATAATAGGGCGTCGTTTAAAAGTCGTTAAAATAGGTATGTTATCATTGCGTTCAACCTTTTCCGCGCGTCCGAGCGACATTATTCCAAAGCCCGCGCCGGAAAAAGACTTCCTGGCGAAGTCGGCGAGGTCGGAGCGTATAAGAGCCCGTCGACGATTTTCGTTTTCTCTTTCAGAAATCGCTCGACGCGGTCGCCGTCGCTAATCAAGGCAAGTTCGCCGGAATTAGCGGATAAAACGCGGCTCGCTTTCACAAGCAAAATTCTTTCAAAATAGCCGCTGGTCGCAAATATTCCGCGCGTCGACCGACATAGCCCCCTCTGTCGACAGCCTTAATTCTATCATATTTTTGAAAAATAACAATTCATTTTTTATCTGTAGCTTAACGTATTGAATAAAAACATTTTATCGAAGAATCGTTTTCCTGGGGAACGTCTTTATATGTGATATAATTACGAAAAAGTCTTTCTAAAAATGGGAAAACTATTGCGAAAACGTATAGTTTTTCGCAATTCGCACCCCAATCTCCTCCATTTTCTCAATTTTACATTACGAGGACTTTTTCGCAAGTAGAACATACCTTTTTTGACTAAAAAAGCCAACTTTTCTCTCAAAAAACAGCGTTTTTGACGTTGCGAAAAACTATACGTTTTCGCATTCGACCAGAAAGTCGCGATAGGAAATAACATAATTAGTATTCGACAGTTAGAAAAAGAGCTTTGGGAATCTGCAGACGCACTTCGGTCGGATTCCACGCTGACGTCAAATCAGTACTGCATGCCCGTTTTAGGTCTAATCTTTTTGCGTTACGCTTACAGTCGCTTTAAGGACGCCAGAAATGAAATCTTAAAAGATCCTGATCGACCTAAACGAGGCGGACGCGCAATGCCCGTGGAACCCGGCGATTTCAAAGAGAAAAGCGCGTTGTTTGTGCCCCGAGAAGCGCAATACGATTATCTGATCAATCTTCCGGAAAACGTCGCTTCCGCCGGACTGGTCAACAAAGACGGTCAGCCGATCAACAGTCTTGGAGAAGCCGTTAATAACGCGATGCGGCTCGTTGAAGATCAGAGCGACATTCTGGTCGGCGTCCTGCCCAAGAGCTACTGCGATTTTAAGGATAGTTTGCTCAGGGAGTTGCTCCGCATTTTCAACAACCAAACGATCGACGAAGTCGGGGGCGACGTTATCGGGCGTATTTACGAATATTTCCTCAATAAATTCGCGCGCAATATCGCTTCCGACGACGGGGTTTTCTTTACGCCCAAGTCGTTGGTAAAAATGATCGTCAACGCGCTGGAACCGAAATCGGGCGTTCTGCTCGACTGCGCGTGCGGAAGCGGCGGAATGTTCGTGCAGAGCGGCGACTTCGTCAACAACGCGGGCATGGACGCCAACAAGACGATGACCTTTTACGGACAGGAGAAGACCGGTTATAACGCGGCGCTTTGTCTGATGAATATGGCGGTTCACGGATTGACGGGCGTTATCAAATCGGGAGACGACGCCAACACGTTTTACAACGACGCGCACAACTTAGACGGCAAGTGCGACTACGTGATGGCGAATCCGCCGTTTAACGTTAAAAAGGTCAACGCGGAATCCTGCGCGAACGCCGGAAGACTTCCGTTCGGACTACCTTCCGCGAAAGAAAGTAAGGAAGTCGGCAACGCCAATTACCTGTGGATTTCCTATTTCTATTCGTATCTGAACGAACGCGGCAGGGCGGGTTTTGTCATGGCGTCCTCCGCAACCGACAGTCAGGGCAAGGACAAAGACATTCGGAAACAACTCGTTCGGACGGGTCATGTAGACGCGATCATCTCCGTCGCCAACAACTTCTTCTATACCAAATCGTTGCCTTGCTCCCTGTGGTTCTTCGACAAGGCGAAGAGCGAAGCGAACCGCGACAAGGTTCTGTTGATCGACGCCCGAAATTATTATACCGTCGTCGACCGAACGTTGAACGAGTGGAGCGATTGGCAACTTAAGAACTTGAACGCGATCGTTTGGCTCTATCGCGGCGAGAAGGAAAAGTACTCGGAGCTATTGAAAGAGTATCGCGATTATTTGCGCGCGGAAGCGGAAACGGCGGACGTCGACGATTTGAAAGAAGCCGCGGGCAAGGAAACCTTCGCCGAGATCGCGTCGGCGCTGAAGGAAAAACTCTCGGCGTTTCGCAAAGTCGCCAAAGCCGAAGTAGAAGCCGCCGGAAAGCGGGACAAAAAGAGCGTTCAGGAGTCGTTTGACAAAAGAATCGCCTATGTTGAAAACATGCTAACCGTCGCCAAAGAAGCGAATTGGCTCCATGAGAAGTTCGGCGACGGCGTTTACGCAGACGTTCCCGGTCTGTGCAAGTTGGCAAACCTCAAAGAAATCGGGGACAAAGGCTGGTCGCTCACCCCAGGCGCGTATGTCGGCGTAGCGCCCGTTGAAGACGACGGCGTCGACTTCGCCGAACGCATGGCGGAGATTCACAGAGAGCTTCTTTCCCTGCAGGCTGAATCCAACGATTTGATGGACTCCATCTCAAAGAATTTTAAGGAGATGGGGTTATGAAGCAAGTTTCACTACAAGAAATAACATTAAGCATTACTGATGGAAAGCATGGCGATTGTGAGGCAGCCGAAAACTCAGGGTATTATTTCGTTAGTTGTAAAGACGTGAATAATGGAACGATTGATTATGCTCATTCACGTCAAATCTCTGAGCAAGCTTTTTTAGAAACACATAAACGCACACAACTTGAGCCTAACGATATCCTGATAACGAATAGCGGAACGATAGGCAGAATGGCGCTCGTCAAAGATATTCCAGAAACATATCGAACGACTTTTCAAAAAAGTGTCGCAATAGTAAAACCAGATACGTCTGTTGTTTTACCGACGTATCTTTACTA
This sequence comes from uncultured Planctomycetales bacterium, assembly GCA_947305735.1. Classification (GTDB taxonomy): domain Bacteria; phylum Planctomycetota; class Planctomycetia; order Pirellulales; family Thermoguttaceae; genus RUG369. The sequence goes on along the minus strand of CAMZEO010000208.1, from coordinate 2,527 downwards.
CAAGCTACAAAACTGTGTGGCTGATTTTATAAATCGTTCCAATGGTTCGGCTCAAAAAAATCTCTTACTTGGAACAATGAGAGCTTTCCAAATGGAACTCAATGAAGATTATGATGAACAAATTCGATTAGCTTCTATTTTAGTGTCTTACGACAACCTCATCGAAAACAATCAAAAGCAGATCAAGCTACTGGAAGAAGCGGCTCAGCGACTGTATAAGGAGTGGTTTGTCGATTTCCGCTTCCCCGGATATGAGAACACGCCGATTGTGGACGGGGTTCCGGAAGGGTGGTCTAAACGTTCTATTCTTGATAACGAAGTGTTCGTCTTTGTTAAGAGTAGCGTGGTTCCATTTGAAGGGCAGAAACGTTATTATGCGACTGCGGATGTTAACGGGACACAGATTTCTGGAAACGGCGTTTTGATTACTTACCGAAACAAGCCGTCAAGAGCGGCAATCCAGCCAATAAAGGAATCTGTATGGTTTGCTCGTATGAGCAATTCATACAAAATCTTGAATTGTTACGGAGAAAACGCCTGTTTATCAGAAAACGCCGTTATTTCCTCAGGCTTTGCCGGTTTTTCCGCGCGTAAGGGAAGTTATGGGTTCGTTTATGAAACGATAGTTTCCAAACAATTTGACGAAGAAAAAAATCGTTATGCAACGGGCGCTACACAAGTTTCATTGACAAACGATGGGCTTGGTAAAATTTATGTACTTTTACCCAATGATGAAATCATTGAAGAATACTCAAAACTTGTTGAACCGTATATGCTTAAAGCGGAATTATTGAAACATAATATACAGTTGTTAATCCAGGCGCGTGATCGTCTTCTTCCTAAGTTGATGAATGGAGAAATTGAGGTTTGATCCTATGTCCCGTGGAAAGTCCGTAACAAAACTGCTTTTGGATTCCTCACAAGCGGCTCTATTTGCCGGAATTGAAATTCACAACAAGCCGCATATTGCCTATCGGTATCCAACTGCAACTATTCTCATTATCAATGCGTGGGAGTTAGCGCTTAAGGCTTATGTGTACAAGTACATCGGAAAAAAGCAGATATACGGAGAGGACGGTAAGCACACAAAGGGATTTTCAAAAATACTCGGAATTGCGAGAGATCACATCAATAAAGAGGATAAGGATAGAATTAAGAAGTTTCAAGCCGTTTATGATAATCTCATTTCCCTTAACGATTACAGGAATTCCAATGTTCATTTTATAGAAAAGAAGATCGAACCTGTTGTCTTTATGTTATTGAACAAAGCGGTATTGAATTACGACGCCTTTGTCAAAAGATATTTTAACAAAGATATCACCAAAGATGACAATCTCATAATTCTCCCTATTGGTATGAAATTGCCTATTGATCCTATCGACTTTCTTAAACGAGATTACGGCAACGTACACAACGAATTTGTGAATCGAATTGTACAGATGATCAGAGAACTTGACAGAGAAGGAGTGCAAGATAGTATTGTCGTAGGATTTAACGTATTTGCCGATAGAGTTCGTGATTCAAAAAACGCTGATATTATTGCCGCGCTTGATAGTAGTCCAAATGCAATTCCCATAAGGAAAGCGATTCGCATAACAGACGACCCTGACGCTCCTGTATGTCGTTTGGAACCCGATTTGCCCCCATTAAGTTACAAGGACGTTATTGAGAAAGTTAGGGAGAAAAGACCTGATATTAAATTCAATCAACAGTTTCACAAAGCTATGAGAGTCGTTAAGTCTAATTTCAAGCTTTGCCAGACTAATTATCTGGATCCCCATAACAAATCAGGATCGAAAAAGACGTTTTATACATTGAGTGCGGTTAGCTCGGTAATAGAAGAATATGATCTGTTGGAATCGAAGTTATGAGCTACGACTACTCGGAAAACGAACTCGTTCAGAATAACGCCGGAGCTCTTCTTCAGGAAAAGCTTGGCTGGGACGTTCAATTTGCCCACAATACGGAGACGCTTGGCGAGAGCGGCTCTTTTGGGCGGAAGTCGTACAAAGAGATTTTGCTTGTTCGGTATCTGCGCGACGCGCTAAAGAAGTTCAATCCCTGGATTAAGGAAGATCAGATTATCGAGGCGATAGACGTTCTGGAAACGCGCTTTTCTTCCGCTTCGTTAATGCAGACGAACGAGGAAAAATATTTTCTAATTCGAGACGGAGTTCCCGTAACATACCGACGACCAGACGGAAAGACCGAAAAACGGAAGGCGACGATCATTGATTTCTCGCGTCCGACGGAGAATTACTTCCTTGCGGTCAAGGAGATGAAAATACATGGCGAACTCTATCATCGTCGCACGGATATCGTCGGTTTTGTGAACGGCGTTCCGCTTCTGTTCGTCGAACTTAAAAAACACAACGTCGACGTTCAGGACGCGTATACGGACAATTACTCCGATTATCTGGATTCGATTCCGCAACTGTTCTATTACAACGCTTTTATCATGTTCTCCAACGGGTTGAAAGCGAAGATTGGAACGCTCGGGAGCAAGTACGAATTCTTCCACGAATGG
>CAMZEO010000207.1 GCA_947305735.1 uncultured Planctomycetales bacterium | reverse complement strand
CTATCTGTTCGAAATATTGCCGATATTTTTCGATTATCATACTTTTGCCTGTCGCAGAATATGTTTCCCAAAAAACCTCCTGTTGCGTGGAAGCAACGTTGACGAACAGCCTGCCAAGTTGTTCGTTGCCAACATTTATTCGCGTTTGCCTTAAATAACTTGACGCGGCGGACAGCGTTTTCTCTTTGTCTTTCTCAAGTTGATCAAAAAGAACGTCAATATCCTGAACAGACGTTTTCTTAGATTGTTCCGCAGGCAGGAGATATTCGTCGACATTCTCAAGAATCTTTTCAGTTTTTTCAAGAAGAACTCTTGAACGCGAAAGGTATTCGTTAAACGCTCGATCCAGGTTGGGAGATGACTTTGCCTTGAGAGTAAGAATCCTGATTGTCGTTTCGAGCGATCCCATAGTCGCGCTTATCTGAGATAGTCTTTGGCGTTTTACCCAAGTTGAAACGACGTTTGTTCGTCCGCGTTTTGACGAACGAGATAAAAAGTTTGTCTTGAACTGATCCTTAACGAATTTTTCTTTGTTTCCCGAACCTTCAGTTACTCGAAAATACTCGTCGACGTCGTAGAATTTGCCCAAAACGGGAGAATATCGATCCATACGCAGTATGTCGCGAAGCCATCGCGACTCTGTTCCCGGACGATGCTCAAAGACAATTGCGCAGGTTGGATCTGAATAATACGAATTGCCAATTCTATCGGGAAGTTGCAACAAATCTTCGCTATTTGTCGCGTCAAGCGGTCTTTTACATAAGGTTGCCACAGTTGATCCGTCTCTGCCCTGCCACCGAAATTGGGAGCGATCTCCTGGCTTTTCCAAGATTGACCATCCGTCGCCAGTCCTAGACAACACGCCTCGATAACCGGTTAGTTTTAGGAGTTGAGGAAGGATTTGCGCATATCCAGCTTCCTGACGTCCGAAAACAGTGGGGGCGATTCCAAATGCTCGGAGATATTCGTTGCGTCCAGCGATCAGAAGATTAGCAATTTCAAGCGGCTCCATCAAGTAAAGGGGCGCTTCCCGCTCGTCGCTTCCTATCAGAGCGACTCGTTTGGCTTGAATCTCTTCTTTAAGCAGCGCAAACGTTTGGGGATACTCCGCTTCACATTTTCTTAAAAGCGGAACGGGTAGAACAAGATTCGTTGTTTCATTTCTTAGCTTCCTAATTGTCAACTCTTCGGGAAGAGCTTTGTCTAAGTCTTCCTCTTTAACCCACGTCAAGTCGAGAAGTTTTGTAGCCGTTGGAAAGAAGTATTCTTTGGAAGTCGTGAGAAGGTCAAACGCTTTTTGTAAATTCTTTTCTCGATCTTCGACGTTGTTAGCAACATGGGCGCGAGCAGCGTCGACGATGCGCATATTAAAACTGACTTGATCCAAATTACTCATATAACGTAATTTGCGTGTTAAAAGTTCTTCAAGAAGACAACATAGACCAACCGACAGGAACGACTCGGCTGCGTCGTCATAAGGAAGACTGTGTTTTGATTTGGAATTATGCTGTTTTTTTTCGTCTCCGACGGTCAATTCTTCTCGCTGAAGATCTTTTACAGACTCGTTAGGAGAGATATTGAGTTTTTCAAACGCCGTTATCAGGATATCGTCTCGATCCGCGATATGACGTATGACGACCGCTCCTTCTTCCTCGGCGGATCTTAACCACGATCTTGAAACGAGGTATTCGGCGCAAGGCGGCACGACGACAAGTTTGCGTTCTTTGCCAGTTGAAGGGCTTCCAGCCGCCTCCCAACGCGGAGCTTTCCCGAAATGAGCAACCAACGCTGGATGATAGAGCGCTGACCAAGCGGAAAAAATTTCGTCGACTTCTGATTTTTGACGGTACAGCGAAAAATCTTCGAGACTATAACAAGGGATCAGAGAAATCATTTCGTCGCGTCTTATAGAATGATTCGTTCAACAGACGTAAGGGACGCGCTCGTTAAAAGCGCGTCGCGCCGTCGATACGCCAAGAATTCAGGACGGCGCGAACGTATTATTACTGAAAAGAAATCAATCATTAAGCAAGTCTGCAATATAGAAACTACCGTAAGTGTGAACACGGCATAATTTGTGGAGTTCGGCAGCCTCCTCGGAATGATAGTCGAGAATGTCGCCAAGTTTTTTTTCCTGACCTTTCAGTTTAACAGGGACATTGTTAATATACGTCGAGGTATCTAGTCCTCCGCTTCTCCAAAGAACGCGCGCATGAGGCGCGGCTGTTTGGAGGATGGCGTCCCATTCGCTAACGAGGCTGTCGTAAAGCTTGTCTGAAAGCCAGTCCATGTGATCTAGTAAAATAAACTTACTGATCTTAACATCAGGATTGTTGCGCAAGAACTGCTCTACCGTGCAAGTATAAGCAGTAACTTTGTCAACGACTCCCCCCTTGAGAATGTCAAAACCTTCACGACTCAAGTATTCGGGACAACAATCTTTAGTATAGCTCCCTGTAATGTACACGCGCCAGAAGTAGTTGTCTTGAATTGGAAGAACGCCAAAGATAGTGTCAAGACACTCTTGAACAAAGGGAACGACCTCGCCGTAAGTCTTTTCAATTTGCTTTCTTTGGTCTTTGGGGACGCCGATCATGGACATTGTCGTATCCATATTGACGACGAATCGCATAAGAGGCGACCAAAACTTCTCGCGAAGATCGTTCCAGATCGCTTTCTGCTCTTCAATATTGGGCGCGTTGACGAGCGCGTTCAGCTTGCCGCGCATACCGCGCATATTAATGTATGCGTTAATCCATTTAGCCAAATATCCCGACGTGCCGCAAAAATAAAACGTTTTATGGGGATTATCGAAAAACTTTTTAATGTATTGATCCCAGTATTTTTGCGATGACTCGCTCAGGTGTCGTCGAAGTTTATCGCGGTAGATTCGTTGAACGCCGGGAAGTCGCCCTTCACCAAAAAGCTGAAAAAAAGTGTCGTAATCAAGTTCCTTGATTCCGGCAATCTTGAGTTCAAGAGCCGCGTTTTGCCGATAATTCATGTCAGCGCAGTATACGTGTTTGGCGCCTCCGATAGCATATGAAAGCGCGTTGCAACCTGCGGAAGTAATTACAAAAACATTGTCTTCATGAGTAAGATTCAAAACCTTTTTATCAAGTCGGGGGTCTTCCCAACAAGTATTGTAGACGAGATTATTGCCGTGTACGGAGGTAAAAACCTTCATACTGATGCGTTCGGCGAGAGAACTCATTAGCTTGTTTCCTAATCAATAATATTGGCATAAAAATATAAATGACAAAACTGGAGCGTTTGACTTTTCTATGTGCGAAACGTTCGGACAATACTTGACGACTTTACGATCTGTTGCGTTCTTGCGCGCTTGAATTAAGGGGTGAAACTAAAAAACGCGTAAAGTCTCGTTTTGTTCAAATCAAACAAAACGCGCCTCCCTGATTATACACTGAATATCGTTTGAAAAAAGTCCCCGGTTTTTTTGAGAAAGACGGTTCCTATTTGTTTGGGAAGACGTCGCCGACGTCCATGATTCGACGCCGACTGTTTTTAGCGCAAAAAAACAGTTAATCCAATTGTCGGACTCTTGAACTATTCTGTGTTTTTGGCGTATAATCTCCCAAAGATGGCAAGTATTTACTAAGAACTTTTTCGAAAGATATTATGGAGATGCGTGATTTATGCGATCCGACGCGGCAATTCAGCAAAAGGGCGTTCGTTTTGTGACGCCCGACGATACCCCTAAATTGTGTTCAATTTATTCATATTACGTTGATAATACGACGGTTTCTTTTGAATACGTCTCACCCAACGCAACTGAATTCGATAGACGCGTACACGTTTTTTCCGAGAAGTGCCCATATTTGGTTTTTTGCGAAGGCGAGGAAATATTGGGATACGCTTACGCGCATCCGGCTTTTGAACGTGCGGCATATGCATGGTGCGCCGAAACGACTGTTTATGTTGATCGCTTTGCCAAAGGACGCGGCATAGGAAGCGCTTTGTATGGCGCTTTAATTGAAATTTTGTCGCTTCAGGGGTATAAAATCGTTTACGCAGTCGTTGTCGCCGACAATATGGAAAGCCGCCTATTTCACGAAAGAAACGGCTTTCGCCCCGTCGCGACCTTTAATAAGACGGGGTACAAATTTAGACGCTGGCTTGACGTTGTGTGGTACGAGCGCATTCTTGGAGAATTTCCGGATTTTGCCAAACCTCCTTTATCGTATAATCAATTACCGAAAGAAGAGTTAAAAAGAATCTACGATAAAGTGAACGCCCCTTTAAAGGTAGAGAAGAATATTGCGTACTCATGATAAGAAGACGTCTTGCTTTACAGCAAACGTTACGGCTAAACCTTTGATGGTTTGTCAAGTCAACGCGGAGAAGTTTGATCCTTGCCCTGTTTCCAAATATCAGCGACGCATTCGCAGATTTCCTCAGATGCAACGTCGCAAAGACCTCTATATCTTGCCTCAAGGATAATTGTCCGCATGGTTTCAGGAGTCAATACTTCGGCGTTTGAACAATCCTTTAAAAGCTCCTTCGCGGACGCTCCGTAATAATTGTTGGGAGTCGCTGACGAAGAGAGCAACTTGTTTCTAATTGCGTAGTAGTCGCATATTGGGGAAAGAAACGCTCGAATCTCGTCGCGGGAACGCGATTCAGGCAATTCGTAATCCCATAGTAAGTTCCAGCTTCGAACGGAACCTGTCGTGGAACCCGCGACGAGCGTTAATTTTGAAAAATCAACGACTAAGTCGCAGAATTCTTCGTCTACGCTTGTGATTCTTCGGATTTCTTCCCCCTTTTGCAGATCCCAGAAGCGAATCGTTTTATCTTTTCCGGAAGAGATCATCCATTTCCCGTCGGAAAGGAGTTTTACGATGTTGATGGAACCTAAGTGTCCTGATAAAACCTTTCGAGTCTGCAAACTGGAATCACGGAGATCAACGTCATATATTTTGCCGTTTTCGCAACCCACGACCAAACGATTTCCGTCGAAAGAGAGATCAAGCGTTGAGATATTCGCCTGAAATCCCCGTATTTCTTTACAAGGCAACGAGTTCCTCCCGTTCCAAAAACGAACTGTAGAATCGTCGGTTGCAGTCGCAAAGAACCGCCCGTCTCTACTAAACGAGAACGCGCGCGTATACCCGGTTCCAACATCCAATCGGTTAAGAACTTGCATAGTTCCAAGATCCCAAAGAGTAACGGATCCGTTTGCTGTTGCCGTTGCTATTGTTCTTCCGTCAGGCGCAAAACAGAGTTTAGTTATATTCTTGACTTGCTCGGGAAGAGTTCGTATTCGAGTTCCCTTTGCAAGATCCCATAGCGCGACTTGGTGATCCCAGCCACCAGATACAAGAAAACGATTATCAGGAGATAGGGATATCGATCTCACCCAGTCGTAATGATAATCTAATTCCAAGGTTAGTTTCCAATTTGGGGCGCGACAAACGGAAACCTGAGACCGTTCCACGATTTTCCGCGAAGCGTCGCGCCACAATCGAATGGCACGATCTTTGCCGGCTGAAACGAAAAAGGAGGAGTCCCACGATAACGCTAGCGTGGAAACATCGTTATCATGCGCGTGAATTTGAAATGATTGAACTACGTCTTCCAGATTCGAGTGTGGAACGCGTCGTTCCAAGAGTTCCTCGAATTTGCACCGTTCAGACTGCCAACCTTGAATATGCTTCGCGGCTTTGTAGGCTCGGAGAAGAGTCGACGCGTCGTTTTGTTCAGTTGCCTCCTCTGCTTCTTTGAATATTTCTTCCATTTGAGCCTGTCGTTCCTGTAATTCCTCCGAGGAATTGATCAAGCACAACAAATGTGGAGCGCGCAATTTTCTGGGGTGATTGCAGAGTAGCATTACTCTCCAGATCTGACAAATATTGCGCTTTGCTAAGGAGACGATTACCCGCCCCTTAGGATCGAACCATAATGAATCGACGACGCCGCCCGCTGCGTGAAACGTTCGTATACAACGTTTTTGAGGAATGTTCCAGACGCGAATAAGCGATTCATCGCCTCCCGTTACGAGCCATTTTCCATTGGGCGCGACTGTAAAAGCCGTCACGACTTGATCTTCCTCATTTGCGTTGAATAGTGTTTGCGAAGATTGTTTGGAGCGTATTTTCACGCTGTTTGAGTTCGGGATAACCTCAAATTCTTGAGTATTGGGCGTCGTTCCGACGATGAGGGAATATGGTTCAAATTTCCCCCAATCGACTCGATGAAATCGATAACTTGCTTTTGGAACGGCTTTTTTTGTGTGAGCAACTGTTGATACGATTACTTCCGAAGGGGTCTTCGATTCCAAATTCCACTTAAAATCTTCGCTTGCCGCCTCGAAAATGTTACTTCCTAAACTATGGCGTCCGGAACCTTTTTTTCTGATAAAAGTTGCGAGCGTTTGTCCCGATTGAATTTTCAATAGAGCTATTCTTCTATCGATAAACTCGACAAGCATGAATTCCTCCGATTCGTCAACAAACAAAGGAGGAGTTTGACAGTCGTCGTTTCTGTGCAAAACATGCTGAGTAACGCACATAGAATCGAACGGAAGCAAGTGCTCGGTCTCTTCTAGCGAATGCCTGACGTCTTTTCTGTCGGGATCCAATTCAAGCGCGCGTCGAAATGCTGTGACGCTTTCCTGCAATTTTCCGCGTTCAAGGTGGGTTAAGCCAAAGACGTAAAAAGCCGTTGGATTAGCGGAACTGTTTTGCGTAAGATCGTTTAGTCTTTGGATCGCCTGTTCGTCGCGCAACCTACCCGCTCGCCACAACGCTAAGACATAATTGAACTTGATTTGCGGATGACTAGGAGAGATTTCGTCCGCCCGACGTAGTAATTCAAGCGCCTCTTGCGTTTTCCCAAGGTCAAGCAACGATATTGCGCGGTTGGAAAAACTTTCTGCAGTTAAAGCGGCGTTTTTCGGCTGACGTCGAGGGTATTTTTTTCCGGTTGTTTCCTCGTAAACTCTCGATAATTCGTCGGCAATGCATTGCATCGAAGGAGGA
>CAMZEO010000206.1 GCA_947305735.1 uncultured Planctomycetales bacterium | reverse complement strand
GAAGAAGAAAAGGCTCATAAATACACGATTGAGCCGTCATGCGTTAACTTCGAGTGGAACGGCAAGCATTTTGACGTCTTTGATTCGCCCGGATATCCAGACTTTATTGGCGGCGCAATCTCCGCTATGGGCGCATCGGATACCGCCGTTATCGTGGTTAACGCGACGTCCGGTATCGAAGTCAACACTCGTCGCGTTTTTGCTGAAGCGAAAAAGGCGGGGCTTGGTCGTATGATCGTCCTCTCCAAGATGGACGGAGACAATATCAAATTCGACGAATTAATCGAATCGATTAAAGCGGTTTTTGGGCAAGAAGCGACGCTTTTCAACGTTCCGATTGGTCAAGGTTCCAAATTCAGCGGAGTCGTCGACGTTTTGAAACCGACCGACGCCGAAGGCACTTTAGTCGATCCCAACGATCTTCATGAAGCCTTAATTGAGTCGATTGTCTCCGTTGACGACGCCGCTATGGAGCGTTATTTCGAGGGCGAACTTCCAAGCGACGAAGAGATGGCGAAGCTTATCGCCAAAGGCATTAAAGAAGAAACGCTGATTCCGATTTTCTGCGTTTCCGCTAAAACTGGCGCGGGGCTCAACGAACTTCTTAATGGGCTCGCCTCTTTTGCGTTGCCTTCCAACGCTATCGCCCGAACGGGCAAGGATCTCGATGGAAACGAGGTTGAAGTCGCAGCCGACCCGGCTGGTCCAATCGTCGCGCAAGTTTTTAAAACCCGTATCGACCCGTTCGTTCAAAAGATCAATTATATTCGCGTTTTCTCGGGCGTTTTAAAGACGGGCGCCAACGTGCCGCTTATCGGTTCTCGCAAGGGGTTCAAGATAGCGCAACTTTTTGAGGTTGTCGCGAACGATCTGCAACCGATCGACGAAGCAGGTCCCGGTATGATCGTCGCTGTTACAAAAACCGACGAATTGAAAACCTGCGCGACGCTCGGCGACATTGAAATGCCTCGGTTCTCGTATCCCACTCCAATGGTGGGGCTGGCCGCGTCTCCAAAGAACAGGGGCGACGAGGCTAAAGTTTCCGTAGCGCTCACTAAACTAGCCGAGGAAGACTTAACCTTCAAGGTTGAACGAAACGAGCAGACGAAGCAGATGCTTATTACCGGTATGAGCGAGTTGCATTTGCAAGTACTCCAAGAGCGTCTAAAGCGTCGCGATAAAGTTGAACTCGAAACGAAAGAACAGAAGATTCCGTATCGAGAAACAATTCAACAATCCGCCGAGGGTTCCTACCGACACAAGAAACAGTCTGGAGGCGCGGGTCAATTTGGAGAAGTTCATATTCGTATGTATCCGTTCCCTGGTGGAACCGATCCCGAAGAGTTTGCGACCGACAAGAATCGATTCCCTTCCATGAAAGAATGGAAGTACTTCCCGGAAAACAACTTCCTGTGGATCGACTCTGTTGTCGGCGGCACGATTCCCTCGAACTTTATGCCCGCGATTGACAAAGGGTTTAAAGATCGTATGGAAAGCGGCGTGCTCGCGGGTTATCAAGTGCAGGATCTCTGCATTGAAGTTCACTTTGGGAAATACCATCCCGTCGACAGTAATGAACAGGCGTTTCGAACCGCCGCTAAGGGCGCTTTCAAAGAGACTTTTATGAAGGCGCGTCCCGCGTTGCTGGAACCCATTGTAAATCTTGACGTAACTGTTCCCGTCGACAAAGTCGGCGACGTCAATTCCGACGTGGTTGCCGCTCGGCGAGGGCGTCCTTTGGGTGTTGAAGACGCGGGAGGCGGGTATCAAACCGTGAAGGCGGAAGTCCCGTTTGCGGAAGTTACAACTTATAATCGCGCGCTCGCCAGCATGACGGGCGGACAAGGAAGTTACACGATTGAATTCAATCGTTACGATATTGTTCCAGGTAATATCCAGTCCGAAATCATCGCGAAGGCGGAACTCAAAGAGGACGAAGAATAGCCCGTCAACCTTTGGATCGTTAGCGCGACTTAGAACGCCGTCGAAACTCCAATGTCTCGGCGGCGTTTTTGTTAAACAAAGCTTAGTAATGCCCGACTGTTATAAAAAACGCAATCATTCAAAGTAGGAGTTCGCCATGAGTGAAACGATCGAATTAAACGAAGCGGATTTTGACGTAAAAGTTCTTCAAGAAAAACGTCCTGTTCTTATTGACTTTTGGTCGCCCTCCTGCGGTCCTTGTCGTCTTCTCGTTCCTACTTTGAACGCGTTGGCGACCGCAAACGCGAACGTTGCGGTTATTGCAAAGGTTAACGTTATTACAAACGCCTCTTTAGCGGCAAAATTGGGAGTCGCGTCCCTACCCGCTCTATTGATTTTTAAAAACGGTCAGGTTGTCTCGCGTTTATACGGGGTTCAGAAGCAGTCCAAATTACAAGAACTTATTGACGCGTATCTCTAAATAATGCAAGGACTTTTATTCGCCAAATTTTTTAAGGAAACGATATGACTAAATATTTGACGCTAATCTACGTCTCGCTGTTCGCGTTTCTTTTCCATTACGCCTACGCCCAATCTCCCGGCGTTCCTTGGCAGGCGGTTGACGGTTTGGGACGTTCCGTTGAAACGTCGAATGAACTTGGAACAACGCGCCCCAATAAGTCCGTAGGCATTTTCTATTTTCTATGGATTGACAGCGCTTCTCAAAAAGCGCCCTGGACCGACGGACCATACGACGTTTCTAAGATTTTGGAGCGACTTCCAGAAAAGGATCTTCTAGATCCGGAAGCTAGCAAATCGGAACTATGGGCTCCGCATTCCCAAATGCACTTCTGGGGCGAACCCCTTTTTGGTTATTACAGCGCGTTTGATCCTTGGGTACTCCGTCGGCACGTCCAACTTCTTGCCGACGCGGGAATTGACTTTCTTGTCTTTGACACGACCAATTACCTTACCTATCCCGAACAAGTTCGCGCTCTCTGCAAAGTTATGACCCAAATTCGCTCGGAAGGAGGAAAGACTCCGCAAATCACGTTCATGCTTAACACAAGAGCGAAAGACGCGGCAAATAATCTGTGGAACGAGGTATATTCGACGCGTCAATACGACGAATTGCTTTTCCAGCTCGATGGGAAACCACTTCTTATTGGCGACCCTGCGGAAATTACCGATGAAAAAATTCGCTCCGCTTTAACTCTACGCAAGGCGCACTGGCCTTTTAAAATGGTTAACACCCAAAAGGCTTGGCATTGGGAAGCGGCGTATCCTCAACCCTATGGATATGCGGACGATCCCGACAAACCTGAACAAGTCAACGTTTCCGTCGCTCAAAATTTAAGTCGTCAACCCGACGCTCGCGTGCAAAACATGAGTTCGCGTCTGGCTCGAGGTCGAAGTTTCTGCAACGGCAAAGTCGAGGAAGATTTGGCGACCGACGAAGGAAGGAACTTTGCCGAACAATGGAAGCGCGCTTACGAACTCGATCCTCCATATGTGATGATTACCGGCTGGAACGAATGGATCGCCGGTCGATGGGATTATGGCGACGGTCGCGGAGTCTTTGTCGACCAATATAATCGGGAATATAGTCGCGACATTGAACCGATGAAAGGCGGGCATCTCGACGCTTACTATTTGCAAATGATCGAGGGAATTCGTCGTTACAAGGGCGTTGTTTCTCTTCCCAAAACTCAGGTCGGAAAAAAGATTGACGTCCAAGGTAGCTTTGCGCAATGGAACGACGTCGAAACGGTTCTAACCGATTGGAAGGGCGAGACGACAAAACGGGATTTCCGCGGTCAAGGCGGAACCCATTACGTCAACGAAACGGGACGCAACGATTTCGTAGCCTTCAAAGCGACGCGCGACGCCAACAACTTTTACTTCTATGCGAAGACGGAAGCCCCAATTCAACCCGCTCTTCCCGACAACCTTTGCATTATGATTGACGCGGATTCCAATTTGAGAACAGGCTTTGTCGGCGGGGATTATTTAATCGGACAAGCTTACGACGGAAAAGAGGCTTCGCTTGCTTATTTCGTCGGCGACAACCCCGAAGAATGGAACTGGAAACAATGCGGAAAAGTTGCGTATAAAATCGAAAACAATGAATTAATGGTTGCGATACCGTATAAAGCCCTCGGTTTAGACGACTCCAGCGCTTCGTTTAACAAGATTTCGTTCAAATGGTTGGACAATCTATCGGGAAGCGTCGCGCCAGCCGACCTCTACACGACGGGAGACGCGGCGCCGGAAAGCCGTTTCTTCTTCCAAGTCCTGGAATAATTTAACGCTCAAAAAACGACATTGAACAATAGCATGCGGCGCGTATCTCCAATGAGATCGCGCCGTCTCTTAAAGGTTGGCGCTTAAAATTCATCTACTTGACTCGCGATATTTTTTCTTCTATTGGAACGCGAGACGTAGCTCCCGAAACGCCGTCTGCCGAGGGAGTTTCCTCTTTGCCGATCAGAAGCGCGGCGTATGCGTTGTATTTCTCGGGAATTCCGAGCCGTTCCTTAAACTTTTCATTGACGGTAGGACAGGGAGACGCGACCGTTTTCGTTCCATATCCCAGCCAAATTGCCGTTACCGACATACGATCGCAAGCGGCGCCAACGTCGAAACGAGCGTAGTCCGTATCGTCGCCGCAAACAAACACTACGGTTGGACTCCCCGTTAAAGAAAGACGACCTGCTTTAATTTTTGCGGCTTGATCAATATCGGCAAGTAATTGACGATCTGTGACCGCTACAAAAAACCAAGGTTGTCGATTGAGCGCGCTCGGCGAGTTGGCGCCTATTTGCAAAATGTTCGTCAAATCGTTTTCAGAAACCGATTCGTCGGTAAATTTCGTAGCGGAACGAACTTCCGTAAGGCGTTTTACAAAATCGTCTTTACGATCTTCGCCGCGCGCGACGTTGGCGCCGACAAGTCCCAGCACGGCGCAAGTCGCGCCTGTAATAGCTTCGCGTCTATTCATCTTTTTCTCCTTATAACGGCTAAACGACGTCAACAAACGACATCTCCGGAAATAATATCATATTAACGTGCGTCCTTCAATGGTAATCGGAGACGTCGTTCAAAGCAAGTTCAACTTGATAAAACAAGTTGAAAGAATATAATCGGACTCCGGCTAGTTGTTTTAGGCAAAGAGTAGTTTGTTCCGCTCGCGCGGACGTTTCTAGAACGTCAACTCCCTTTTCAACCTATATTCGGGCAATGATCGACAAAAAGAGAAAAATAGCCGTTATGGCAAGTCTTAGCGCAATGGCAAGCGTTCAAGGCGGAGCGTCGATTGCCAAAATCCTTTTTCATTCCCTTGGACCTGCGGGCGTGGCGACGCTTCGCACCGGTCTTGCCGGAATTCTTTTAGCGTTGATCAACCGTCCCGCAATTCATAGTTTTACACGAAAACAATGGCTGTGCGTTCTGTTTTACGGATTCTCAACAGGCGCCATGAATCTCGTCTTTTATTACGGCGTTCAGCGCATCCCGCTTGGACTTGCCGTAACGTTGGAGTTTATCGGTCCCCTCGGTTTAGCTCTCTTGACGTCGCGAAGAGCGACAGACTTTTTGTGGGCGCTTCTAGCCGGGGCGGGAATAGCGCTTATTGTCCCTTGGAGTAGCAGGGATTCTATCAACAATATTGATCTACTCGGCGTTATTTTGGTGTTTATCGCGGGCGTTATGTGGGCGTTATACATCGTTTCAGGACGAAAAATCGCTCAAAAGATGAACAATTCCGACGCGGTTACGTGCGGAATGTGCGTCGCATCGGCGCTTATTCTTCCTTTTGGCGTTTTTAGCGGAGATCTTTTCCATCTGACTCCCAGACTTGCGCTTCTGGGATTTTGCGTCGCCGTCCTTTCCAGCGCTCTTCCCTTTACGCTCGATCTATTCGCTTTAAAAGAGATACCGTCAAAAGTTTTCAGCGTCCTTCAAAGTTTGCAACCGGCGTTTGCAGCCCTTTCAGGCTTAATCTTTCTTCATGAGCTTCTTACCTGGATCCAATGGATCGCCGTCTTTTTGGTAATTTTGGCGAGTATGGGCGCGGCGCTCAGTCAAGATTAGGCGGCGCGCCAAGAAAAACTTGAGTTGTTCTTTTCTTCTGATACTATTAGGTGAGCCGCGTTATTATTTCGGCTTTTTGTCCTTTTTTTAACGCTGCGTCCAATCGTTGTTTGTCCTTCGACCGTTTCGAATTACCCAATTTTAAGAAAGTGGTTGCTTATGCGCCGTTATTTTTCTGTAAAAAACGCTAGAACCTCCCTTGCGCTTCTCGCCGTCGTCGTCGCCTCTTGTATTCCAATTCAAGCCGCCAAGCCGGAAATCGACTGTTCAAAAATACGCGGAGTTTGTTACGGTATTGTGAACGACGCGGATCAAGTTCGGCGAGAACTCGGATATGGAAGTCGCGTTCAACTTAACGCCGTTCGTTTTTGGTTGAGTCGGGGAGCTTATGAAAAACAAGGCGAAAAGTATATACAACAAATCGTTAATTTCGTTCGCGTTTGCGACGAATGCGGTTATAAATCCATGCCGATCCTTTTCAACGGAAATATGCTGAATCCCAAGACGATCGAACCTGAAGACTACGAAGCCTCCGACGCCTACGCCGCCGCTATCGTCAACGCATTAAAAGACGAACCGGGCTTACTAATGTTCGACGTTATGAACGAACCTCTTTGCAGCCCGTATATCAGTCAGGCGCCCAAAGAAGAACGCAAGGAAAGAGAAGAAAAAATTTGGACGTTTTTGAGAAGGGAAATCGAAGTCGTTCAAGATAACGCGCCGGACGCCCTGACGACCGTCGGTTACACCACCGCGTGGGAAATTGAAGAAACGACCGCTAATATGATCGACGTGCTCTCCTTTCACGACTATAACGATCTAAGAGAACGCGTCGACGCCAATTTTAAACTTGCGCAAGAGTGGGGGCAAAAACTCGACAAGCAGGTCTTGAACACGGAAACGGGGTGCTTGGCGCGCGCCAACTCCTATGAAATGGCGTTGCAATATTGCGGCGAATACAACATAGGATGGTTTGCGTTCGAATTAATGATTCACGGACGTTGCATCGACGAACACGGTATTTTCTACGCCGACGGCACTA
>CAMZEO010000205.1 GCA_947305735.1 uncultured Planctomycetales bacterium | reverse complement strand
GACGGGCGTGCCTTTGGGCATGTTTTCGGGCAGGTCGACGATGCGGCATTTACCCAGCAACGCGCACGCGGTCGGATCCGGCGCGTCCCCTTCCATAACCTGGACGGAAATACGCGTTTGACCGTCTTTGGTCGTTTGGAACGTCTTACTGACGGAGAAAGGAAGCGTCGTATTGCGCGGAATCATAATATGGTTGACCGCCTGCTTTTCCTTGTTCGAGGCGACGATGCCGAGTCCGTGAGAGTTGACGTCCTCTTCGCGGACGTTGACAAGCATTTTCTTGACGCGGTCGTCGAGCTTAGCGTCTTTGTTGTACTGCGCTTCAAGAATAGCGGCGTGAATCGCGGCGCCGCGCGCGACGGCGGTGTGCGGATCAAGGTCGGGATTACGATAAGGAACAAGCCCCGTGACGCGCTCGAGCATCGCCGGAACTTGCGGCATAAGCGTCGAACCGCCAATCATGACGACCGCGTCGAGTTCGGAAAACTTCATGTTCGCCTGTTGAACGACGAATTCGGTGGTGTCCGCAGTGCGTTGTAGCAAATCGAAAGTGAGATCCTCGAAGAGTTGACGCGTAACCGGCACGCTAATCGACATTCCCTCGTATCGACAGGAGATCGTCGTTTGTTCGCGCGTGGTGAGTTGGATCTTGGCGACGTCGCAATCGTTGCGCAAAATCTGCATCGTTTTAAGAGACTGGTGCAGATTAACGCCATGTTTTTCCTGGAACTTCTGGCAAACGTAGTCGGCGAGACGGTCGTTCCAGTCGACGCCGCCTAATTTGACGTCGCCGTCTGTGGAGACGACGTGGAAGTTATTAGCTCCGTATTCGACGACCGTGGAGTCGAACGTTCCGCCTCCGAGGTCATAAATCAGGATTTTATGCGTTTTATGATGATGCTCTTCGCGTCCAAGCTCTCCGCGATGCCATGCGTACGTCAACGCCGCCGCCGTAGGCTCGTTAATAATGCTTATGACGTTGAGACCGGCGATACGCCCAGCGTCTTGAGTCGATTTACGCCGCGTGTCGTTGAAATAGTACGGAACGGTGATAACGGCGTTGGAAATCGGTCCTAACACGCGCTCTCCGTCTTGCTTAAGTTTGCGAAGGATTAGCGAGGAGACGAATTCTGGCGTAATCTCTTGACCGTCGAAGGTGCGGTGGTAACCGACGGTTCCCATTTGTCGCTTGATGCGTTCGATGACGTTTTCAGGATCTTCCATAGCGGCGCGGCTACGGTTGGGACCGACGATAACGTGTCTGTTTTCCGCAAGCAGAATAAGACTCGCCGTTTCGACGTCGTCGTCGTCGTTTGGAATCGGGGTCGGCTCGCCTTGTTCGTTGACAATCGCCAACGTCGAAAAAGTGGTTCCCAAATCGATTCCAACCGTTTTGCCTTCTAAAAATTCCATCGTATACTCGCTTTGTTCAAGTGTCGATCGGCTGTTCGCCGACCCTGTGAGGACAAGCCGCCGGAGACGACGTTCGGTCGCCTCGGCTCTAGAACTGCCGAACGCGCGACGTTCGCGCGACTCCAATTCAGCGCCATGCCTATATATGCTACTTGTTTTTTTTTCGACCGTCAAGGAAAAGATAAAAAAAACGGTGAAAATAAAGAAATTTTTTAAACGATCCCCGACGTCGAACTTGAGATCGTCCGAGATTAATCCGTGTTGACGTCGAAAAAATTAGCGTATAATGAAGGATTTCAACGCATGGTGGCTTCGCGCGATTCCTCCGCGGCGAGGCGCGGTGATACGGATTAGGGACAAATGGAAGTTCGCGATAAAAACGGCGTCGATATGACGACGGGGGCTATTTTGCCAAAAATGCTCGCGACGGCTCTCCCGTTGATGGCTTCGAGCGTCCTGCAGTTGCTATTCAACGCGGCGGACGTCGTCGTCGTGGGACGCTACGCCGGCGAGCATTCCCTCGCAGCAGTCGGAACGACCTGCGCTCTCGTTAATTTGATCACTAATCTTTTCGTCGGGCTGTCGATTGGCGCGAATACAATCGCATCGTTCTACTACGGCGCTAAAGACGACGAGAAACTCAGTCGCGCCGTTTGTAACTCGATGCTGTTGAGCCTGATTGGCGGAGCGATTTTAACGGTCGTCGGCGTCGCTTTCGCGGAGATATTTCTTGTCT
The DNA here is from genome assembly GCA_947305735.1 of uncultured Planctomycetales bacterium. Taxonomy (GTDB): domain Bacteria; phylum Planctomycetota; class Planctomycetia; order Pirellulales; family Thermoguttaceae; genus RUG369. Next base: position 4,953 of record CAMZEO010000205.1, on the reverse strand, counting down.
GGATGCAGACTCCGCCAGAAGCTCTCGATCTTGCAACCCTTTATATGCGGGTCTATTTCTCGGGTATTATCCCAATCATGATCTTCAACTTCGGATCTTCCCTTCTTCGCGCCAAAGGAGACACGAAACGCCCGCTGTATTATTTGACGTTTGCCGGCGTGATCAACGTCGCGTTAAACTTGCTTTTTGTGATAGTCTTCAAGATGGACGTCGGCGGGGTCGCGCTCGCGACGATTTTGTCTCAAGCGCTCGCCGCCGCCTTGATCATGCGTTGTATGCGCCGAGAAAGCGACGCCTTCCGGTTTCGTTGGCGTTTGATGAAAATCGACCGACCGATAATGGTCGAAATTCTCCGCTCGGGCGTCCCCGCCGGGATCCAGGGGACGGTGTTCGCGCTCTCGAACGTCGTCATTCAGTCTTCGGTCAACGGGTTTGGCCCGATCGTCATGGCTGGAAGCGCGGCGGCGCAGAACGTCGAAGGCTTCGTTTGGGTTTCTATGTACGCGTTTTCTCAGGTTGCTATGACGTTTGCCGGACAGAACGTCGGAGCGCGGCGTAACGATCGTTTGAACCGCATTACGTTCGCAACGCTTGGGTGCGCGTTTTTTACAGGTCTAATTTTGGGTAATTTCTGCAGTTTTTTTGGTTCCGAGCTGGTAAGAATCTACGACTCCCGACCCGAAGTCGTCGTTTCCGGCGTGACGCGATTTCGACTTGTGTGTAGGTATTATTGTCTTTGCGGCATGATGGACGCTATGGTCGGCGTGATTCGCGGACTGGGAGTTTCGATAACGCCAACCGTCGTTTCACTCCTTGGCGCGTGCGGTTTAAGACTCGTATGGATCTTTACGATCTTTCAATTGTCGGCGTTTCACACGGAGTTTTTTCTCTTTTTGTCTTACCCCATTTCGTGGCTCGTCACGTTTTTAGCGCACGTCGGCTGCTACGTCTACGTTCGGCATAAGTTGTTTCCGACTGATTCTGCGGGTGAAAAGGTTGAAAAGACAAACGGAGTCGCCTAATAATTATCCTCGTCCGTTGAAAAAGGCGCGTTGCGCGCTGGAATAGCGCGTTTCACGTCCGTCGCGACGTTGAGTTCTGACGCCCCGTTCGCTACGTTGAAGGCGTAATATTTTTTTAATCGATCCATTAATCGGCGTTAATTCAACGCTTTTTAGAGGTTCTATAACGTAAAAAGGATTTTTCTATGAGGAAAGATTTATGCGTCAAAGCGTCTTCTTACGGTTATTCCAGCCCTTGTTCTCGGTAGTTGTCGCTTACGACGACGGCGCGATCAACGTGTCGAATTAAACGTGATCGCGTAGGAACAAACGCCGATCATCTCGCGCGTTAGCAAGGGCGAAAAGGCTCTTGAGAACGTTGAAACACGCCGCGCGTCTACGTTGAATCTTGTCAATAAAGATTTAATGAAAGAAGTCGACTACTTCGTAATCAAGTCGGACCATAGCGAGCCTGAAAAGTTTGCGAAGGCGGTCTAATGGAGGAAAAGATCAAGTTTGTCGGCTCGCCGATCATCTCGGGGAACCGCCGACTATTGAATACGAACTTATTTGGCTCGAGAGGACCGATATCTTTACGACGCTCAAAAAAATCACGAACATGGCGACGGACGAATCCGTTACGAACGCCGCCCCGCCGCGCGATCCAGAAAAACGGTTCTGAAGAAAAATCATTGAACCTGCGGCGACCTTGAACGAACGCGTATTTCTCCCCCCTTCAACCTTTCGATTCTATCCGGTTTGTCGTCAAACGCGACCATCAACCTAAACTGTTCGTCGACGCCGACGACGGTCGCGACCCTCGCTTTCTTTTCGTCGAAAAGGTTGTCGACAACGTCGACTTTTTGACCGACGAGGGGAAATCGTCGACGGTACGCGTCGAGCAGATCGTCGCGAGCCTCCCGCCCTTTGTCGTTTCCCGTTTTAAAGAGCGGAACATAGATCGCGTGGAATTCGCCGAGGAAAGCGGCGATCAGTTTGGCTCGGGCGCCGACGGGCGCGTTGTCCTGAAAAAGACCTCCGACGTTTTTAAGATCTTCCGGCGCGTCGCTCGTTTGAAACGTCAAATTGATTCCGACTCCCAAAACGGCGAAGTCCATCTCCCCCGACTCGACGGAAAGCGCGCCCTCGGTGAGTATGCCGCAGATTTTCCGTCCGTTGAGAAACAGGTCGTTGACCCACTTGACGGCTATGGCTCCTTTGGGAAGATCGCCGTTGATCTTTTCGCACGCTCTTGCGGCGGCCACGGCGGCGACCGCCGTGACAAGCGCGACGCTTTGCGCGGTTTTCTTCGGCTTGAGCAAGACGCTAAAATAGACGCCAGATCCTGCGGGCGAGTAGAAGGAACGCCCGAACCGCCCGCGTCCTCCAGTTTGCGTTTCGGCGGAGACGACGAGTCCTTCAGGGGCGGACGCCGCGTATCGTTCTTTGACGAGGGTATTAGTCGACGTCGTTTCCCCGACGCAGATAATTTCTCGATAAAACGCGTTTTCTTCATCGGTCAACTCCGATCGAATCGAATCGGAATCAAGAACGTCGGCGTTGAGGTCAAGCGAGTAGCCTCTTTTTGTGAACCCTTCGATCGCGTACCCTTCAAGACGAAGACTCTGGATCGCTTTCCAGACGGCGGCGCGAGTGACGCCAAGAGAATCGGCGAGTTCCTGCCCCGAAAAGAAGGAGCCCTTGTTGCGGTTGAGCGCCGCCAACACCAGGGATTTCGTGCAAGCGCGGTGCATAATTACCCCGATTTGTTTTTTGTTAATGGTTTGCGGAAACGACTCGGTCGAGTTCTTGCAACATATCGCGATCGGCTTTAATCGTCGCGCAAGCGGCGGTCGTGAGCATATCGCCAGCGATAGCCGCGGAAGCGCCCGAACAGAAAGCGCGTTTACCGTTTTCTCGCGTAAGCGCGCGACCTGCGGCAAGACGAATATCGGCGGTCGGAACAATCAAGCGAAAGATCGCGACGATCCGTAAAATATCCGGTTCGCTCAATTTCGGCGCGTCCGCAAGGGGCGAGCCGGGAATCGGCACGAGCGCGTTGACGGGAATGGAGTCGACTTGGAGCTCGGCGAGCGTCAGCGCCATGTCGATTCGATCGTTCCAGGTTTCTCCGAGTCCAAAAATCCCTCCGGAACAGAGCCGCATACCAGCCGCCTTAACGGAACGAAGCGTTTCGATTTTCTGATCGAAGGAATGAGTCGAACAAATCTGAGGAAAGAACCTTCGCGACGTTTCGATATTGCAATGATAACTCGTAACGCCGACTCCTTTGAGACGCTTGAGTTGCTCTAACGTCAGCAACCCCATCGACGCGCACAGGTTAAGCGACGTTTTTTGTTTCAGGAGAGCGAAAGCTCGGAGCGCGCGTTCGAACTCTTCTCCGTCAAGCGCCCTGCTGGACGTTACGAGCGCGAATCGATCGACTCCGTCTTGTTCGCGAGCCAGACCCGTTTGAAGAATCGTCTCTTCGGACAGAAGCGCGTAAATTTCGCATTTGGAGGCGTTGCGCGACGATTGGGCGCAGAACTTGCAATCTTCGGAACAACCTCCGCTTTTCGCGTTGACTATCGCGCACAAATCGACGCGATCGCCGACAAACCGCCTGCGAACCAGATCGGCGCTTTCGCGCAAGACGTCTAAATCGCATTCGATTAGGAACTCAAGGTCGTCGTCGGGCGCAAGGCGTCGTCCGTCGACAATCTCGCGAGCAAGCGTTGTTACGTCCATAAGTTTCGTCCTTTCTTTACGCGATTGACTTCGCGCGGTTGTAACAGTAGCATAACCTGATTGCAATGTTTGTCAATATCTCTTCGAAAAAAGGTTGACAAACAAAGCGCCCAACGCCACTGAAGCCCCAATTATCGCCTAGCCGCCAATGCGTCCGTAACTTTCGAAGAAAAAAAGAGGCGACGTCCTATAATTGAGAGACTTCGCCCCTTATTTTACCGAATTGTTCGATAATCAATCAATTAGAAGACTCCGTCGAAAATTTGACCGGGCAGTTTCAGCTTGGTTTTTGGTGAAAATTGCGAGTCGTACGCTTCAAAATCTCCGGGATCGATCGTTTTGACGTCGTAACCCTCGGGGTCGACGTAGATTCCTTCGACGTCGTCGAGGAACCCCGGTTCCAGCTCTTTGATCAGGAAGTACGGAACCTCGTTTTCGCGCGGTTCGGCGTAGTAGTGAACGCCTTTCGTACTTGCGACGACGAATCCAGACTTGCCGTAGAACCCGATTTTGCCCGCGATCGGCAAGGCTTTGGCGTCCATTTGCCGCGCCCGCTCCATTGATTCGCGCAAGAGGATCGTTCCGATTCCGCAACGCTGATATTCCGGCGCGACGCTGATCGGACCGAACGTCATGACGGGAAGACGGCGCCCGTCGTCGCATTGGATCTCCGACCGGAGATACATGACGTGCGCGACGATCTTGCCGCCGACGCGCAAGCATAAACTCAGCTCGGGGACGAACTCCGGACGCGTCCGAAACCTTTTGAGGATATAATGTTCGACGCAGCCGGGCGCGTAGACGTTCCAAAACGCCTCGCGAGTCAGGTTTTCCGCTTCAAAATAATCTTCGGGACGTTCGATATCGAGCGTATATTCGAAATTGCTCATTGTTGTTTATTCTCTTTTTTGTTTGGCGTTAATTCTCCTTATCAAAAACGACAATCTTTATGGAAGGCCGAAACCCTCCGTTCTCACGCAACGATCGAAGTTAATTTCTTCAAAAAACGTTCCTTATGTTAAGTGGAAAATACAAAAAAATCAGCGTCGCGCCTGATCTCTGTACGAGACTCGGCGCGACGCCTCTATTGTAGCGCGCGTTTCCCGAAACGCAACAAGTCGAGACGCGATCGTCACGCGTGAAAACGGCGCGTTAAGAATTGGACGGTTCCAAAAAATTTCAGAACCGTCCAATTTCCTGGCAC
>CAMZEO010000204.1 GCA_947305735.1 uncultured Planctomycetales bacterium | reverse complement strand
CCCTCATAGGCGATTGCATGCGCATAGTATCTAATTTACGCACAAAGTTACAAACTCGGTAAAGTAATACCGAGCAAACAGAGTAAAGTAGCGGGCGGAAAATTCAAAAGAACGAACGAACGCCGCGCGACGGACGAAGAAAAAACCCAGAAGGCTTTTTTCATACGTTTTATCGCTTAAAATGTAAACCATGACGACGCGCCTTTCTACCTCAATGCCTCCCCTATTATAATCCGTGTTTGTTGAACGTCAACGGACGAAAAACTTTTTTTTGTAACTTGACGAGCGCGATCGAAGTCGGGCGACGTTGGTTTCCAACCTCTCTCGATTTAATTCTCCGCTTCAGGAAACGTTACGCTACCGGCAATTCATACCCTTCGCGCCGAGGGCGTTCAACGTATGCGTTGGCCTCGTCGTCATTAACGAAAAGTTCTTTTTGCGGATCCCATTGCAGGGGACGATTAAGAATTCTCGTAATATTAACAAGGTGGCAAACGGAAACGCTTCTGTGTCCAATTTCAACGTCGGCATGCGGACGTTCCCGCGTCGCCATGCAGTCGAAAAAGTTTTCGATATGCGGTCGAGCGATCCATGTTGGTCCCTCCGGAGGATCCGCCTCAGGAGCGTCGGCAATAAGGCTGGCGGGATTGGCCTTTAAATTGTTCCGATTAATTTCCAAATTGCCTTCTTCACATCGGAAGATCGCGCCGCCTGCAGGACCGTTTCCCATATCCAGCTCAAATCGAACTTCCGTTCCGTCGGCATATTTTGCGGCGACTTTGCCGTCGCCTCCCGGCATGGGAGCAAACGCAACGGGACCGGATTCGTCGGCTCCAAGAGCCCATTGAATTTGATCGATCCCGTGCGCGCCCCAATTCGTCATTTCTCCGCCGGAATAGTCCCTCCAAGCCATCCAACCGAGCAACATGCCGTTGAACTTGCGATACGGAGTCGGTCCTTGCCAGGCGTCCCAATTGAGACCATCCGGAATAGGCTGTTCTTCGTAGTCGTTTGGGATAACGGCGCTGATTGGGTAGTTGCACGCTTGAACGACCTTAACTTTTCCCAATTTTCCCTCTCTAATAAGTCGGCATCCAAATTCATTTAACCTCATCGAGCGTTGTTGCGTGCCTACTTGGAATATTTGCTTCGATTTGCGAACAATTTCGACAAGTCGTCGACCTTCCGCAATGTACGCGGTTAGAGGTTTTTCCGCGTAAACGTCAAGCCCCGCGAGGATAGCGCGCGCTCCCGCAAGCGTTCGACAATGATCCTGCGTGACAACGAACGCGCAGTCAAGCTTTTCTTTCTCATAGAGTTCGACGTCGGAATCATACGTATTCCAGCTTTCGTTCTCCTTGATAAGCCCCGAATCTTTCTTTTCGTTGACGCAATCGATCATTTTTTGGCGCCATAAATCCGCGACGGCGACAATCTTCGCGCGTTCCTGCGGGATATGATCCATTAATTGTCGGGCGCGCATACCGGTTCCCACAAAACCAACGATAATGCGATCGTTAGCGCCAACGGCTCCCGGCGCGGCAAGCGCGGATCTTGCGATCAACGCGGGAACCGCGCAGACGCAAACGGTTGCAGACGCAGTGTTTTTTAAAAATGTTCTTCGTGAGTTGTTCATTATTGCCTTCCTTTAAATTTTTTCTTCTAAAGGCGACGCGACGAAGCGTTCGACGCCGTTTGTCGACATTATAGCATAAACATTGTCGGCGTCAAAAAATGGAGAAAAGAACGAGATAAACTTTTTACGCTCGCGAAAACATTGACGTAAACTTAACCGTTACAAAATAAAGAGTAAACCGACTCTCAGTTCAAACCCCGGACGGATGAAAAAACGTTTCATACCGCAGTTTCGCGGGAATAATTTTATATTGAAAAGAATTTTTATTTTTTTACTTGACAAAACGTGGAGTTCAAATTACCATTGTCAAAGGGTTGGAGGAGACGCCTTTCCCAAAATATTTGTTAATCTTTTTTCTCGCAAGACTTAGCAAGACGAATGTCCCGTCGCCGCGTTTGGTTTGGATTGCCGAGCGTTTTCGCGTTAATCAGTTGACCGCCTTCGTGTTTTTTGTGTTAATTGCGGCGTTATGTCGGGCGTTTGCTCTTGATTTAGTCGGTTGGTATTTAAGGGCGTATAATGGAATTTTCGTCCGATTTGTTGGACGCTGCTCGCGACGCGTATGAAAATGAGTTTTCTGGTCGGCAAAATTTGGGAACCGCAGACGCCTTGCGGTTTAAGAATTCCCTTGGACGGCTCTGTCCGGAAGCAAAGGATTTGTCTCTAATCGATTGCGAGGAGTTGTTAAAAGCGATCTGCGGAAGGGGTGAACCTACGGACGAATCGCGTCCGGCTCGGTCAAAAAACGCGGATCGTTCCGATTCCGTAGCGGAAAAGTTTGGCGAATACAACAACGCGTTAAACGAAGCGAGCGACGAAGAATCTGCAGAAATGACTCGCGTTCCCGTGAAAACGGATCGACGCGAAGCTATTCGCGCGATCAATTCGCTTCTAGAAACTTATTATCCCCATAAAACGATATTTGCCGCTTTTGATTTTGACAAGATTCGCGCTCTTTACGCCGAGCGGTTTCCACTTCTAGGTCGCGACGTCTCCGACTTCGATTTGAAAGCGCTCCTTTTTTCCGCCGGAGCCACGTTGATAGGCAGACTAATACCGCGCGAGGAACGCCTTAAAGCCCTTCCGAACGACGGATATGACTCCGGTTGCGCCGACAGCTCGGTCGGCAAATCCTTAGTCCGCCCTTCTCAGTCGCGTTATCGCGAAGCTACGCCGAACAATTCGCCCGGTTATTCCGCTGAAGGCAATTCTTTTTCGTCGGCAACCGAGTTCGAATACTATTTGCCTAAGAACGATTTTTCCGGACGCGAAACCAACGACGATCGCGACAATTCGGAGGGACGCCGCGGCGGCGACGATGTTGAAGGATCCCGAGTTCACGATGAACCGCGGTTGAGCGAATCGGGGGAATCGAGCGAAGAGTCGCGCGTTTTTCCCTACGGGTCGGAACTTCTTCCAAACGAAGAACGTCATAGACGCGTCGACGGTTTTCTGCGTAATGAAACGCGTTCGCGCGCGACCCAAGTTTCTTCCGGCAACTTCGACGACGAAGACGTCAAAGACCAACTGGAAAAATTTTTAAGTCAATCGGAAAACCAGACTTCCGACTCTCGCTTTTCTTTTGCCGAAGCCGTGCGCGCCGCCCGCGAGGTTTTACAAAAGTTTTTCCCGTATCAACGCGTGCGCGGATATAACGATCTTTTGAAGTTTCGGCGTTTCCTCGAAATGAGATTCCCCCGGTTTGATTACGACAACGAAAAACTCTATATGCTCGTCAAATACGCCGGCGGAGTCTATATCGGTTCCTATTCGTCAATATTTGAGGGGTTTCGCGAGGAACCTCGCGTTGTTCGCAAAGCCGTCGGCAATTCGGCTTTCGAAGTTCCGCTTTCTCTTCAGCCGGTCTTGCAAGGAACGAAAGAAATTGTCGACGAGTTTTTTCCGACGAAAGTCGTCTACGCGCCAGGCGACGTCGCGCGTTTCTCCAAATTGTTTCATCAACGTTTTCGGGACGTCCGATTGCCCGAAACGTCGCTCGTCGTATTGCTTGAAAACGTTGGCGTTGAAATTCGTCGTCAAGACGAAGAAGAAATTTCTTCCGACGTCGATTTTTCGCTTGACGAAGCCTATGTTGACGTGGCGAAATTAGCGCTTAAAGAGCATTTTCCCAGAACTGAATTCAAGAAAGATCTCTCCGATTTCAAACGATTCCGATTCGTTTTTGAAGAGGAAGCCGGGGCTAACGCAAAGTTGTCCGACGAAAAATTGCGCGATATTTTTCTTGCGGCCGGCGGCGTCTTTGCCGATGATTCCGCAAATTTCGACAAGTCGCCAAAAACGCCCCCTGAAGTTCTTTCTCGCGCCGACGTCATCAAGCGCGTCGTCTCTTCTGACTTTTTGCGCGGACTAGATCCTAAGTCTAATGAGGATTTGGACAAATTTCGGAAAATCGCGAAGAGCCGTTACGGAATGGATTTTTTCGGGGAATCCGATTCAAAATTGGCGTCGATCATTGCTCGATGCGTGATTTCCTTCGACGTTGACGGCAAGTTCTATTGCGTCGACGACAAGACGAGAGACCTGATTAAGCAACGAGTGATCTCCTTGTTTGCCGTTGGCGCGCGCGTTGTTTACTATGAACCGTTTTTCAAAAACAACTTCGACTGGTTGAATAAGGCGGGTATTTATTCCGTCGAACTCTTTAAGTTTTTCCTCTATAAATACTACTCCTCCTATCTTTTCTACCGTCAGTATTTTGAACAAACGGAATCTTTTCTTTCCGAACGCGTTAAAGTTGAAAATGAAATCGAACGCGTTTGGGGCGCGAGCGTTTCTCTTTCCGCAGCGGATCTGGGCGACCGTCTTTGCGTCCCGGTCGATAGGATCGAGAAAGCCCTCGAACTCGACGTCGACAAATTCAAACGCGCTTCCGACGGCTCGTATACGCGTCTTGAAGTTGTCGGCTCTTCTTGCGATCCCAAATCTTTAGACGAGCTTTTCGACGGATCGTTTGAAGAATCGCGCGAACAAAAGACCGACGTCGCCCCTGACGATCGGAAAGAGGTCGTTACGGAAGATCTGGAAAAAAAAGCTCTTACACCACCCGTTGAAAAATCGGACGACGTAATTAATCCACAGGACGCGTCGTCGTTAGAACTTACGCCGGAAGCGTTAGTCTTTATAAAATCTCAAATTGATTCTTGGTTTGAAGAAGGCGGCAAGTTCATTTACTACCAGGCGTTTTTCGATCGTTGGTCTGGGAAGATGGACGAGTATGGAATAGCAGACCAAAACGCGCTCAAGAGTTTTTTACGAGCGACATACCCGGATTATGTTTTCTACGACGACTATTTTGAGAAGGAAGAAAACGCCGAAGACGTCGTTTTTAAACTCAAACGAGAAATGGATCGCGTTTGGTCCGAGGACACGCCCGCGCGTCGAGTTGTCGATCTCATCAAGTCCTTATATATAACAAAAGAAGCGTTTGAGATAATTATTGAGGAAGAGGAAAATTTGGACGCGTTGGGCGTCGACAAACGTTCGAACGGATATCTTGTCCGCAAACCGAAGAAAAGCGACGGGAAACGACCGCGTCGCGTGCTAAAACTTAAACGCAAATCAAACAAAACCGACAAGTAGCGGGGTTGCGTCGACGTAGATACAAGTCGCGTCTTTGCGCTTAAATCGCGCGAACGCTCGACTCTGTTTTAAAAAAGCGGCTTGTTTTCACAACGACGAGGCGTCATCTCGTTTTGGCGTCGGTTTGCGTCGAGAGAGCGACAATGACGCGGAAAGCGAGGCTCGCAATTCTAACCGTCCTCGGAATATGATTCTGCAAAGGAAAAATCGCGACCGGAATTCTTAATTGGAAATGCCGCCGTCGACTATTGCTCGAAAGCGGCGTCTTCTGGAGAACGAAGCTTCAGCTACGGGAGCTGGTCTCGCGCATAACGCGGGCAAGTCGAAATCATTAGGAAGGAAAAATCAAATCGACGCAAATCCTTTTGTATAGAACCTTCCGCTAAATTGGGGGTAAAGTCCTAAAAAGACGCCGATGCGGAAACTCGCGCGAAGCGCCGAAAACAATCCCTTTCCCGCGAGCAAGGGAGGAACGTTTCCAGTTTCGGGCGTCCCCCTTGCGGCGGCGTTCATTTTTTATGAAGCGTTGGCTTTAATCTTTGTAAATATCCCCATATTCCGGAGTTAAAACTTTAGTATCAGGGGCGATTTCCCTAATTTTTTCCGCGAGCGCTCTGGAAGCGTTCGGTTCTCCGTGCACCACGAAAGTCGTCTTGGGATGGTTGGGAATGGCGGAATACCACTGAAGCAGCTCCGTTTGGTCGGCATGTCCCGAAATACCTCTAACAACGACGATTTCCGCGCGAACCTGTCTCGGTTGTCCGTGAATACGCACGGGGTTTACTCCGTTCAGAATAAGTCTTCCGAGCGTGCCCTCCGCTTGATATCCGAGGAAAGCGACCGTATTTTTAGGGTTGCCAATATGGTTGGCAAGGTGGTGTTTGATACGTCCCGCGTTGCACATACCAGCCGACGACATTATGACTGCGGGACCTTTCATCTCGTTGAGCGTTCTGGACTCCTCTTGCGTTCTAAACAAGTAAAGGTTCGTAATCGCGTCCTTGGCTCGCCTGGATATTTCGATCGCTTCTTCGTCGAAGCAATCCCGTTGTCGATTAAAAATTTGCGTCGCTTCGACGGCCATAGGGGAGTCGAGATAAATTGGCGTTTCGCTCGAAATTTGCCCGTCGACTATCATTCTGGCGAATCTTACAAGCATTTCCTGAGCCCTTTCGACGGCAAAAACCGGCAAAATAACCTTTCCGCCTCGAGCGACGGTGCGATTGACGACGTCGGCAAGTTGGTCGTCGACCGTGTCGATGGGCGCCGAGACGCGATCGCCGTAAGTCGATTCGAGAAACAAGTTCGATATCTCGTTTGGTTCACTGTAAAATTCAGGATCGCGTAGTATCGGACGATTCGCGCGACCAAGATCTCCGGAGAAAAGAAGTCGTCTTGGCTCGTCAAGATCAACCTCAGGCCTGGTCAGAACGAATTCGATGAAAGCCGATCCGAGAATATGTCCCGCTTCCCGAAAGACAACCTCGACGCCGGGGGCAACCTTTTTCGGCGTCGAATACGGAACTGGACGGAATAGCTTGAGCGCGCGCTCGACGTCGGACTGAGTGTAGAGAGGACGAACGGGTCTTGGCGAAACGCGTCCTTCTTTCGCGTGTCTCTTTTGCTTGAAAATAGCGTCTTCTTCCTGGATATGGGCGGAGTCGAGCAGGATCAATTTCGTCAATTCGAGCGTGGCGGGGGTTCCGTAAACGGCGCCGCGGAACCCGTCGGCGACAAATTTAGGCAGGAGACCGCAATGATCAAGGTGCGCGTGGGTTAAAAAAACGGCGTCGACTCGACTGGGATTTTCAACGACGGGATTCCAATTTTGATCGGCTTTTCCCCGTTCCTGAGTCATTCCGCAATCGACGAGGACTTGATA
>CAMZEO010000203.1 GCA_947305735.1 uncultured Planctomycetales bacterium | reverse complement strand
GTTTCCGAAAGAGATTTCAAACGACCGTTCATTGCGATTGTTAGCAGTCGCGTCGATATTATTCCCGGACATGTTCATCTCGAAACTGTTGCGGAAACGGTCGCTCAGGCTGTTCGCGACGCCGGCGGCGTTCCCTTTATCTTCAATACGATCGGGGTCTGCGACGGGGTTGCAATGGGACACGACGGCATGAAATACTCTCTTGCAAGCCGAGAGATTATCGCCGACGCCGTGGAAACTATGATTAATGCCCATAAATTCGACGGAATGATCTGCATTCCAAATTGCGATAAGATTGTGCCCGGAATGTTGATGGCGACGGTGCGTTGCAATATTCCAACGGTGTTTGCAAGCGGCGGACCGATGGAAGCAGGGCGAACGAGCGACGGCAAGCCGCTCGATCTTATTTCGATCTTTGCCGCTTCGGCGGGCGTCGAAAATGGGCTGATTAAGGAAGAGGAGCTTCTCGATATCGAACGCAAAAGTTGTCCGACGTGCGGTTCTTGTTCCGGAATGTTTACCGCTAACAGCATGAACTGTCTTTGCGAAGCGATTGGGATCGCGTTGCCGACAAACGGCACCTTGCTCGCTACGAGCATCGAACGGCGCAAATTGTATCGTAAAGCGGCTCGTCGCGTCGTCGAGATGGTTCATATTCAATCGTTGCGCGAGAAAGTCGACGCCAAAGAAATCACGAAAAAGGACGCGAACGCTCAACTTGCGAAAATCGCGCGCGCCGGACGAAAACTTAGTCTGGATTTTCCTGTTCTTCCATCCGAAATTATCACGCAAAAATCAATCGACAACGCGATGATACTCGACATGGCTATGGGCGGTAGTTCCAACACGATTCTGCACTTGCTTGCAATAGCCAATGAAGCGCGTCTCGATTACTCGCTCAATCGCTTTAACGAACTCAGCGCGACGACTCCTCATATCTGTAAGGTCTCGCCAAGTTGCGACTATCACGTCGAAGACGTTCATAACTCGGGAGGCATTCACACGATTCTTGGCGAACTGCGTCGCGGTAAAGTCCCCTCTTTCAATTATGACGCCCCGACAGTTACCGGAAAGACGATCGGACAAAATATTGACGACTTCGACTTGCGCGGCGCAAAAGTTTCTGAAGAAGCGCTCGAAGTCTACGCCGTTACTCCGGGCAAACGTTTCAACGCCCCCGCTATGAGCGTGAGACGTCGTTTTAAGTCCCCTAAAGATTTGCCGTTGGACTTTGACCCCAAAGACTGTATACGAACTTGTAAAAACGCGTATCGTCAGACGGGCGGTCTTACGATACTGTTCGGGAATCTGGCTCCTGACGGCGCGGTTGTCAAAACAGCCGGCGTTTTACCTAGCATGATGAAGCATACCGGACCTGCCGTGATCTTCAACTCGGAACCGGAAGCGTATCAGGGAATTGTCAACGGTAAGGTTAAAGCCGGAGACGTCGTCGTTGTGCGTTACGAAGGACCCAAGGGAGGACCCGGCATGCAGGAAATGCTCGCCCCAACCGCCGCGATCAAGGGCGTCAAACTTGACGATTCCGTCGCGCTCATTACCGACGGGCGTTTCTCAGGGGGCACGGCCGGCGCTTGCATTGGACATATTAGTCCCGAAGCGGCCTCGGGCGGTCCGATCGCTCTCCTTAAAGACGGCGACATTATTGAAATCGACATTCCAAACGAATCGATTAACGTCAAGTTGAGCGCAACCGAGCTTAAAAAACGCGCCGCGTCGTTCAAAGCTCCTCAGCCTCGTTATACTTCTGGATATCTCGCTAAATACGCAAAGTTGGCGACCAGCGCCGACAAAGGCGCCATATTGAATTGGGATTAAACTGCGGCGGTTACTAATCAATTCTGGGCAACGAGGGCTTTCGAGACGGTCGTCGCGCAAGAAAGCCCTCGCGCGTCTGACTTTGTCTGTTTCAAGTTCCGTATGACTTGTTCTGTCTAGTAGTTTTCGGGCGTTCCTACGTCTTTAGCCTTCCCAAGGACCGTTTGCGGCTGAGTCTGCCATGAAACACGCTGTTTTCACCCCGACCTTTTTAACTTTTATAATCGCGGTTGGCGCCGCGTCTTCTTACGCAGCGGACGATCCCATCAAGTTGTACTCTCATCGAATGGATCCAGCCGAACGTCCCGAAGTCGAGCGCTACTCTGTTCGTCCTCCTTCTTGGGAGGCGTTCGATGGAAAAACGCAATTCATTACGTTGCGCGCTTTTCCATCTGAGAATGACGTCGGTCAGAAGTTTGATGAAACGCTTGATCGATATCAAAACGCGGAACTTGGTCGAATAATTTGGCCTCATGCGAGCGCGATCTTCTACAAGAATCTCGGCGAACTTGCCGAAACGATCAAACGGCGCGGTTTGTACCTTTTTGATTTCTGGGGTTACGTGCCGGGAAGCGGACCGAGAGAATCAGGCGATTGGACGCAGTTCAGAGCCGACCCTGCTCAATTTAAATTGCTGGAAGACGTCTTGGGCGAGCGTTGGCTTGGAATGGACAACGGCGAACAGGATGGTCGTTTTGTCGGAGGATACGCTCCGACGTATCAAATAAGCCCGGATGACAAAATCGCGCCCTATCTTGCTTTCCAACGTCATTTTGAAAAACTCGGCGACGATCTTGGAAACAAACTGGCGACGCTTGTTTCCCTGAATTTCGGACATTATTTCCTCAAAGAAGGGATATATACGCTTATCGGAGCAGAAACCGCCCAAGCGCTTCCTAACGGTCAGATCTATTACGCGTGGATTCGCGGCGCCGGCAAGCAGTACGGCGTTCTCTGGTTTGGCAACGCGTCCGTTTACAACCGTTGGGGTTGGAAATCCTACCCGAACAAGCCGACAGAGGGGACGAGTCTCGCGCTACTAAAGCGTCTGATGTATTCTCATTTGCTCTACAACTGCGTCGGGGTCGGTTATGAAACCGGATGGTTTGTGGGCGATAATCTCGGTCCAATCGGTAAAATTCAGCAGTCGGCGAAGCGTTGGCTTGACGAAAACGGAGATCCGGGCGTTCAGGCGACGCCGGTGGCGTTTCTATGCGATTTCCAATGCGGCTGGTCCTTTCCGCGCCACCTTTACACAGGTAAAACATATCTTGTTTGGGGAAATCTACCCTATTCATCAGGCGACTATTTGACAAACAACCTCTTCGATCTCGCGTATCCAGGTTATCAGGATTCATCCTATTACCATAACGAAAAAGGATTTATGGTTCCGACTCCTTATGGCGACTGCGTCGACGCTCTCCTTACCGACGCGCCGCTTGAATTGCTCGAGCAATACGCGACGATTTTTATTGCCGACGAGCTAAATCCAAGCGCGGAGTTGTTCGACAAACTGACCTCCTACGTCGAAAACGGAGGGCGGCTCGTCCTTACTGCCGACGTTATTAAGAAATTTGGATCGTTTCTCGGAGCGTCCCTTTCGTCCGAAACGCTTAAGTCTTTCGAAAACGCGTCGATTCACTGGAACGACGGCTCTGAAACGTTGGAAACGGCTCCGTTCCAAGCTTATGTCTTGAATCTTCCGTCCAACTCCAAAATACTCGCGTCGTCGGAAGGACTAAATCTTGTCGCGGAATTATCTTTTGGCAAAGGTTCCGCCATCGTTTTGGCGTCTCCGTTTGGTTTATCGTCCGAACGCGCTTTTGGAGGGACTGCGACGAATTTGATCGACGCCCCGCTTGCAAACCCCTACCCGCTCCTCGTTTTTGCGCGCAAGACGTTCGATGCGGAAATGAACCGTAACGTTCTGTTCGACGTCGGAGAAAATCTCGCGTCGATCGTTTGTCGAAAAAACGCAAACGTTTATACGATCGGAATTTTCAACAATGAATTAAAAGAGCTTCCATTTGAAATCAAATCTCGAATCGGTTCGATCGTTAAACTTCGCGAATTAAAAATTGACGAAAGCGAACGCTCCGCCGTCGGGTTCGCGCCCGCAGGTTTTGAAGACGTCGATTACGGCAAGAACGCCGATTCGACAATAGCGGGTCTGGGCGTTCGGGTTTTTGAGGCGACGATCGATTCCGAAAGAGTCGATCCCCTCGAAAAAACGACCTGGGCGAATCCTCCGCGCGATCGATTCCTCGCGTTTCATTCTACTCTTTATTTTCAAAAACCATTGAAGGAAGAGATATTATTGCGTCCGACGTTTTTCCAACATTGGGACGGAGTCCTTGTCGACTGGAAATATTTCGACGCGCGTTCGGATGAACAGCTTCAGAACGAAGAAGGCTGGTTGCGTCGCCAGAATTTGAAAATCGCTGTTGATTTCTCCTCCGGAATCAATTTGTTTCCCGATCTTCGACTTATTAAAAATGATCTCGCCGAATACGAACGATCGATGAGGGTTTTTCATTCCGTTATTGAAAAAGCGGCGATTCTCGGGGCTAAAGACGTTGTCGTAAGAGCGCACCGTAATCCGGAAAACAACTACGCGCCCGAACAAACATACTCTGAAACCATCGAAACATTAAGAAAAATTTGCGACATAGCCGCCGACAAAGGAATGAACGTCTCGCTACGAATCAGCCTGCAATCTCAACTTGGTTGGAATGTTCCCGGCGCTACGATCGAGACTGCGCGGAAAGCGCTCGAAGACGTTGACAAGGATAACTTCTACCTTGCCCCGACGCTTTACGCCGCGAAGTCCGCCATCGAATCCGTCGAATTATGGGAATGCGTTAAGCCAAAAGTTTCCGTCTTCCTGGTCGCCGGATGGTTGTCTGACGAGAACAACGGTTCCGTTTGGACCGATTCAGCGCCGCTGTCCAGCCTTTCCAACGAGGAGCTTTCACTCGTTAAAGAAGCGATTCCCGCCGACGCCCGCTTGGTTTTCGACGGCGTGTACAAAAACGAGGACGAAGAATACCTCGACGTCAAAAGTTGGGAATCTACTAGATAAAAAATCGCGCGTCCTCCCCTAACGTCGTTGGGTTGCGAGCAATCGTAACCCAACCTTCTTCTGTTCACAATTGCTCTGGAAACGATTATAATGCGCTTACATCATCAAATTACAAGGATTTTATCGTTTGTCGTATCTACGCTTGTCGCGGTAATCGTCTGCGTTTCGACGCCTCTTTTGGCGTTTACCTGCCATAAAGAGACGCGCGGATCGCTTACGTTTGAGATTGCCCGACTCGACGCGCTTGCCGCGGAAGGACGAATCTATCGCGCCCCGTTGACCATTGTCAACGCCTCGGATCGCGAGATTAAAGTTGACGCGAAATTCTCGTCAATTGAATCGGTTTTTCTCTACGACGAGTCCGGAGCGGAAATCGCCGCCCCTAATATTGTCGAGCGCTCCTTTGTCGTAGAGCCGAATTCAACGTTCGAAAGCGACGTCCCATTCGCCGTTCGCGGCGCGTATCGGAACGCGCATTATCCAATTAGCGCGGCGTTTTCCTTTGAAGACGAAGGCGTCGCTGAAAGCGTCGAACTGCGTCCCGTTTTTGCGACCGATTTGAAAGAGTTCCTGCCGCAGTCGAAAGAATTGCGCGTCTTGAATCTTCAGAAGAAGTCTTATCTGAAATTGTCCGGATCAAACGTTACGGATTTCGCGCCTTACTGGAAGCGTTTTAACGGCGAATTAAACGAACTGCCGATCGGCTGGTTTGGCTCCGAGCCTGAAACAAAGGGTTCGTACAACGCGACGACGTTCACTCGCGGCGGCGAAAGCCGCTCGTGCTGGTCGATTCATCCTCCCTATGTCGGAGGAAGCGGCGTCATCGGACTGCGATTCGCCGTCAAACTACCAGAAGCGGATAAAATCGAATTGCGTTTTTTCCGCGCGATGCGCGACGTAACCGCGACGGAACCTCCGACCGACGGAGTCGTCTTCCGCGTTTACGCGTCTTCTTTGGGCGACGCGAACGAAATGGTTTCCAACGAAACGATCGCCCAAGCGCTCGCGGTTGAACCCGACGAAAAAGACGTTCTTCTAAACGAACAATACGACGGCGTAATCTGGTCGGAAGCGAACGTCGATCTCACCCATTTTTCCGGCAAGACGGTTCTTCTAACGTTTGAAACAGATCCCGGCGCGAAACGCGACACGACGTGCGACGGTAGTTTCTGGGGCGACGTCGCGATTATGGCGGATCCTCAAAACGTTTCGCTCGCAACGGAATCTGAACGCGACGCGTTGCGCAAAAAGAACGCCGAAGCGTTTGCGCGTTTTGTCGCCGTCTATAAAGGAGCGTGTCCGGACGAAGGCGTCGCTATCGACGACGTTTCGCGAGGCTTCGATCTTGAATTTGGACAATACGCCGTCGTAACGCTCGGTTCGTTTGGAGTATGCGACGGATTTGTTACGATAGGAACGCCGGAGAAGAACGTCCAAATCGACGGCGTTCGAGCTCAGTATCAGGGCGTAAACGTCGGCTTTGAGCGTCCGTTCGCGCCTTGCAAAGTCTTCGCGACATTCGTTCCAGGCAAAGAACTGGAAAAATCGGCGCGTCGTTTCGCTCGCGCGCATAAATCCGAGATTATCGGCGATCTTCCTAATGACGCCAATTTCGACGAAACCGATCTTGCCGACGTTGTCGTTCAGGACGAGCCTGAGAACGCGCTGGCGTGTTTTATCGGCAAGACGCGCGGCGGGTTGGCGTTCCGATTTGTCGCGACGAACAACGTCGAGATTGATTCGCTCCGCTTTGGTTCGACGTCCGAAAAAGCTTCTCGCGTCTATTTTGGACAGGGACACTGCGTTGTCGAACCGAGCAAACCGTTTTCACAAGACGGCGACGGGTTTGGTTGCGCGTCAAGCCACGTCGGTTTCGATTTCCGCAACGGCGTCTCTCTTCTCCAAGCGACGACGCGTCCGCTCGAGTCTTTCATCGTGAATCCCGACTTAAACGTCTACACTTTGACAACCTGTCCCGACTCGCGTCTGACCCTTCGCTCCAGCGACAAAGGCGCGCTTGATTGCGCGATGAAATACGCTCCCGGCTACGATAAGAATCCCGCGCCCCTGGTTTCAAAGAAGGCCGGGCGTTTCGTCTTTGATTACTGGGGCGGAAATTATCCCGTTGTTCTTGATCGAATGAGACAATGCGTCGATTATGGACTTACCGACGCGTTGCTGATTCAGCACGTCTGGCAACATTACGGTTATGACGTTCGCCTTCCGGATATTTG
>CAMZEO010000202.1 GCA_947305735.1 uncultured Planctomycetales bacterium | reverse complement strand
TACGTCGCGGTATTGTCGTTCATCCCGGCCAATCCTCAAACGGGACGAGCAGCGGAATCAGGAACGCGACGACGTTGGGGGCGATCCAGATCGCCGCGCCGTCGGCCGCGGCGCTCAACGCGTCCGATAACAGATTCAGAAATCCGCAATAATAACCGTATCCGCCCGCCTTGCCGGAAAGCCTTTCTTCGGCGCTTATATCCCGGCTTTCCGCTTCGCGCTTCGCGTCGCGCAGTTTTCCGGCTAACTCGACGACCATACCGAGTTTTTCCGGAACCGTTTGCAAATGCTCCCCTCTTCGATCGTAAAGAGTCCGCGATCCGACGCCCGCTTCATTTCCGAAGCGACAAGATCGCAAAGGTCCGAATACGTAAATTCAGGTTCCACTCGCTCGCGCTCCTTCCTGGATTTCGGGAACTTCCGGAGATTCCGTTTCCGGTATGTCGTCGGGCGTCTCAAGCGTCGGAGGGAGCCAAAGCGTTCGGAAGAATTGGTCGAGCGTCGTTTCGCAAAGCGCTCTCGATTCCGCGTCGTAACGCCCGACGACCATCTCGACAACCCGACTCCAAGCCGTTTCGGCGACATACTCGAACGTCTCGATCGGTTGACTCAGTCGTTCCCCTTGCGACGCGTCATGGAGCGTCCGCTTCGCCAACAGATACATATTGGCGTCCTTGACGAGCGACGCGCCGAACGTCAACGCTTTCTCGATCAGGCGCGCTAAGATTTTCGTTTGGGCCAGCGGCGGTCGATCTTCCAGGCGGAAAAAGTATCGCGTCGTCTTTTTCACAAGGTCTTCCGGGTTCGTAAAAAGGTAAAATTTCGTTTCAGTCATTGGCTCTCTTTCGTGATTTGGGGATTTCGTCCGTCTCTTCCAGCATGAGAACGCGCCCGATCTGGATCGCGCTCGCGATAAAGACGACCGTTAGTAATAGCGTTTTCATTTTTCCAGCTTCGCGTATGTTTGAAGAATAAAGTCGACGGCAATTTTCAGCGTCGCTGGAAGCGCATTGTACAACTCATAAAATTTGGCTTCTTTCATTTCTTTGGGTTCCTTATCTTGTTAGCCTTGTCGGTTCGGCTATTGGAATATGATAATCATATTTCGATAATCGTCAATATAATTTTATCGAAAAACGATAATTTTTCAAATAAAAATCAATTTCCCGGTTTTCTTTTATCGATTTTCGATTATCCTATAGAAGAAAGGAGATCGTGATGAAAGATCGATTAAAAAAGCTTCGAAAAGCGTTGGGACTAACACAAGAAAAGCTTGGGAAAGCCATCGGCGTTAAACAAAGCACCGTCGGAACTTGGGAAATTGGGACGCAAACGCCTCCCCCTTCGGCTATTTTACTGATTTGCAAAGAATTTAACGTTCGTCGCGAATGGCTTGAGAATGGTTCCGGCGAGATGTTCGCGCCTGAATCAACAGGGGATGACGCGGCTCGAGCTCGCCGAATGATTGGCGACCTCTTCAATATGCTCCCAGACGACAAGCAGGATATTCTTCTTGAGGCAATGTCAGATTGGGTTAAAAAGTACGGCGATAAGAAAGATTGTTAATCCGTTTTTTGAAACTTTTGGAAACTTCGGGGGAACATTAGGGGAACATTAGGGGAACGACGTAAAAACGGCGATAAAAAACCGCTCTTTTTCTATAATATTATTCGTTTTAACCTATTGTAAATAAAGGAGTTAGACGATAATATATTATAGAAAGGAGGTCAACGATATGAAAGCGTTTGAAATCGTTAAAATCCTTAAAAAGAACGGTTGGGTTGATATAAGGCAGGAAG
Source organism: uncultured Planctomycetales bacterium (assembly GCA_947305735.1). Lineage (GTDB taxonomy): Bacteria > Planctomycetota > Planctomycetia > Pirellulales > Thermoguttaceae > RUG369. Next base: position 5,355 of record CAMZEO010000202.1, on the reverse strand, counting down.
GTAGCCACCACCGTTTCAGGCACGCGAAAACCGGAAAATGCGAAACTTTCGCATATCACACGGAAACGGAGGATGTCGGAAAAATCAAAGCGATGAAAGTTTTCAAACAGTTCGGAATCAATCCTGAGAAATAGAAAGGCGCCCCGCTCCGGCGGGGCTTGTTTTATATGGAAAAGAAAAGCTATTACGCCGCGTTTTTTTTGGACGACGGAACTTGGAGCTATACGTTCCCAGGCATGTCGACGTCGGGATTGGGTCGGGACTTCGACGACGCGATGAAACTGGCGGCGGGTTCGCTCGCGTTCACGCTGGAATGTCTGGTCGACGAAGGCAAAGAGATCCCTGAACCAATGACAAAAGACGACGCCGTCGCCTTTGCAATCGAAGAAACGAAGGAACTCGGACACGAAGAATGGCGCGTCGAGTTGATTGAACCGAAAAAAGATTGGAAAGAGGGATGAAATACAGACGCTTTTTTGAATATTACGCGATTTTTGAACCCAATGAAGGAAGCGACGTTTTAACAATCACGTTTCCCGACCTCCCCGGCGCGATCAGTCAGGGCGACGACTTCGACGACGCGCTTTATATGGCCGCCGACTGTATTGAAATCTATTTGAAAACGTCGCAAGACGACGGCGAAGAGATCCCGGAACCGTCCACAAAGGAAGAAGTCGAAAGGATCGCCGCCGCCGATCCGGACGTCGACGATTTTCAAGTCGTGTTGGTTCGCGCCGATTTAAAGAAACTGTTTCCCGAATTGGAATTTTTAGAAGACGCGGGACAATAACGAGCGCTTTTTGGAAAAACATGCGCGATAAGATACAGGGAGAAAGAACAATGACTATTGGAGACGGAATCTTCGGCGCGGCGGTTGTATTTGCCTTAACGCCTTTATTTTATATGTTCGTCTTTGCGGCGTGGGAATGGTTCGTCGACATAAAAGAACGCCGACCGCTAACGCTCGCGGACAATCTTTTGGACGCCGGGCGCCCTTGCAATGCGAGCGCGCCGCGCCGTTGGCGCGGTATAACGCCGGCGACGATCCGGAAAAGGCCGCCGACGACGCCGAGGCCGTTATTAAATCGATTATAAAGAAAGATTGTTAAACTTTTAAACGCCGGGAGCGATTCCAACGCGAATTTTAAACGCAAAAAGCCGGGGCTGCAAAGCCCCGGATGGCGCCGCCAGAGCTAACGCGCCGCCCGCAACGAAAAACCGCCGCGCAACCCGAAAGGATCGCGCGGCGGTTTTGTATTTAATCCAATTGAATATTTTCCTGGGAAGAGTTGTAGATATCGACGCGATTTTGAACGTTTAGTTCATTAACAATGTACCCCCGCAAATAACACGCTTTGATAAACTCGTCGATTCTGTTTGTTCCGCTTATTTCTCTCAATGTTACAACGGCGCCAAAGTTAAGAGGACTTTCTATTGACGTCGACGCCGTTAGACGCCGACGGCTCCGGCGACGCGCGGCCCAGCGCCGTTGGCGCGGAAAAAGATTCCCCTTCGAAATCAAAAGGCCGTTGGCGCGAATTTTAAACGCCGTACGAAACTGTGCGAAAAAACAAGCCGCGCGACCTTCACAGGAAGCGCGGCTTGTTTTTCTCACACACACTTGGATTACATCTATAAACGACGTCTTTCCAAACGGTTAATTAACGACGCGGGATTGGTTATTGCTATCGAAAAGCGTTCTGAAGTTAGAAATCTCAACAATAGTCGCTTTCTTTCTTGATCGTTCACATTTTCCACGAAACGCGACAAAGTGATCGTTCATGAGACATTCATTGGCTGTATTAAAGTCGTCGGAATTGAGGAAAGAAGACGCTTCATATATTTCGTCGTTTCCAATGATTTGAAATATTGCGATTCCTGACGGGCGCTTATTCTCGTCGCGATCTTGCACCGCGACGCTAATTACTTTCGCAAGAAATTCACTTGACGTAGTTTCCTTCATCTTGGGTTGATAGACTTTATTCCATTCCCAAAAACTAGTCGAATGACGTTCCGAAACCAGTATTCGAGACGGAACATTAGAATCTATGGGAAGCTTCGGCGACCAATTAACGGAAATTTCAAGTTCGGAATCATCCGAGACTCTAGCCTCGTCTGTGGCTACAAAAAGGTTAGCGCTCGCCTTTATTTCAGCGTTTGAATTTTCTTCGAGAAAAAGATCGGGAGTCCTATTGTCAATAAGCTTTGTCGCATGATCAAGGGTCTCCATTAAATGAATCAAGCTCTTGCGAAAAACATTCCTGCGCACACTTACAAAAAGTTCGTCGTCGGAACTTGTTCCAAGCGGTAAATAAAGGTTAATTACAAAACTTCCGCGGTCAGTCTGTCCAAACCTTGCCCTCCTGGACAATTCATCGATTTCTGTGGACCGAATCCTTTGATGATATAGATCGTCAGGAGAAACAACGTCTTTCACTGCGACACTGATAAGCTTGCAAGCCTTGGCGACAAAATCAACTGCTTCGCCCAAAGGCACGGATCCATCTTTTACGTCTTGCGAAATCAGGCGACACTTGACGACGTCGTAATCCAAGGTTGAAAGAAACCGAAGCGTTTCATCAAGTCTTTTTCGTTCGAAACGAGCTATGGCGCGCGCAGCGTCAAGAACAAATGCGACATGTCGATCCGTATCAGACTTTGGCAACTGAAAAGATTCAATGATTCTTTCGTCGTCGAATTGAGCAAACACTTCGACGTCTTGTCGTGAAGTTGAAACATTCTCCCAACTCTTGGTGCAAACATAGGAGCGGATCGCGTCGAAACTTATCATTTCGGCGCTCGCAACTTCGTAATCTTCTTTTTCTGTCATCTGCCGTCAATCCCTCTTGCGATAGGCAAGACTATTTGTTTCAACAACGATTCTTGATTTAATCGGTTTTCGATAGGGACGTAAACAGTCGTCTTGGCTGAACCACACTGCGATATTGAAACCCAGTATATCTCGTTAAGAAGAGTCAAAGAATTCTCTTGTATTTTCAGCCAGCCTTCGTAATCCGTTTCACTTGGGAAAACAACGAGTACTAACACTAATTCGCAATTAGTCTTAACCCGATAGTTATCGAGAGACGCCTCTTTGACGGGAAAGCTCCAACATTCTCGTCCTTCGTGAACAACCGTTCCAACGTCGCGCGACGTTCCTTTTACCTGAACGTTAAATTGGACGAGAATCTCACGCTCTTTCAAGACTACGTTAAAGCGGCAACGCCCGTCAATTCCCTGCGAGTCCTCGTCATGCGCCGCCTGTGAGAAACCGCCGAAAGCATGACTAACAACCGTTTGAAACGCGGAAAGACTAAGCGTTTCCTTTGCTTTATTTAAAGACTCTTGAATTTCCTCAACGCCAAACATTTTCTCCTCGTGTCACCTAAAAAGTAACGACTTTCTCCAACATGATACGTTCTGACGAGAGTCAAGTCAAGTTCAGCCCCTTTCGTTCTATTCGATGTACTTTGACTTGAGCAAAAATGCCCAAGCGGGCAATCCGACGCGCGTAACGAAAGACGCCGCGCAACCAGTGAAGATCGCGCGGCGTTTTTGTTTCGAACGTTCAGTTGTTCGGCAATACCGAACAACTAAAAAAATTGGGACCTCGACGGGAAAAGCGTCTAACGCCTTGATTCCCAGCGCTTCAGTTATCAAGTACTTAACAACTGAATTTAGACCTCGTCGCCGGCGCCTGTCTTTTTAATCAAAATTATTGTTCCGCCGCTGATTCCGAAACGTTTTCGGTTCGATTAAACGATCACATTCAAAGGAGCTCTTCCGATTGAGTTTCAACCGGAAGGGCTTTTTCTTTACAACTGCCAGAATTTGCTCCGAATATTCTTGAACGCCTAATAAAAACACCTTATAATGGGTGCGCATAAGTTTTTTGTTTGAGTTGGTAGATAGAAATGGATAGTTACTCCGACGAAGCGAACGTGGTATAACGTAGCTTGTACGTCGTGAACAGAAACAGATTCCTCCTGCGTCTAAAACGTCAGTCGACGAGCATAAGGCGTAGTCGTTACTAAACTCAACTTTTTGTTATCGTCAATGAGAACGAGCGCCAAAGTCGTCTCGCACAATCGTTGATACGATTGAGGAGTAACGCAGATGTTAATTAGAATAAAAGTTGAAAATTTTAAGTCGTTTGAGGGAATAACCGAATTAACAACCGTTCCCTCGAAGCGGGTACGACCGCGTCGATTAGCAGATCATTGTATAAAGGTTAAAAAGAATCGCTTTCTGAGATATGTCGCGATTTATGGGGCAAATGCTGCGGGAAAGACTAATATTGTCGATTTTTTCAAGTTTTTCCAGCAAACGTTGAGATTCGGACTTCCACAGGACTCCAATCGTTACTTTTGCAGAAACCGCGAGGGCCTGGACAAGAAAGAAAGTTCATTTGAGATACAGTTTTCAGTTAATGGCAATTTTTACGCCTACGGTTTTTCGGCATTATTGTCAGAACGAAGAATAACCAGCGAATGGCTTGTCAAATTAGAAGCAAACGGGAATTCTAACCCTATCTATGAACTCGTTTCCTCTCCCGTAAGACAAGTACGTGAATATTTGAAATTGGAAGGAAACGATTCGACGCGCTTCAAGACGTATGCCAGTGACTTCGCCAATGTTCAGGATTCGTTATTTCTTACCGAATTGAATCGAAACAAAAGTTTCGCACAAGATTCTCCGCTTCGTGTATTTAACGTAACGTTCAATTGGATTATGAGCAATATACGCGTATTCTCGCCGAGCGACTCACTCATGGATTTGCGTTTCTACTTCGACTCAAACAATACCAATCTGGTCAACAATATTCTGCCCACGTTCGACGCAGGTGCAACCAATATTAGTTTAGAAGGAGCTTCTTTTACCGAACTTACAAATAATATACCAGCTCCGGCGTGGAAAAATTTTGTGCAAAATGTTCGAAACGAGATGGAACTATCAAAGAGTAAAACTATGAATTGTTCCGTCAAATCAGGACTGGCGCTATTTAATTTCGAAATTTGGAGCGACCGTGAAGAACCACAAAATATCACGACATTAAGTTTGAAACACGGTACGTCGAGCGGTTTTCGTTTTGAGGACGAATCAGACGGAACTCGACGTCTTTTTGATTTGTTCAGCATCCTATTAACAAATTCAGACGACGTCGTTTTCATCTTTGACGAGTTAGACCGTAGCCTTCACCCGATGCTAACAAGGCAGTTTATCAAACTTTTTGATGATCGCTACAAAAATAGTACCACGCAGTTATTCTTTACGACGCACGAAGCATCGTTGATGGATCCAGTTTTATTCCGACGCGATGAAATTTGGTTTGTAAATCGCAATTCGGATAATTGC
>CAMZEO010000201.1 GCA_947305735.1 uncultured Planctomycetales bacterium | reverse complement strand
TATCTCCTATTCCTGCAATTAGCGTTTGACGTTCAATGGCGGATTTTTAAGGAGTACTGCGCGTCAAAGTCGATTCGGCTTATTGGCGACGTTCCGATCTACGTCGGAATCTTCAGCTCCGACGTCTGGACAAATTCCGAATTATTCTCGATCGACCGCGACGGAAATATTGTCAGGGAAGCAGGCGCGCCCGCCGACGGTTTTAATTCGGACGAACAACGCTGGGGGGCGCCCGTCTATAACTGGAAAAAGCATCAGGAAACCGGTTTTCAATGGCAAAAACGGAGAATGATCAAAGCGCTCGAACGTTTCGACTCCGTTCGACTTGATCACTTCATTGGTTTCTATAATTACTATAGTTATCCCGGCGAAGGAATTGATCCCGTTTCCGAAGAAGTTGGAGCCCCGCTAGTCGCGAAAGAAGAAAACGGGAATTTTTACGAAAAGGGGTGGACTCCAGGACCGCAAGAAAAATTCCTGGACGCAATTTTTTCCGTTTGTCCTAAAGAAGCCTTTATCGCTGAAGACCTGGGAAATATGAATCCGGGAGTCGCCGCGTTACGAGATTCTTACAATTTGCCGGGAATGAAAGTCGTTCAATTCTCGTTCGACGGTCTAAAAATCAACGCCGAAACTGGAAAAGCTCCCGATCCACTGAAAAAGTGGGAGGAGAATTTCGTGGCTTACACTGGCACGCACGACTCCGCGCCCGTTTTGGGCTGGCTGGATGATCTACGTTGTTTCTCCGATCGGGAAAGCGACGAAAAATCGCCCGACTTCGCCGCGGTCGTCAACGTCTTGGAACGTTATCGCCGCCCCGACGACGAGTCCGCTCTTCGTCCCGACCTGTCGGAACAAAACGACTCGTCGAACGAAAACGCCCCCGCTCAAAGGGGAGTCTCTCCCAAATACCGACGTCTCGATCCGCAGGTCGCCGCGTTGCATCTCGCGACGCTGCGAGCCGTCGTCCAATCGCCATGCGAACGGTCGATTTTTCCAATTCAAGACGTCTTGGGACTTTCCAACGATTCGCGCATTAACTATCCCGGCGTCAGCGGCGGCAACTGGACGTGGCGTCTGGCTGACGGACTTCTTACGCCGGAGCTTCAAAAAAAACTGCGAACATTAACGGCGGAGGCGGAAAGAGAGCCGTTCTCCGCAAAATAAGGAACTTTCGCTTGATTTCCCAAAATGTCGCCAATATAATACGGGAGCGTCGCTTTTACGCGACGCTTTGTTTTTTCTTCCTTCTTCAACACTCAAAACAAACCTACGCGAACGACCAATGAAAAGCAAACATCGTCTCCTATTCATCTTCGCCGCGCTGAGCGCCTGTTTTTGCGGCTCGCAACAAACGTTCTCTTCCGAAGCGAAAGATTGGGGTTCTCCCGAATCTTTCGCCGTCGTTAATCCGGTAGTCCGTTCCCCTCTGTCCCAAATAATTTCGCTGTCAGGCGAATGGGGCTTTACTAACGAAAACCCCGAACGTTATCGACTGGGAGTCGGACACGGAGTTTGGGGAAAATTCGACTACGACTGGTCGAAAGCGCGGAAAATCAACGGTCCCGGCGTTTGGGAAGCGCAAGGAATCGGAAAACCCGACCATGGCAAAACTTGGGACGCTTCTTGGGACTGCGGGATTTGGGATCTAAACAACGTCTACCTGGGACGCGCCCTCTATCGCCGCGTTTTTGAACTTCCAAAAGAGTGGAAAGGGAAACGCGTTTGGCTCAAAGTCGGCGGAGTCGGCTCCAACGCGTATCTCTGGATTAATAGCGAACGCGCGGCGTATGTCGACGTCTATTGCGGCGCAAGAAAATACGATATTACCGACTTGGTAACATTCGACGGAGAAAATGAAATAACCGCTTTGGTCAGAAACGACGTTCCGTGTCGGCTCGGTCTGCTCGCCGTCAACGAGCATTTCGGCGGATTCTTCCGCGACGTCGAACTTGAGGCGACGCCCGACGTCTTCGTCGACGACGTTTGGGCGCGAGGCGACGTGGAGAATAAATCCGCCGACGTTCGCGTCTACGTCAAAACGTTCGACGAAAACGGCAAAACGTACCCTCTTTACGACGACGAGCTTTCGCCAAACGACCGCGATCAACTTGCCGAGATTCAGTCAAACGGCGTAACGTTCTCTCCCTCGCTCCGTCAAATCGACGCTCTTGGTTCAATCGAGGTCGTCGTTAAAACGATCGATGGCGACGTCGTCGGAAGTCAGAAGAAAAACGCGAAGCTGACGGTCGGTGAAAACAGCCTTCCTCAACCGTTCCGATTCAACATCCCCGTTGAGAATTGTCAATTTTGGACGCCGGAATCCCCTACCCTCTATATTGCCGACGTTACGATTTTCGATAAGTCTGGAAACGCGATTCACGGCTGGACGGAACGATTTGGCATACGCGAACTCAAAGTTGTCGGCGACCAGTTCTTCCTCAACGGCAAGCCCTATTTCTTCCGCGGAGGCGGCGACCACAACTACGATCAAATCAATTTGACCGAACCCGCCGACCGCGATCGGTTCCTCGATCATATGACGACTTACAAAACCGCCGGTTTCAACTATATGCGCTTCCACCCGCACAGCCCGTTGCCCGAGTATTACGAGGCGGCCGACGAAAAAGGTATTCTTCTTCAACCGGAACTTCCCTATTATCACGACGTTACCTGCGAAGGTTTTCCGTTCAATCCTAAGCGCGACATGTACGAACTCTTCCGTTCGCACCGTCGAAACGTTTCCTTTGCGACTTATTCGTATGGAAACGAAGGTTACCTCGGAGCGCCGCTCGACAAAGAACTTTATCAATGGGTAAAAACGTACGACCCCGACCGCATGGTGATTCACCAAGACGGAGGCATGGGCAATAAAGAGGGAGCCGCCGATTATACGACCAACGGAACTGGCGGAGCTTCCATTATTAATCCTTGGAAGGCTGGTTCGCACGACGACATAAAGGTTCCGTTCGTCGCGCATGAATATCTTAACTTGGCGATCAAAATGGATCCTCGATACGAGCCTCGCTTCACAGGAGTAAGAACAGCGCCGGTTAGCGTCAAAGCGTGGAAGGACAAATTGGCAAGCGTCGGTCTGGACGAAAACTGGGGCGCCGCGTGTATCGCCGCTTCGGAAAAATTGCAAGGAATCTACCAAAAGAAAGGACTGGAAGCAGCACGTATCGATCCCAAGTGCGACGGTTATCTCTTCTGGTCGCTCGTAGACGCCTCGATTCCGCAAGGTTCCTGCGTCGCCGCGCAAGGCTACCTTAATCCGTTCTGGGAACCTCGTCCCAACGGGGTTGCTCCTCAAGAATTCTATCGCTTCAACGGTCCGACGGCGTTGCTTTTGTCGACCGATCTGTCGGCGCCAGTTCTCGTCAACGGCATGAAATTCAACGCGGAAATTAGAATATCCAATTACGACGACGTCGTTCTTCCAACCGAAAAAGTCGTCTGGAGCCTAACCTCGCAAAAAGACGGTTCGGTAATCGCGAAGGGTAAATTACCAAAACCGGAACTCGAGGAAATTCCGTCCGGTTATGCGGGTCTGCTTGGCGCGGTCGAGATCGCGATACCCGAAAACGCGGTTGGCGAACCTACCTCCGCGACGTTTAACGTCGCTATCGAAGGAACCGGTCTTGCCAATTCCTGGAATTACTGGCTGTTCCCAAAACGCGGAAAACCGTCTCTGAAAGGTTTTGCCGTTTCCAACGGACTTTACGCTCAATTTGAGAAATTATATAGCGACGTCAAAAAGATCGACGAGGATGCAAGCGGCGACGACGGCGACGTATGGGTCGTCACTCCCGGCGAAAACGCGTATTATGTCGGTTTAACGCAAGGTCGCAAAGTCTTCTCGATATCGCCCGCCTCCCAAACGCCGAACGTCTCTCTCGGCTGGTGGTCGCTCGGAACGCAAGTTGGAACGACGTTCGCCGATTCCGAAGCGTTCGCCAAGTTCCCAAACTCTAACGATATGGACGAGTTGTGGTTCCGACTCGTTCGCGTCGGGGCGCCAGATCTTGCGACGAAACCGCTCGGAACCGCGTTCGAGCCGCTCGCCGTTGGAGAAGGTCGAGATTCTTACTATCTCTATCTTGGTCAAACGAAATTCGGCGAAGGCAAAGTCCTCGCTTCCTTCGCGCTCGATCTTACTCAGGACGCGCCCGAGGCGACCGCGTTGCTCGACTCGTTGCTCTCCTATGTCGCGAGTCCTGCCTTTGACCCTCGTTCAAGTTCAGACAACTTGAAATTTGCCGTCTACGAAACGCCTGAGGGCGTAACGTGGGGATTCGATAAGCTCGTTAAGACGAACCAAGACGGCGCGCAACCTTGGAAAACGCTCTATGAAGAAAGCGTCGTTCATCTCAACTGTCGCCAAACGTCGGAAGACAAGGCGCTCGTTTGGAAAACTAAGCCTGTCGAGAGGCTTGGCGACGACGAAACAACAACCTTCGCCTTTGTTGGAGGGCTTGGATATTGGAGTCAACCGCAAACCGACGGTTTCATCCTTGCCGTCAATGGAAATCCGACAGTCAAGTTTGACTTGCCTGAGAAAGACGCTAAAGTCGGAGATAAAGTCGAATGGAAATCGGATTCCGGAGTCGTTTTGAGTTTTGAACTTGGACGCGTGGAAGAGATGGGACCCGATTTCTTCGGAGTCTTCTATTTGACGGTTCCAAACGACCTGCTCAAAGTCGGTGAAGGCGCGACGTTGTCCGTTCGATCGCTTGGAAAAAGCAGTATGCGCTGGTTCTCGGTTTCCGAATATCCGGGTCTAAGAGAAGAAAAAACGCTTGACGCGAAGAACTAAATGCGAATGAAAAAACCGCCAAAAACAACGAATCAATTGAAACGTCCTTTTTGGCGGTTCTTTTGAAGCTCGCTCCTTACAAAAGTCACATACCGAACGCTGATTTCGTTGGTTGACCGCGCCAAGGCTGCGGCTGTTTTACGCCGAGTATCCAAGCGATCGTAGCGGCAAGGTCGTAGCAAACGATCGAGTCGGTAATCTCGCCATGCTTAACGCCTTTTCCATAAATAAGATATGGCGTTTCCATATGCGACATTTCTTTATCGCCGTGTCCCTGTCCGGAGCCGCCGTGGTCGGCGGTAAAAATAACGACCGTGTCGTCGGCGATTCCGGCGGCTTCAATGTCGTCGAGAAGCTTGCCGATAAAGCCGTCGATTTTCGTAAGCATTTTTTGATATTCGGGAGTTCCCCAGCCGATATTATGTCCGGTTGCATCCGGCTCGTTAAAGCAAATAAACAGAAGAGTCGGTTTGTCGGCGATAATCGCTTTTCCTTCTTCGTAAGCCGGTTCGCCCCCGCCAGCCACGTGTTTTTCAATGTCTACAGACGACGCTTTGTCGTACAGGAACCCAATGCCGTCCCAGGAATAGACGATAGCCGTCGTCGCGCCGGGAATCGATTGCTTGGTCGCGTAGAAGATATCCGGAAAACGACCGTTTTCTCCGATGAAGATTGGCGGAAGATCAGGAGTTCTACTTCCCCAGTCGCGGTATCCGTGAGATTCGGAGGGAGCGCCGGTCATCTGCGACTCCCAGTTAATTGCGGACGACGACGGCAAACAGCTGCGCATATGGAGCGTCCACGCGCCGTTTTCCTTCATTTTTTTTCATGTTCGGCAGTTCGTCCCAATTGACGTAATGAGCGCCGAAACCGTCGGAACCAATCCAGATTACATGCTTCGCGCCAACTGGCGAATTGATTTCCTGCGCCTGATTTAACGCCGAAAGAGCGAAAAGAACAAACGCGGCGGCGAAAAAGGTCAAAAAATTTTTCAACATAAACGATCGCTTTCTAAAAAAAAGAGAACTTAAGAGTAAACGTCTAAGGCGTCCGACGCGTCTCTGTTTAATACTTCAAACGAAGCTCTCGTCGAACGCATAACGTATGCGGCAAGGCGCGCCCTATTTTTCTTCAACATAGACGTCGTGAACAGGCGCGCCGACGTCGACGGTAAGTACGTTCTTACCCTTGACGACCTCAATTTCCAAGGGAGTCGTATTAAGGTTGGTATACTGTTTTTCTATCAGACAAAACTGTTCGTAGGTTTGCCCCGACGCGTGATAGTCGTTATACGCTTTTTCCGAGGCCTCGTCCGTCGGCAACGGTGGCGGAGGCGTTCCTTCCCCGACCTTTTTAAAAACGGAAACCTTATATTTTCCGACCGGAACGCCTTTATACTGCCCGTGAGTTACCAAAGCGACGACGCCCTGCGCGTCGGTTACGCCGCCGCTCGTCCATTTATTCGACTGGTCAATCGACAATAAATTTACCTGCGCGTCAGCGCAAGGAACCCCATCCTGAGTAACGGTCAATTTCACAGGCTCAAGATTTGGCATTCCTTCCGGCATTTTCTTTCCGCACCCCAAAGAGAGCGCGGAAAGCGCGACCACTAAAGAAAAAGTTAATATTTTTTTCATCTTTTTCAATCCACCCTTATGGAACGAGGAACGGACGTCGTCTCGTTCCTCGAAATATTCCGCGCGAAATGATCAATTCTAAGCGCGCGCATACGCGCGCGTCGCTAAAAAGTTTGTTACGGCAGAGATTCCGTTTCATGAGAGGCGGGAGTCCCCATCGCGCCCCAGACTCCATAAGGACTTTTCTTCAACGACTCTCGATAACTCGTGGAGCCGACGGTTAAATCGCCGCAGTTGACCGTATCGGAAACAAAACGAACCGACCCGTCCATCAAACCGACGTTGACGCCGCCGGCGTGGTAGCTGTTCGCCGTGAAGATGGAGCCCCAGTGGCAGGCCAGGTCGACGCCTCCGACAATACAGCTGGGGGCGTTCGGAGGCAAAACCGTGTTGAAAGTATTCCAGGTTCGACCGTCCTGGAAGCAGTTGCCGCGTTGAGTTCCTTGAGGACTGACAAGAACATTCGGATCGCTCGCAGTCCGCGCGTTGTTCAAACACAACGAGGGGTTCGCGCCTTCGCCGCTGCCGCCCGTGTAAAAATTCGCGCCGGAAACGCCGCCTTTGAGCTCGCTGGAATTAGCGACGCCCGCGCTCCCGGTCTCGCTAATAGCCGCGGTGTTGGATGTTCCGTCGACGCAACTGGCAAGATTCTTCCAACTAATCGCCGCGAAAAGGGCGCGTTGATACCAAACAAACGAGGCGTAGTTTTTATGGGTGTACGTAACGTCCACACCGG
>CAMZEO010000200.1 GCA_947305735.1 uncultured Planctomycetales bacterium | reverse complement strand
AGCGAGGAACAACCGGAGAACGCGCGCGCTCCAACAGTTTTAACGTTTCCCGGAATAGAAACCGAAAGGAGCGAGGAACAACCGAAGAACGCGCCCTCGCCAATCGCTTCGACGCTTTCCGGAATAACGATCGACGTCAGCGAAGAACAATTCTTGAACGCTTCTTTTCCGACGCGTTTAACGCCTTCATGAAGCATCGCCGACTCTAGCGCGGGAAGACCTTTGAACAACGCTTCGCCAATTTCCTCGACGCTTCCCGGAATATCGACGGACTTCAACGGGAAACAATCCCCAAACGCGTCGCTCTCAATGGTCTCGACGCCTCCGGGAACGGTAAAAGCTCTCTTTTTCGGAACTTTGAGAAGCCTCTTGCCGTCTTTGGCGAGGAGAGCTCCGACCGCAGATCGGTACGCCGGATTATCCTCCGCGACGTCTATCGAGTTTAACAGGGCGCAGTCGTCAAACGCTCCGCCTCCGATTTTCTCGACGCTTCTCGGAATAATGACGCTCTTGACGAAAGAACAGCCGGAGAACGCGAAACTCCCAATTTCAACGACGCCTTCCGGAACGACGTAAAATTCTTTTTTCTTTCCTTTCGGGTATCGAAGGAGCGTTTTTCCGTCTTTGGTGAAAAGAACCCCGTCGGTCGACCGGAGCGTCGAATTGTCTTTGTCGACTTCAAACGAGGTTGGCGAATCGTAGCATAAGGACGGACTAACGTCCGTTCTTCCGACGTTTTTCGAGATCGCGATCGTTATTATCTTGAGGGGACAACCGCGGAACGCGCATTCTCCGATGCTCGCGCTCTCGGGGAGAACGACGGATTCCAGCGAAGAGCAATTTCTAAACGCGAACTTCCCGATTTCGCGGACGCCGCTCGGAATGACGATCTCTTTTAACGACGAACATCCTTCAAACGCGCACCTTTCAATCGTTTCGAGACCGTCGGGAAGAACGACGGATTCCAGCGAAGAGCACCTGTAAAACGCGAATTCCCGAATTGCTGTCACGCCTTTTGGAACGACGACCGTCTTTAAGAAGGCGAAATTCTGGAAGCGTCCCGCTTCGATTTCGCGATACGCGTTCACGACAAAAATTTCGCCGCGTTTTTCCTGAAAAACAACGGTCGACAGCAACGTGTTGATCTGTTTCTTTTTTTTGTCGACCGCCTTGAAATCGGTCAGCGTAACCAACAGCGACCGCGGTTCCAACGCCTCCTCTTTATTCTCGTCGTCGAAACCCAATAAAGTTTTCCAGTTAGCTTCATTTCCGGGTTCCAACGCCCCCTCTTTATTCTCGTCGTCGAAACCCCTGTCTTCGTAAAAGTCGAGCCCCCTGTCTTCAAGAAGACATAACTCGTCAGGAATATAAAACTCGTCGGAACAACCGCTTTCGCCCAAATCCGACAGATCCGCAAGCTCGACGATTTTGTCGGACGGATTCTTCGTTTCGCGGTCTTCGTTCGCGCTTTGTTCGCTTTTGTCGTCGTCGCTCATTGCAGCTCCTTATAGCGGTTCGAATTTCACGTCGTTTTCCGCCGCGTATTGTTCGGCGAAAGAACCTTTGGGCGCGCGAATCGTCAGGCGCTCGCAATCGTCGAACGCGTTTGACTCGACAAACGTCGTCGGATTGGGTATCTCGACCGTTTGCAACGATTTGCATCCGACGAAGGCGCGCGATTCGATCCGTTCGACGTTTGCCGGAATCGCGAGCGTTCGCAACGATTCGCACCCGGCGAACGCGCGCGTTTTAATCGCGACGACGCCGGACGGCAAAGAAACCTGGATCAGCGAAACGCAACCGGAAAACAAATTGGCTTCTATTTGCGTCGTTCTCGGAGGAAGATCGATTTCTCTCAGGGAGTCGCAATCCGCAAACGCTCCTTCTTGAATCGTTTCCGCGGAATCGGGCAAGCGAACGATCGTCAGCGTCGAACACGCGCGAAACGCGTCGGAGCCGATCGTCTTGACGCCTTCCGGCGCGGTGAAAGACCGCGCGGTTCCCGTATAACGCTCGAGCGTCGTCCCATCGTCGCCGAGCCGGTAGTCTTTCGGGACGTCGATCGGTTCGACTTGACGCGCCGACGGTCCGCCGCCTCCGACGATTTCGTATTGAATATCGTTCCTTTCGGCGAATCGTTCCGCGTAAGACTCTCGGAACACCCGAAGCGAGAGAAAACGACAACCTGAGAAAGCCGAGTCTGAAACGGACGTCGTCGTCTCGGGAATTACGAGCGAGCGCAACGACTCGCAGTTGGCGAACGCCATCCTTTTGACGCCTTTTAATCTCGGCGGAAGGGTCGCGGAAGACAACGACCGGCAATTGAGAAACGTCTCTTCGCGTATCGTTTCGATCCCGTCCGGAAGATCGACGGAAGTCAGCGAAGAACAGTTGCGGAACGCCCCGATTCCGACGCTTTCGACGCTTTCGGGCATTTCGACCGACTTTAGCGACGAACACCCTTCGAAAGCCGCGTCCGCGATTTCCGCGACCCCGTCGGGAATTACAACGGACGTCAGCGAGGAACAGTTCGAGAACGACTTGTCGCCGATCTTTTTGATCCCCTGGGGAAAAACGACCGACTTCAGCGAGGAACAGTCGGCGAACGCGTTGAACGCAATCTCTTCGACGCCCTTCGGAACGACGAACGCTTCGGCGGTTCCTCCGTATTTCAAAAACGTCTTTCCGCCGGCGTCAAGCGCGTAATCGCGGGGTTTCGCGACGTTTGACCATACGACGAAGAGCGGACAAACGATCGCCGCGCCGAACGCTCCGCCGTATAAGAACAGCTTCGTTTTTCCGAGCGGCGACTCGAGCGTCCTGTTCAAAAGAGATCCGAGTTTGCCCAACGGGCGTTCCAGCTTGTTCCAAAGAGAACGCGGCGCCCCCTTTCTCGCGTCGCCGCGACGCCGAGAACCGTCGGAACCGCTCCTGTCGAGAGGTTTGCGCGGCGGCGAAAGCTCGCCAAGCCCTTGAAACGCCGGATCGGTTCTTCTCGTCGTTTCGACCGGACGCGAAATTTCGGCGCGGCGGTTCTCGCGGCGTTTTAAAAGGAGACGAAAGACGACCTTAATAAGGAGAACCGCGATCAGCGCGCATAAGATCTCGCGCCAGACGTCGGGACTTAACCGCAAAAACTGATTGGCGTAAAATTTGAGAAAATCCGACGTTTCGTCGACTTCGCCAACGCGTTCGACTCCATATTTCGCGTTGAGCGCGGCCAGCGACAGAACGAGAAACGCGACCAGCGTTCCTCCGAAAGCGCAACCCTTGAAAAACGCCAGCGTTCTTCTCAGAGCGCGCGCGAGCCCATTTTTTACGACCGGTCGAACGTCGACGACGCGGGACGCGAATCGTCCGGCGGATCCGGAATCGTCGTCTCGAGCGTCCGGAACCGAGCGAGAATTATCGGCGGACGCGAGCGGCGAGTCGTCGGAGTCCTCGCCGGAATCAAACGAAAGCAAATCGGAATCGCCCCAAAATTCCGAGGATTCAAGCGTCGAATCTCCGGAATCTTCCTTTGAAGCGAACGAAAGCAAATCGGAATCGGAGTCGAAAGAGTCGTCCGCGACGTCGCCGTTCGCGGAAAGACTCGCGTCGCAGCTCGCTCTATTCTCGCGGTTATTCATGGATCGCTCAGCAGGGAAAAGACCTCGTTCGCCGTCGTCGCGCTTTCCGACTCGGCTCATCTTCTTGGAATCTCGCCGTTCGGTCGGGCGTTTTTATTCGGGGCGTTTTCCGGAGGTCGAGCTCTCGACGCTCGAACGCTTTCGACCAAGGGGGAGTTCGATTCCTTGACGGCCTCGTCGATCTGCGCTCTGAACGCCGCGTTCGCTTCCTCGCCGCGATCGGAAAGCGTTATGTTTTTCAGGGACGAGCAGTTGTAAAACGCGTCTTTCCCAATCGTTTCGACGCTTTTCGGAAACGCGACAAACTCTATCGACGAACAGTCCTCAAACGCTTTAATTCCGATTTTTACGAGTCCTTCCGACAAGGGCGCCTCCTTTAACGAGGAGCAGCCCGAAAACGCGAAATCGCCGATTTCTTTAAGACTTTGCAATCCGGAGACTTCTCTTAAAGACGAGCAGTTGCGAAACGCGTTTTTCCCGATCGTTTCAAGACGCGCGGAAAGAATCGCCGTTCCGAGCGAGGCGCAGTCTGAAAACGCGAAATCGCCGATTTCGCGCGTCTCGTCCGCCATTTCAATCGCCGTCAGCTTGACGCACCCCGAAAAAGCCTCGGCTCCGATCATTTCAAGATCGCGGGAAAGAACGATCGACTTCAGCGACCGACAGCCGGCGAAAGCGCGGTCGCCGATCGACGCGACGCTCGACGGAAGCTCGAACGCAATCGCCGACGCGCAACCTTTAAACGCGTTCTTGCCGACGATCCGAAGACCTTCCGGAAAACGAACTTCCTTCAGCGTTCCGCAGTCCGCGAACGCTCCCTCCCCAATCGTCTCGACGCCGTTGAGAATCTCGCAACGGTCGACCCGCAGTCGAGGCGGGAATTTGACGAGCGCTTTTCCGATCCGGTCGTAGAGAACGCCTTCTGCGGCGAAATAACGCTTGTTGTTCTTCGACGACGTAATCTGTTTCAGGTCGGAACATTCGCCGAACGCGTCCGCTTCGACGGAATCGACGCTTTTCAATATGGCGAACGAGTCTAGTTTCGCTCCTCCGGGAATTTTGATCAGCGTCGTTCCTTTTCTGTCGTAAAGAACGCCTTTCAAGTCGCGATAACTCGGATTGTCTTTCGCGACCTCGAACGCGGCGAGGGACGAGCAGCCGGCGAACGCGCCGGTTCCTATTTGCTCGAGTCCTTTCGGAACGCGGAACGCCGCGAGCGCGGAACAATTTTCAAACGCGCCTTCCCCGATTCTGCCGAGGCTCTCGGGCGCGTTGAATTCCGCGAGCGCGGAACAGTTTCGAAACGCGCGGCTTCCGACGGCGACGAGCCCTTCGGCGACGTCGATCTTTCTCAACGAAACGCAATCGGCGAACGCGTCTTCGACAATTTCCGCGACCCCTTGGGGAACGCTATAGTCGGAGCCGCTCATTCTCGGCGGACGTTTGACCAGTTTTTTGCCGTCTTTGGTCAAAAGAACGCCGTCGACCGATTGATAGTTCGGATTTTCCGGATCGACCTCGAACGATTCAAGCGAGCCGCACCCCCTGAAAGCGCCATTTTCAACGTTCGAGACGCTCTTGGGAATAAAGACCGTCCTGATCGAGGAACAACCCTCGAACGCGCCCTCGCCGACGCTCGTCGCGCCGTTTGGTATCGCGACGTCGGGCTTGTCGACAAGACAACGATCCAGAAACCTTCCGCCGCCGCTGATTTCAAAGTCTTTGGACTCCGACTCGACGGGCTCTTCGACCGGTTCGGGCTCGCGTTCCGCCTCGTCTTCGTCGCCGGAATCTTCGACGGGCTTTGTCCGAGGATCGCCGATCGACTCAAATCTCAGCCTGTTCTTTTTGGCGTATTCTTCGCCCTTCGAGCGGTAAACAACCTTGAGTTTCAGTTCCGGGCAGCCTTTGAACGCGTCCTGTCCCAGTCGCGCGACGCTTTCGGGTATCGACGCCGACTTCAGCCCCGCGCAATTCTGGAAAGCGACGGCCCCGATCGACTTCGTTCCTTCGGGAACGACGATCGACGAAAGCGACGCGCAATCGACGAACGCGGAATCGCCGATCGACTCGAGTCCGCGAGGCAACGCGATCGACGAGAGCGACGAGCAGCCGTAGAACGCGTAGGCCTCGATCGACGCGAGACCTTCGGACAACGTCGCCGACTTCAACTCGGAACAACCGTTAAACGTTCCCCTTTCAATGATTTTCACGCCGGTCGGCACGTCGATCGACTTGAGCGACGAGCAGCCGTAGAACGCGCTCGCTCCGATCAAGGAAGTTTTTTTCGGAATAGAAAACGACTCGAGCGACTCGCATTTCCAGAACGCGCTGTTTCCGATCTTCGTCGCGTCTGCGGGAACGACGATCGTTTTCAACGACGAACAGGCGTTGAACGCGTTGGCGCCGATTTCCGCGACTTCGGCGGGCGCTTCGTAAGACTCGGCTTTCCTTCCTTCCGGAAACCTGAGAAGTTTTTTTCCGGTCTTGTCGAAAAGAACGCCGTCGACGCCGCGAAATCGCGGATTGTCTTCCGCGACTTCGATCGTTTCGAGCGCGGGGCAGGCGTTAAACGCCGCGTCGCCAATCTCCTTGACGCTTTTGGACACGACGACTTTCTTCAGCGTCTCGCAATTCCAAAACGCGTTGTACTCCACCTTTTCGACGCCCTCGGGAATCGCGAATTCGTCCGCGCCTCCCAGATACCGCGCCAAGACTTTGCCGGATTTTTTCAGCCGATAATCCGAAGAGCCGACGTTTTCCTTCGGCGTCTCGCTCGGTTCCTCCGTTTGAGCCGCGACCGTCGCGATCGCGACGAACGCCGCCGCGAGAAAAAGACAAGTCCGCGCCGAAAGAACGAGCGACGACGAAACCATTTTCCAAAAAAACGAGCGTTTTAAAAACATCTTGCCGTTACACCTCGATATGTCTGGAGACCGCGTTCTGAAAACGGTCGTTATATGGCGGAAAGGGAAAGCGGGCGTCGACGGTCATTCCGACGCGACGTCGGTTTCGGCGTCCGCGCGCTCGTCTTTCAATTTCTCTCGGGCGGATCCCTCGCGTCGCGCCGTCGATACCGCGCCGCGTCGGACGAACAGAACGGCCGCCATCGCGATCGCGGCGATCGCGCAAACGAGAAGCGTCCCGCCGACCGGACTGAAGATTCCGTTCATGCAGGGCGTTTCAGGGGAAGGAAGCGCGGCGTCGGCGAACGGGAAACCCGTCGCCAACCCGGAGTCGTTTGGAAGCGTCATGTCGCGGCTCGTTTGGTCAAAGGCGCCTAAAGCGGGAAACGGTTATTTTTTGACGAGTCCCGTTCCCTCGGTCGGATCGACGTAATCGGTGTTCCTGATCGGTTTTGTCACGACGGTCGAACCGTAGTAGTGAAGGTTGCCGTAATATATTTTTCCCGCTTTCTGATTGTAGAAGATATTTTCGTTGTTCTCTTCTTTCTCGTTTTCATATCCCGCCCCCTTCCTGTTTCGGCAGGTTTTTCTGCATCCGGTTGATCCCCGCAGCGTATTGAAAATGGGCTGCCGCATTATGCATATTTGTGCATAAATAATCCTGGAGAAAACCTCTTTAA
>CAMZEO010000199.1 GCA_947305735.1 uncultured Planctomycetales bacterium | reverse complement strand
ACACAGCCGACGACGCAAGCGCGGCTGCGTTCGTCGTGAGCGTTACGGCGCCATGCAACCGCGCTGAATTCACGAGAAACCGCCTGACGTTGTTTAATTAGTTTTGCTAATAATAAAACGCCGGAACAGTCTGGATCGCTCCGGCGTTTTTGGTTGATCGAATTGGTTGATTGTTACTCGAACACAAGTTCCTTAATGACGTCTTTCAAAAGAAACTCGCCGTCCTCTCCTATTCGCGCGTTTTCGCCGAAGTCGTCAAGGTCGTCCGACTTGTAGATCAGTTCGTCGCCGTCAACGAGGTAGACACGGTAACCATGTTCCGAGGAGATGAAATACTCCTCTCCTCGGAAATCGACATAAAACTCCCAAACGCAAGTAAGCATTACTTGCAAATCGAGCATTGTTTTAATTGGATCCCACCAGTGAGCCGCGTTGTTGAATCTATCAAGATCGTTTTTCGGCAAGCCGTGTTTTTTTAGCCATTGCTCTCTTTGTGTGTCAGTCATTGTAAAAAAACCTTATAGCGTGTGATCGATCTTTGTAGTTAGAACTGAACCAAACATGGATATGCGGGAACACGTGAACGTCTCCGCCAGAATGCCAATAGTCGAAATCTTGTAAAACAGTTCCGTCTTCGTCGTAAATACGACGTTGTGCTAGTACGTTAATATTTGTGCGCGGAATTATTCTGTAAAGCGCGACTGTTTTGCCAATATACTCACTATTGTCTGTTTTAGATTCTAGCGATTTTTGGTTATACACGGCGACGTCTTCTTTCCCTGGGTCTAGAAGAATAGTTCTTCCTTTAAGCGTTAACAATACTCTCACGAAATACTCGTGATAGCGCATTTCTTCAAGGATATTTTCCTGCGTCGCGTTGTTTTCTGGACGTTTCCCGAACATTCCCGCGAATTCTTCCGGCATCGGATTGTTCTTTTTGATCGCGCGTTGAACAAGTTTCTCGAAGTTGATGAAATACTTTGCGCCTCCGCGTCCTGTAATCCAGCGACCGTACGCGCCCATTTTGGGGTCCCAAGGATATTCGCGTCCGAGAAAATATTGGCTCGCGATCTTTCCGCGCCGCGCGTATTGGACAGCGTGGACGATCTCGACGTCTTTGTTCAGCGCGTCGCGCATGAGGTTTTGAACGAATTGGTATAAATTCATTTTAAAAACGCGCGTTATAGGTTTTACGTAGTTAAATAAACTCATTTTTCTCAATCTCCGTTCTTCGCGTTTCCGTCGGTTCAGCAAGGCCGATTGACGGACGCGTTACGCGTTGCTCCAATCGCCGAGCGGTTCGGCGACGACGACGAGTATTTGCGCGTCGATTGCCGGCGACGGTTCCGGCGGTTCTGCTCGCGGTCGCGTTTTGATTGAGTCGATTGAGTTTGGTTTTTACGCAAGCTCAACCTCGTTGGCGACGTCTTTCAGAAGGAACTCGCCGTCCTCTCCTATTCGCGCGTTTTCGCCGAAGTCGTCAAGATCAAGCGACTCGTAGAGAGTATCGTCCCAAGAATCGCTGATTGAATACCAAGGATTGGGAGTAATAAAATACTCCTCGTCTTGAAACTTGACGTAGAACTCCCAGCCGCATGAAAGCATTAAAAGGACGTCGTTGATCGACTCGATCGGCGCGTCGTCTGGACCGGCGAAACGTTTAATTTGTCCGTCGTCAAGATTATTTCTAACGCGCCATTGTTTTCGCTTCTCCCATCTCTGTTCAGAGCTCTCTTTTTTATGCGCCTCCCATAAATCTTCGTTAAACATTTTATTTCTCCTTTATTTCATACGTTATTGGCTCGCTTCTTCGGTCGTGTTTTGGTTCAATCCATACGTGGATATGCAGGAAGACGTGAGTCTCTTCTTTTCCGTGCCAGTAATCAAAATCTTGTAAAACAACGCCGTCGGCTCCGTAGATACGACGTTGATATAGTACTATGATTTGCGTATGCGGTATAGTTTTGAATAACGCTACTGTTTTGTTGGCGTATTCAGGAACAATAGTTTTTAAATGCTCCCCTTTAAAAACTTGGACGTCTTCTGTTTTAAAGTCTGGAAGAATTCTTCGACCTTTAAAAGCAAGAAGAATTATCGTCTTTAGTTTTTCAATAAACATCGCGTCAAGAATTCCCTGACGCTTTGTAACTTCAAACCGTTTCCCGAACATGCCCGCGAATTCTTCCGGCGTCGGATTGTTCTTTTTGATCGCGCGTTGAACAAGTTTCTCGAAGTTGATGAAATACTTTGCGCCTCCGCGTCCTGTAATCCAGCGACCGTACGCGCCCATTTTGGGGTCCCAAGGATATTCGCGTCCGAGAAAATATTGGCTCGCGATCTTTCCGCGCCGCGCGTATTGGACAGCGTGGACGATCTCGACGTCTTTGTTCAGCGCGTCGCGCATGAGGTTTTGAACGAATTGGTATAAATTCATTTTAAAAACGCGCGTTATAGGTTTTACGTAGTTAAATAAACTCATTTTTCTCAATCTCCGTTCTTCGCGTTTCCGTCGATCCCGCAAAGCCGATTGGCGGACGCTCTACGCGTTGCTCCAATCGTCGAGCGGTTCGGCGTCGGCGACGAGTTTTTCATCGGGCGCGTAGATTGTCGGCGACGGTTCAGACGGTTTTGCTCGCGACCGCGTTTTGATTGAGTCGATTGAGTTTGGTTTTACGCAAGCTCAACCTCGCTGGCGACGTCTTTCAGAAAAAACTCCCCGTCCTCTCCTATTCGCGCGTTTTCGCCGAAGTCGTCAAGATCGTCTGTTTCGTAGAGAAGATCGTCCCATGAATTATTGACCGAGTAGCCTGTGTCGGAAGAAATGAAATACTCGTCTCCGCGAAACTTGACATAGAACTCCCAACCGTGCGAAAGCATTAAGAGAATATCTTTGATCGATTCGATCTTCGCGTCGTCTGAACAGGCGAAACGTTTGATCTGCCCGTTGTCAAGGTTGTTTTTAACGCGCCATTGTTTTCGCTTCTCCCAGGTTTGATCGATCTCGTTGGCATACTTTTTAAAATTGTCGATCATTTTATTTCTCCTTATCTGTACTTCAATTGAATGCTTCTTTTGTCATACGACGGCTCAAACCATATGTGAATATGAGGGAAAACGTGGGTTTCTTCTTTTCCGTGCCAGTAATCAAAATCTTGTAAAACAACGCCGTTTTTGTCATACGCGCGACGCTGACACAACACTTTAATTTTGGTATGCGGAATAGTTTTGTATAACGTAACTGTTGTCCCAGCGTAATTGGCGTCGACTAATTTAGGAAGTCTTTCGTCTTCAAATTTAAAGTCTTCCTTTTTATTGTCTGGAAGAATTGTCCGACCTTTAAGGGCTAGTTCCACAATAGTTTTTAACTCTGCGACAATCATTTTTTCTCTGATTTCCTGCCGCTTTGAAGCGTCTGGACGTTTCCCGAACATTCCCGCGAATTCTTCCGGCGTCGGGTTGTTCTTTTCGATCGCGCGTCTAACGAGAGTCTCGAAGTTGATAAAATACTTCGCGCCTCCTCGTCCCGTAACCCAACGACCGTACGCGTTCATTTTTTGGTTCCAAGGATATTCGCGTCCGAGAAAATATTGGCTCGCGATCTTGCCGCGCCGCGCGTATTGGACGATTTCAACGCCTTTACTCAGCGCGTCGTACATAAGTTTTTGAACGAATTGGTATAAATTCATTTACTTTTTCCTTTTTGGTTCCCGCTTGTTGTTGTTGGCATTGTATCAGAAAGTTATGTCTTTTTTCTAAATCGCTTAATCAGGAAAGAGGACGCATCAAAAACAAGGACGATCTTGTCTGGTTTGTCGGGAATGTAATTTTTTTTCCGACTTACGCCGAACGACGTCGTATTTCTCCGCTTCAAGGAGATAGTTATACAAAAACGTCCATTCGGGGAACTCAGGAGTATGAGACGCAACCCCTTTTTTGTAAGGATCCCCGACTTCGACATTACAAATCCAATCGTTCACGTCCGAGTAGCGCGTTATTTTAATCTCGCAAGGCTCGGCGTTTGCCATTTCTTTGAAATCGTTTCTGATCTTTTTGTTTTGCCACGGAATCATCATGAAAATTCTATGGCGAAATTATTTTGTAAACAATTCAAACACGGCGATTCCAACTCCGAGGGCGGTTAGCCTCGATTTATCTTTGCATTCAGTTCCATTTTCTTAATTTTCGTTCTTCGCGTTTCCGTCGGCTCCTGCAAAGCCGATTGACGGACGCGCTACGCGTTGCTCCAATCGCCGAGCGGTTCGGCGCCGGCGACAAGTATTTCATCGGGCGCGACAAGTATTTCATCGGGCGCGTCGTCTTCCGCGAATCGTCTGCGAGCGTCAAGAACCGCGTTGTAGAGCGCGTCAAGCGTCGTTGTTTTGTTTGTTTTTGCCATTGTTTTGGTCACCCTCGCGCAGAATAATAACAGATTTCAGAAATTCATGTGAAACCCGACGCAAATTTTTTGTTTTTTTACCCCTTTAGAACCGTGTTTACGCGACGTCAAGGAATTGTCGCGCATGCGGAACCAGTCGTAGCGCCTCTTTTAGTACTGCGTCGGCGCGTCGTTTTCCGTTTGTCGCATCGCGTTGCCACAACGCGTTTTTGTTTTTTGTTTTTCGCGTTAGATTTTCTTAAAAGCGTTCACCAAAGGAACGCTCCGAAATAAGATCAAAAGAAAAAGAAAAGAAAGAAAAGGAAAACTGTGGAAAACTCGCAATTTTTTAAATGCGGAAAACTTGCAAATAAACCGCAAATAAAACTTCTCGACGATTAAACCTAAAAGAAAAACCCGCGCCGGACGTTCGACGCGGGTTTTTCTTTCGACCAATTAACCGACCTGTATTCGTTTCAACTCGTTTTTTATCGAGTCTTTTGTTAACTATAATAATGGAAAAGAACTCGTCATTCTCGACATTCCCGACTTAGACAAAAAATGACGTCAAAAAAATGACGTCAAGAAGAAGGGACGCGACCTCCTAGCACGAAGATCGCGTCCCCAGAAAATTTCGTTTCGTTTCACATCACGCCGCCGCAGACAGACGAGCAACGCTTCGTCCTTCAAGTCGGATTATATCCCAACGCGCCGCGTCATTACCTGAAATCATTAGGCGTAATTCGGAAACTGAGCATATTGTAGAAGAGGTTGAACCAAAGTTCTACAGTCGTGTACTCAACCAAGATGACGTCGTTCGGTTCGATCAGAATGCGCTGGGAGGGATCGCGCATCATATCGCGTTGACGAATCTGAATCGCGTACTGCCGCCCGTCAACCTCGCGGAGAACCAAGATTCGACTTGCAGGAAGGATACTGCTGACTTTTCCACTCGCTTCCGAATAGGTCGATCCAGCGGCCGCGCCAACAGTGCCTCCGGCAGTGGCAATCGCTCCCATTACGTCAAGGTCGTAATCGCGGGGTATTGGATACACGCCGCCTTTAAGCAAACCGCCGGTGTAATACACTTCTGCCTCGCGGGACTGGATATAGACAACGTCCCCGTCGTAAAGCGTAACGTCCTCTGAAGTCAATTGCGGAGGTTGTTCGCCGGGAGCGATTCGAAGAGGAATGCGAAGGATGCCAAGGTCTTCATTCAGATTGTTAATCTCGCCTGTCTCGTTATAACGACGGGCAACTTCGCTCATCGCATAACCGTCCTTATCCATATAGTCTTTATCACTGAACTCGTCGCTGTACGCCTTACGCAGGATAACGACCT
The DNA here is from genome assembly GCA_947305735.1 of uncultured Planctomycetales bacterium. Taxonomy (GTDB): domain Bacteria; phylum Planctomycetota; class Planctomycetia; order Pirellulales; family Thermoguttaceae; genus RUG369. The sequence continues at coordinate 1,508 of CAMZEO010000199.1, read as the reverse complement.
CATTCTTCGCGTTCAAACCAGGAAGTCCGCCGGTCAAGCTTAACGCTTCCAGGATATCGTTTCGGTAAGCCGGCAATTCCAGCGTCTTAGCTGTTCCACGAGCGATACCGCCCAAGTAGGCAGCGCCCTTGCCTGAGCCGGAGGAGGCGCTATAACGCTGATCCTCGCCCGTAACATCTTCACGAATTACGGTAACGTGATAGGTGCGAGGTTTTATCAAAGAAACGGAGATATTGGCGTCAGGACGGACAATCTCGCGTTTTAAAGTATACGCCGAACGGATCGCTTCTTCAGCTTGAATCAACGTCATCCCCTCGACATAAATCGGCTCGGTCAACATAGGAAGAGACAAAGTCCCATCGGAGCGAACCACGTAAGGATAGCCCGACGATGGTTTCTCGTTGTTGGAACCAATATTGTGAATTGGAGGCGCGTCTTCGGGATTGCCGGTTATACCGGCGATATAGATACCTAGCACGTCGTTTGGACCCAACAACTCCTCGGCCGGTTTATCCATTCGTAATTTAACGAAATTGATTTGTTCCATTTCGCTACGAACCCCGCCCTGGCTCTTATTCCTAAAATACCGGGGCGAAACCGTCTCGCTGTTCGGAATGCTCATGCAACCGCCCGCAACAGCGCAAACCAATAAACACGCTAGGAACGTCTTTATCGTTTTTCTCATCTTATGTGTCCTTACATCTCAACCGAACAAACGCGGCTCCATCCGAAACCGAGTCAATTCCAGACTTCAAAATGTCGGTTCAATCTCGCCTCGCCTTCGCGGAGAAACGAAGTCGCGCGACAAACGAACCTTGCGTGAGAACGTCAAGTCGCGGCGCCAGCTTCAGCTGCGTTGCCAATTCCCTGCCGCCTGCATGGAACGTTCTATTCAGGAAACGAATCCGAAAAATTCTCTCGCGATTCAAAAACGTCCTCTAGTTCCATCGCTGAGGACAGACCCTAAATTAAGACGCTTCTTCTCACGAATCTACTATCGACCTCCAAACGTTCGCTTCTTTAAGAAAACGTTTAAAAAAGGTCGACACAAGCGAGACTTCAGCAAACCACTGTCAAGTGTTTGAAGAAACTCCCAAACCTCTACCTCTATTTTCGTGCATATTACACCAAATCTATAAGGAAAAAACAAAAATACCACATAAAAAACATTAACGTCTTAAACTAAAAAATCGACAATGTTGTCACAATCACATTTCAAACCTATTCTTTCCTCGAAAATGTGATAGAACCTTTAAAGAAAAGCTGATGATCCAATCTTGACGAGCAAGGTGAATATCGCTAAAAGTACCGTAACATCTTGGTCTCACGGCTCCGGTAATCGCAAATTGTTCGCTAAACGAACCCTGTTTGTTCAAGAGTATTCATTTAAACAGCTACTATAGTTCGAAGATGAAAAACTTTATTTTGATCCTTTTTGGCTTGTTACTGATTGGAAACGTCATGAACTTGGTGTCCTATGCCAACGAGGCGGAAGAACGTCTCGCGTC
>CAMZEO010000198.1 GCA_947305735.1 uncultured Planctomycetales bacterium | reverse complement strand
GGAATCTGCCATAACGTCCCTTTAGGATTTTCCGGATCTTCCGAAAAAGACGCTTCAATAATATTTTCAACGGGCTTATATTCCGTCTTAGCCCAAACTAAACCAGATTTTAGCGCAAAAGACGCGATAAAACCAAGCGATAAAAATGATCTACGATCCATAATACGCTTAAAACCGTCCGACCCCAGCCGCAACTGATCGCCGCGGCTGAGGTGTTCTTCCCGCCTATGATTAAAAATCAAAAGAGAATTTTAATAAGTCCGTCTTTCATAACGAAATGTTGTTCGGCAAGAAGTTCGTCCATCCAAGCGCGCGTTTTAAGCGTAGCCCAAGGACCGGAACCATATCCCTTGCCGGAATCAACATGCCACAACCACTTGGGCGTCGGCCAAAGACATACGGAAGGCTTGACAATTTCGTAGAATTCACGATTAACGCCGTTTTGTCCATGGTGCGCCATCTGACAAAAATCACAATTCAAAACGTCGGCGCCTTGCATTTCAACAAGTCGTTTCCCTCCTTCTACGCCAAGATCGCCAAGAATGAGAATCGATTTGCCGGCTACGTCGAGACGAAAACAGATCGACGAATTGTTAATCGAATTCATCGTCAAACTCGTGTCGTAATCGTTTAAGCACTTAACTGTTAGAGGACCGAATTCAAAGACCTCGTCAACCTTTGGAGCGCGGCTGGAACCTTTGAACTGAGCAAGTCCGGCAAAGATAACGTCCGTTTCTCCCACTGAACCTTTTTCGGTTTCGTCAAGCCATTTTTTTGCTGGAAAATTATAATAAAGGTTCGCGATCTCGATCTCATCTTGATACTTTTTTGCTATTTCAGCGAGAGCGAAACAATGATCGGAATGCGCGTGGGTTAAATACCAAGCGTCCACTTTACCCCCGCATTCCGTTTTAATGAGATCAATGAGATAAGGGGCGTCTTTATCCCACCCCCCGTCGAACACGATTGTTTGACCCGTACAAACGCGCATAACATACCCCCTTGTTTGAGGAGTATTAACGTCTGGAAGTTGCCATAAGACCATCTTTGGATTGTCAGGATCTTCCGCAAAAGACGCGACAATCGAAGGATCTTTGGTCGTGTAATCGACGCCGACCTCGGCGCGAACGACTCCGGACTTCATCACAAAAGGCGCGGCTAGTCCCAGCGATAAAAAGGCTCTACGATCCATTATCAGTCCTCTCTTACTACATAAAAAGCTAGTTCAACGACGTTGTTTCTGAAAAAAATTAACGCGTTCCGGTATTTCCTATAAAACGCAAACCAAAAACAATTTTCGGGAGAATTAAGGAAAACGGTTCGAAACGATTCTATTTCCAATCTCGCCAAACAGGCGAAGGAACGCCTAACGCGGCGGTGACGGCGCTAATCGTCGCGGCTTCTTTTTCTACGACGGTTCCATCGTATGCCACGCATTTATACAGGGCGCGAATAACTTTCTGTTTGACTAACGGAGCCGAAACGGACAAAGCGTTCAACGCGCGACTAAAGGCGTTTAACGCGCACTCGTTTCGAGGAACCAAAGACACGGAAGCGCCGATTTCACTTGCTCCACTCTTAAAAGCTCCGACTTCGTCGCCAGAACGAAGCGCGCCCTCGTATGCTAAGTACGACAATACCAGCGCAAAAGGCTGAAGTACCGATTCAAGCGTCGAATAACGGATTTTGGGTTCGCGAGACAAACGATAAAAAAGGTCAAGCTCTCGAATAACCAAGGCTTGCAACGTGTATTCAAAGAGATCAAGAACTCCGTCAGCCTGACAGAGCTTTATTGTTGTCTCGCGAAAATGTTGATATTCCTCAAGTCCCATGGTCTTCAAAAGAGGAATCGCTTTGCGAGCTAAAATCAGACGCGAAGCGTCGCCCAACGGCTTGACGGCTTTCCAGGCAAAATTCAATTTCCCTTTTAACTCAAAACTTTCCGATTGTTCGATAATTTCTTGTTGCGCCTGAATTTCTTCAATAGAGCGTCCTCGCAAAATTGCATAAAGCGTCGCGCGCGCGGCAAGAGAATCGACAAGGAAACGCTCCCAGATCGAAGGAACGCTCTGTAAAACAGAAGATTCAATACGAACTTCGCCTTTATTTGGAACATCGGGCGACTTTACGGCATTTTCGAATGCGGAACCATAAAGTTGTTCGCGGGTAAAGCCAAGAGCTGTCGGTTTAGCGCACGAGGAAGCGGTAATCGTATCGGTTCCGGGAACGACGCTCTCGTTTTGAACGGCGTTTCCCGCAAATTGTGAAAAGGACGCGCTTTCGACGTCGGTTTCAACAAGATGAACGGAATTCGCGACGCAAGGAACTTCTGATTCTTCAGAAGATGAACGAGCCCAGTCGTTCTTTTCAACGCTTATTGGAAAAACTCCGTCAAAACTGGGATCAATCGCGCGAATCCGCCTCGCGAGTGGAGGATGCGTCTGAAACACGGACTGCAAGAAGCCCGTCTTAAAAACGCTTCCAAAAAACAAATGAGACGCTTGGACGGACGCCGAGTTTGAAATCTGCGAACCCAGATTAGGACAACCTATTTTCTTGAGGGCGCCGACAATTCCGTTAGGATTACGAGTAAACTGCACGGCGGAGGCGTCGGCCAAGTATTCGCGTTGGCGGGAAATCGCCGCGCGGATGATATTGCCAAATACCGTCCCAACGTAACCTATCAAAAATAAAACGCCGCTAAAGAATAAAACCCCTAAAATTATCGCTAATTCCGCGCCGCCGTTTTTACTGTTGGAACGCGAGGTTTGAACATGAGGAGAAATTTGTAAAACAGATCGAAAAACCAACGCGGCAATCAAGGCGATCAATTCAAGCCCAAAAAGATATCCGATTATTTTTGTATTGACGTCGACGTCGTTGTTGACTATATGACTAAATTCGTGAGCGACGACGCCCTGCAACTCGTCCCGCGTTAAATAATCCATCGAACCCGCAGTGACGCACACGGCCGCGTTTTCAGGACTCGTGCCAATTGCGCACGCGTTAATACTAGGCTCGTTTCTCATAATGTAAACGCGAGGCACGGGACAACCGGCGGCAAGCGCGATTTCTTCAACAACGTTATACAACCGTCGATCGCGAGGAGAACCCGATCCGCGCTTGACCAGCCGTCCTCCAAGCGACAAAGCTATCCCGTCTGGTCCAGTCTTTTTTAACGAGGCTGTTCGCAAAAACGACACGATTAGAATAAACCCTGCGACAGACAAAAAATCGAAGACAAAAAGATCGGGATCCAGCAGTTTAGCGATAAAATTAATTCCGCTACTGTTCTCGTGGGAAACTCCGCCGTAAACAGAGACGCAAAAAGACACAAGACAATGAATCAGAAGAGCCGTTGAAATGAGCCCAGCGGCAAAAAGAAACGCCAACCAGGCGGTGTTGGAACGCGCTTTATCCTGACGTTGAAAAAAGTCCATTATCTCGAAATCATCCTCTTGGTTGAATTGCAATCACCTCAAAGCGCCGTATGCCGAACCGTTGCCAGGCATATTTTAGAGCTATCCCGAAGGAAATCAGAAAGAGACCTTGGGGGCTTCGCGTTGCGTAACGTCGGCGATTTCGAAAAGCGTAGCCTCGCCAAAATTGAAAATTCCGGCGATAACGTTTGATGGAAACATCTCGCGTTTCGTATTGTACGCAGTAACGCTGTCGTTATACGCTTGACGGGCAAATCCAACTTTATTTTCCGTGGACGTAAGCTCCTCTTGAAGATCCCGCATGTTCTCGTTAGCTTTTAACGTAGGGTACGCTTCGCAAACGACAAGCAATCGTCCCAGCGCTCCCGTCAAGGCGCCTTCCGCCGAGTTCAGCCGTTCCATTGCCGCGCGATCGCCGGGATTGGCGACGGCTTGTTGATTTGCCCCGACTGCGGCGCCGCGCGCCCGAACAACCGCTTCCAAAGTTTCAGATTCATGCTTCAAATAACCTTTAACCGTCTCGACAAGATTAGGAATCAAGTCGTAACGTCGCTTAAGCTGGACGTCAATTTGAGCAAAAGCGTTCTTATAACGATTCCTCAGCTTTACCAAACCGTTGTAAACGCCCATGCCCCAAAAGAAAACGACCGCGCAGATACCAAGAATAACCAAGAAGCCGACGCCCGCAATTCCAGTCATTTCAAACTCCTCAACGACGTATGCTTGTTTGGGGGAATCAACAAATTTTCATAACGCGCCTACCCGACGACGCGCCGTCATTATAGCGCTTCGTCCCTCATGTTGCAAGCGTTTTCTTGTTGCCGAAAATACGCGCGACAGTTGACGAAAAAGACAACGATTGTATACTACTCCCGCGACCGTCATAAAAAGACGGTCGTAGCTTTTTGAGGACGCGGGCGGCTCGTCTCTCCCCGATTAACGTTTAAGGGAAACAAGACGGCATAACAGGGAAATCGGTCAAAATCCGATACGGTCCTCGCCGCTGTAGACGAAGGAAACGACAGGTTTTCAGTCCGTTTCAAGGACAATTGAAGACGAATTATTCGTCGGAAGAAAAGTCAATCATTGACGCGTCAAACGCGTTGAGAAGATAGAAACGGATATTTCGTAAGTCAGAAGACCTTCCCGCGTCTTTGAGATTGTTCGGACAATCTTATCGTCGACGTATTTGCGATGGACGAATGGGTCGATTTGGGGGCGTTCCCCTGCTCAAGAGCGTCGCTCCGTATTTGCGTCGTTTCAGCGTCTCTCGCTATTGTTGCGAAGAACGCTTGATTCGGCGTCGTTAATGGAGGAAAGCGACTCAATGAAACGTTTTCTATTTCTTACGGCGCGATCAGGACGCGCCGCGTTTTCCCGGGCTTTTACGCTCGTCGAACTTCTAGTTGTCATTGCGATCATTGGAATTCTCATCGGACTGATGCTGCCGGCGGTTCAAGCGGCGCGAGAAGCCGCCAGAAGAATGAGTTGTTCCAATAACGTCCGTCAAATCGGTCTGTCGTTCCACAATTATCACGATACGTTGAACTCGTTCCCGCCGGGAAAATTAACGGACGTCAAATCAGACGGAACCGACGCGGGCAATTATTTTGGTTGGGCGGCTCTTCTGCTTCCCTTCTGCGAACAACAAAACGTTCGTCAACTTGTCGACTTCAAGCAAAAGGTATACGCGGAAGATAATCAAAAAGCCGGACAAACGCAAATTCCAATGTATCTTTGTCCTTCGGATCCGGATCGAGAGGTTCGCTCAGTCGACTACTATAATCCCGACCATGGCTGGGCGCTGGAACAACTTAAACTCGCGCCGACGCACTACGCGGGAGTGATCACGGAAAAGATTTCCGATTACGGTTCCGCGACCACCGACGGATGGACTCTTGCACACGACGAACTCGGGGTCATGCTAACCTCGCGCGCCGTTAGAATCTCCGACATTATTGATGGAACGTCCAACACGGTCATGGTCATGGAGGCGTCGTCTTACGAAACAGGAACGCCGAAGACTTACGACAACGGCAGCTGGATCGTTGGAACCAATATCTTCCGCAAGACGACGGCTCCTATCAATTATAAGCCGACTTGCAACCATTTTAGAAGCGGCTCCTTTGACTGGAGTTGCTCGGAATGCAGCGCTTATCAATATGAGGCGAGAAGTCGACATCCGTCGGGTTGCAACGCCCTGTTTGCGGATGGAAGTTGCCGTTTCGTTTCCGCCACAGTTGACTTGAAAGCGCTCGCGGCCGCGATAACGCGCGCGCAAGGAGAGACAATCGGTCTTTAATCTTATCGTTCTTCTGCATGAGTTAAGCAAGCGTCCGATTCCTGCTTACAGTGGGAATTCGGACGTTCTTTTTTAGACTTCTCATACTTTGATCTCCTGAAGAAAAAAATATTTTCCAAGCGAAACTTTCAAGAGAGACGAAGGGTATACATAGACAGGGATGGCTTTAAGTCCCGACAAGATAAAGAACGTTAATCTTGACGCTGGTAGCCGACTATAGTCGTCGAAGCGTTCAAGGCGTTATGATCGACGAAACCGTTGCGTTGTTCTTTTAGCGAATCGACGGTAGACTCGCCAACTTTCAAGGAGAAGAATCATGAAAAAATCTCTCGTTATTGCAATCGCGTTTGTCGCTTCGACGGCGACTTTCGCATTTAGCCAAGACAACGGCGACCGCGCGCAACGACGACAAGGGGGAGGTTTTCTCGCGGCCGCGCGCACTGAAGATGGGAAAATTGACCTTTCCAAGTTGCCGGATCAAATGCCCCAACAACGCAAAGATGCTTTGAAAGCGGCTGACAAAGACGGCGACGGATTCCTCGACAACGAAGAATTTCGCGCCATTAACCCCAGACGCGGCGAACGGTCTGAAGGCGGACCAGGCAGTTTTCAAGGCGCTCCGCAACGTCGACCAGGATTTGGTTTTGGCGCTCCTGGAATGGGATTTAGGCCGATGGGCGGTCCAAACTTGATGACGGATGGCAAACTTGATCTCTCTAAAATGCCGGAACAGACCCCGCAGGAAGTCAAGGATCGTATGAAAGCGGCCGACAAAGACGGCGACGGATTTCTTACTTTTGAAGAAATGCGCGATATACCGCGCCCGAAATTTCAATTCCCCGAAGGAAAAAAACCGGAATTTGTCAACGACGACAACGGATTAATCATTGAAAAGATCACCGAAGCTCTTAAATATTTCGACAAAGATTCCGACGGAATCGTCAACGAAACGGAACAAAAAGAGATGTCGGAAGCCATTCAAAAAGAATTTGGTCCCAGCTTCTTGATGTTCATTCAGTCGATCATCGGCGGTCCGCAAGGCATGGGGCGCCCCGGCATGGGATTCGGCGCTCCTCAGGGATTTGGATTCGGCGGCGGACCCCAAGGATTCGGAGGTCCTCAAGGATTTGGATTCCGCGGACCCCAAGGAATGGGTCCCCGTCAAGGCGAACCTCGTCCTTTGGACAGGCGCTGAAACGAAGTCTCATCCTTAACGAGCAGGCTCCCGTCGCCTAGGGAGCAGGCAAGCAACTTGCGTAAGTCAGCGAGTTGCGCTTCTTTCGATAAAGAGAGAACGGGTCGAACTATCGAAAGAAGGACGTCCGGCGTAGCTATGCTTCGTCGGACGTTTTTTGTTTCTTCTCTCTATTTAGATTCGCGTCTCTTGCGCTCTTTGTTTGTCGCGCTTCTCAATTCAATATCCCGTTCCCTTTTTCCAGCTACTGAATCAGAACTAAAAATTCCGCAGAAATCTCCAAAAAAAATTTTTTAAGCG
>CAMZEO010000197.1 GCA_947305735.1 uncultured Planctomycetales bacterium | reverse complement strand
ACCTGCTCTCGAACGAGGAGTCGCTTGAACTGTCCAACGACCTGGAAACGGCGCGCGAACTTTCGCTCGGACGGTGGGACTACCTTAACGCGGAGGCGTTTTTGCGACGCTTCGAGCGTCGACTCCGCTCGGAAACGGCGTTCGAACGTCGCGCGGCGCTCGACGACGCGCTCCCGTTTGTCGAGGCGCTCGCCGACACGACCGCCGACCGACTGGACGAAGACCGGACGCCGATCGCGTCGCCCGCCGCGCCCGGCGTCTTCAAGTATGTCGACGCGGCGATCGACCGTCCCTATTTCCTCTCGGAGGACGGTTTGCGCGGAGTCGTCGCCGCGCGTTGGAATTCCGACGAGCCGCTCGACAAGGCCGTCGACGCGCTCGACTCGATCCTTCGCGCCGCGACGTCGGAATTTCCCGATCTCGAGATCCGGCTCGACTCGCCGGAAGCCGCCAGGCGCGCGGAACTTGCCGCCGCGACTCGAATTTGGACGCGCGCGGGCGCGTTCGCGTCGCTCGTCGCGCTGTGCGTCGGATGGCTCGTCTTCGGAACCTTGAAGCGCTCGTTCGCGGCGCTGGCGTCCGCCGCGATCGCCGCGACGCCCGCGCTGGCGGTCGCCGCGACGGTCGGAGCGCTTTCGGTCGCGAAATTCGCGAGCGGCGTTCTGATTTTGGGGTTCTCGTACTTTTGGAGCGCCGCCGCGCTGACGAAACACGCGTCGATTCGACTTTCGAATCGGTCGACTTGCGAGTCGCTCGTCGAGACGGCGCGCGCGCTCGGAGGCAAGCTGCTTGGTCGCTCGTTTCTTTTCGCGACGGCGGCGCTCGCGACGCTCGCGGTTCCCGACGCGAACGCTCGCGAATTCGGCGTCGCCGCCGCGATCGGACTTCCGCTCGTCGCGTTCGTCCTGCTCTTCGCGGAACCGGCGCTCGTCCGGCTCGCTGACGGCGACAATCCTTTTCGAACGACGGCGTCGCCGCTGGGAATCGAGTCGTCGACTCGCTCGATCGTTCGCGCGAAGAAACTCGTCTTCACCCTCGCGATCCTTCCGGTTCTCGCGTTCGTTTTTGGAATTTCCCGCGCGGAATTTTCGAACAATCTTTCGGGCTTTCTTCCCGGCGCGTCGGCGGACGTCTATCGCGGCGATTCGGCGGCGGAAATCTCGGGACGACGCGTTTTGCGCGCGGTTTCTTTCGCGGAATCGCCGGAGGAACTCGAGCGGTTCAAGGCGCGATTTTCCGACGAGCCGACGTTGATCGTCGACGACTTGATCGGGCGGCTCCCGAAGGCGCCGTTCGAGAAGCGTCGCGCGATCGAAACGACGTCCGATTACCTGAACCAGGCGCCTCTGGAATTGGGCGAAGCGTCGATTCCCGAACAGCCGAGTCTCGTCGACGCGCTCGCGGCGCTCGCCGAGGCCGTCGAACGCGCCGATTGTCCCGACGCGGACGAACCAAAACGCCGCCGACTGCTCGACGCGTCGAAACGCGCGCTTGAGCGCGTCGCGTCCTTCGCGCCCGCCGAATACCGCGCGAGAATCGACGCGTTCGAGAGCTGGACGGTCGTCGAAACGATCAAGCGGCTCTACGCGTTGCGCGCGCAGACCGACTGGGAAAAGCCGACGGTCGACGATCTTTCGCCGGAAATCCGCGCGACGTATTACGCCGACGTTTCCGAGCGGCCGGCGTTGTTCGTCTATTCGACCGCCGACTTGCGCGATTTCGCGGCGCTTCGCGCGTTCGTCGCGAACGTTCGAGCGGTTAATTCCGACGCGAGAGGAAGCGCTATCGCCTTGCGCGACAAGGTCGAAAACGCGCGAAAAGGCGCCGGGGTCGGACTGGCGCTCGCGCTCGCCGCGCTCGCGTTGATACTCGCGTTCCGGTATCGTTCGGCGTCCGACGTCGCGGCGGAACTCGCGCCGATTGCTTTCTGCGCGACGAGCGCGATCGGCTTGCTCGGCTTGACGCGCTTTCCCGCGACGACCGTCTCGCTCTTCGCGCTCGGGGCGCTCGTTCCCGCGATCGGCTCGTCGAACGTTCGCGGCGCGAAAGACGCGGTTTTCGCGGTCGTCGCGGTCGCTCTCGCCGTCGCGGTCGCGTTGAGGACGTCCGACGTTCCCGGCTGGAGCGCGGTCGGGTCGTTCCTTGCGTTTCTCGCGCTCGCCTGGTTTGTTTTTTCGCTCTTCCGCGACGAAAACGACGCCGAAGATCCGGATTTGGAGCAACGATAATGAAAAACGTGATTTGCATGAAATGGGGAACGAAGTTTTCTCCCGAGTACGTGAACGTCCTGGCGTCGCGCGTGAAAAAGAACATTTCCGGCGATTATCGATTCGTTTGTTTCACCGACGACGCGTCGGGACTCAGGTCGGACGTCGAAACGCGTCCGTTGCCGGATATGTCCGGTCTGGAAGGACGTCCCGAGCGTGGATGGCGCAAACTAACTTTGTTTCAGGAAAGACTTTCGGATTTGGACGGGTCCGCTCTGTTTCTCGATTTGGACGTAATAATCGTAGAATCGCTCGATCCGTTTTTTGAAACGTCCGGAGATTTTCGAATAATCGAAGATTGGAATCTCAAGGGGACGAACATTGGCAATTCGTCCGTTTTTCGATTTAAAATCGGCGCTCGCCCCGACGTCCTGGACTATTTTCTGGCGAACCGCGAGCAGGTTTATCGCTCTTTCCGAAACGAACAAGCGTATTTGAGTTGGGCGATCGCGCAAAAACAAGAGCTTTTATATTGGGATCCCGCGTGGTGTTTGAGTTTCAAACGCCATATGATGAGACGATTTCCCCTCGGGTACTTCCTCGAGCCGAAGAAGCGACCCGGCGTAAAGATCGTCGTCTTTCACGGCAATCCCAACCCCGACTGCGTTCGGGACGGATGGCGCAACAAATCGGGGTTGCGCGCCGTGAAGAAGACTCCCTGGCTTGCCGATTTATGGACGGAATGACGAAATTTGACCCGCAAACATTATTCTGAATATATCGATTGTTCGGAATTAATGGACTATTCCATTAATTCCGAATTCTTTTTTCTTCTTTTTTCTAGAATAGACGCAGATAGTCCAAATTTTCTTGACGTCATTTTTTTTTATTTTACAATGATTTTTCGATGAATTTTTAATATTTTTTCGACCGTTTTGACGCCGTCTGCGGTCAAGAAAAAGGAGTGTGGATATGTCCGAATTCGAGGTCGTTCTTGAGCGACAATGGAGACTGCTGAGAGCCCTGACGACTACTCAAACGGGATTGACTCTCGTGGAAATGTCGCGTATGTTCGGAGTCAGCGAAAAGACGATTAAACGCGATTTGATCACGTTGAAAAAAGTTTTTGGACCGTGGAAGTCGAAAAACGAGGCGCACGGGCGGAAACGATACCGATATGAAAGCCAAAGTCTTTCGTTCGACGAGATTCTCGATTACAACGAGCTGTTCGTTTTGTATCTCGGCTTGAAAATGACCGACGCGCTGACCGGAACGGTTCTCGGCGCCAAGGCGGATTCCGCGCGTCAAAAAATCGAAAAGACGATTCGCGAGGAAAGAATTAATTTCGGCGATTGCATCGCGCCGCTGTGCCGTCACTGGGGGAGGTTTTCGGAAAAGACCTGCAAAGTCGTCGACGCCGTCGTCCGCGCGATGGACAAGCGCTTCGTGCTCAAAGTAAGCTACCGTTCGATTCGCGCCGCCGCCGAAAAGACTTACGAGATATGTCCGTATCGGTTCTTCTATCGCGACAACGGCGTCTATCTTGTCGGGCTGTGCTGCTACGATCGAAAAATCAAGTTCTGGAAACTCGAGCGCATGGGTAGCGCCGAGGTTATGGAAAATCAACGATTTAAGATTCCCGAAAACTTCGATCCGGACTCCTACGTGATGAACGGCGTGGAATCGGTCGGAACCCCCACGATCCGATTCACCGGATTCGCCGCGCGCACCGTCCCCGAGGAGCATAAAAAACGCATTCTTGAAATCAAGCATGAGAAATGCGGCGCCATCGTCGTCAAAATGGACTTCGAGAAATATCCGACGTTCTACAACTTCTTCAACTTGATTATGTACTACGGTTCGCACGCGGAAATTCTCGAGCCGCCTTCTCTTCGCGAGAGGTTTATCGAAAGAGCCGAGGAAATGCGAGCGCATTACTATTCAAGCGGTCGTAACCCGCTCGAATACTACGCGAGGCTGGACGCCGGATCGCCGGAACCCGAGGTCTATTTCGACGTCGCTCCGTCCGAAGGAGACTCGCCCGAGGAACTCGAAAAAGAAACCGTTTATCCTCTCGAAATTGAAGATATTTCGCTTCTGGGTCAAAAACGGGGAAGAGGTCGACCGCGGAAGTATCCTAAAGTCGACAAACCCAAGCGAAAAAGAGGTCGGCCGCGAAAAGACGAGGCGCTCGCGGCGACCGGGGGCGCCGAAGTCGCCGCGCCGAGAACGCCCGAACCTGAAATCGCCGAGTCGAAGGTTCGACGAGGCAGGCCGATGACCGGAGCCGAACTCCTTAAAAAACGCAAGAAGTAGTTTGCGCCGCGCGACTCCTTAACGCGAAAACGACGTCGTCCGTCGGAGCCCGCGCTCCGAAGGTCGGCGTTATTTTTTGCCGTTTCTCGACGAAAAACTCGAGAACTTTTGGAAAAAAAACTTGAGCGTCGCGCTCGCTTTTTTTACAATGAGCGCGACGGGCGAGCGGTCGCGGATCGGAACGCCCGCCCTTTTCGCGCGGCTTCGCGCGTCTTTTTCAATCGAGGAGGAACATCGTTATGACCGGCGTCAATTGGCTGGATATTTCGACGCTTATTATCTATTTCGCGGTCGTGCTGGGCGTCGGCGTCTTTAAGGGGCGCGGCGCGCGTCAGGATACGAGCAGTTTTTTTGTGGCGCGCGGAACTCTGCCGTGGTGGGTCATCGCCGCGACGTTCGTCGCCACCGGCATGAACACCGAACAGCTCGTCGGACAAAACGGCATGTCGTATCAAATCGGCCTGCCGATGTTAAACTGGTATTTTATCGTCTTTATCGTCTATTCGCTGCTGATTTTTATCTTCCTGCCCGTCTATTTGAGAAACGGCGTTTCCACCATGCCCGAGTACCTGGGCAAACGCTTTAACGCGCCGTGTCAAAACGTTTTTACCGTTATTTTGATTTTGACGTACGTCTTTATGAATTTGGCGGTCGTCTTTTACGGGGGCGCGAAACTGCTTGAAGGTATTTTCGGGCTCAATATCTGGGCGGGCGTCGTTTTAATAGGCGTCGTCGCCGGGCTTTACACGATGTACGGCGGCATGAGGTCGGCGGCGTACGCGGCGACGATTCAGTTCGCGCTGATCTTTATCTCCGGATTCTTTCTTATGTACCTGGCGTTCAATAAGTTGCCCAACGGCTGGCTTGACGTCAGAAACGCCGCGCCGTGCGGGTTCCACCTGATGAAGCCGACCAACTATCCGGAGATTCCCTGGCACGCCGTTCCGCTCACGCTGTTGGGAATTCACCTGTATTATTCGTGCGCGAATCAGGCGCTCGTCCAGGGCTGTTTCGGCGCCAGGCGCGAATGGGACGCGCGCATAGGACTCATCGTCGCGGGGTTCTGCGTCGTGTTGCGTCCCTTTGTGGAAATCTTTCCCGGCATGTGCTGCCGCGCGATCGCCGTCTTCGATCCGAATTTCGCGCTTGGCGAAGGTCAGGAGGTCGACGCGGTTCTGCCGATGATGATCCGCCAGTTGGTCAGTCCCGGTTTTCGAGGTTTAATGCTCATCGGTATTTTGGCGTCGGTTATGTCGACAATCGCCGCGTTTCTCAATTCGATTTCGACGCTTTTCACGCTCGACGTCTACAAGAAATGGATCGATCCAAACGCGCCCGAGGAGCGTCTCGTCAAAGTTGGAACGATTGCGACGTTCGTGCTAATGATCTTCGCCATTTTCTTTTCTCCCTATGTCGGGATTCTTGGCGGCGGGATTTTTAAGTATTTCCAGACGCTCGCTTCCTACGTCACCGTTCCTCTGGCGACCGTCTTCCTGATTGGCGTTCTCTGGAAGCGCGCGACTTCCGCCGCCGCTCTGAGCGTCATGATTCTCGGCGTGCCGATCGGGCTGCTTGTGAGCCAGGTTTTTGTTCCGATCGCGTTTGCTCCTGAAACGATTAAAACGTACAGCCTTGCGAATCCGTTCATCACGGGCGCGATGACGCAAGTTCTTTGCGTCGCGCTCATGATCGTCGTGAGTCTGGTTACCAAACCCAAAGACGTTCAGACGGTCGCGCCGCTGACATTCTCGATGAAGAATCTGCGCCTGCCCGAAGACGAGCCGAAACGACCCTGGTATCAAAGCGTTTCGTTCTGGTGGGTTATTTTCGTGGCGTTTTACGTCGGCGTCTACGCGTGGCTGTGGTAACGAAACGACGCGGCGTCTCGAAAAACGTCGCGCGCAATACAGTCCGCGCCCGCGCTTCAACGCTCGGCTGAATCGAAGCGCGAAGTCGCCGCGATTTCATTGGACCGCTAAAAAAGGAGTCGTAAAAACAGGAGCGCGGGAAGTTGGCGTCTCCGAAAACGACGCGGTTCGAGATTTGTCGAGCGATGATTCGACGCCTTGCGCGAACGAGACGTCGAGCGATTTAGCGAACGTCGACGCGAACAACAATTAGTTAAAATCGCGAAAACCGCTTGACGTCAACGGCGGACGCGCTATTTTAGCTCGCTAGAGAGAGTTTGTCATGGGCAAAAAAGACGCGATTACCAGGAACTATATGCAGGACAGAGAAACGTTTGCGGACGCGGTCAATTTCCTGTTGTTCGGAGGAAAACAGGTTGTCCAACCCGAAAAACTTGAACCGCTGGATCCGGCGACGGTCGCGGTTCTTCGCGACGGCAACAATCTTCCAATTCCGAAACAAAAGTTCCGAGACGTGTTGAAGCGCGCGACGTTGATGAAGGACGGTCGCGTTTCGTATCTGATATTGGGCATAGAAAATCAGAGCGAAGTCGATTACGCGCTGCCCGTCAGAACGATGGTTTACGATTCGTTGGGCTATCTCGAGCAAGTGGAAGCGATGGAAAAGGCGCATAGAGAGCGCGGAGACAAGCCCGAAACGAGCGGAGAATTTCTGTCTGGATTTCACAAAACAGACAGATTAACGCCGATCATAACGTTGACGATATTCTTCAATTCTGGAAAATGGACGGGGCCGAAACGTTTGCGCGACATGTTCGACGAGGAAGAAGAGATTCTTCAGTTGCTTCCCGATTATTCGCCGAATTTAATCGTTCCCGCCGATCTTGAGGACAAAGATTTTCCAAAAGCCCGAACG
>CAMZEO010000196.1 GCA_947305735.1 uncultured Planctomycetales bacterium | reverse complement strand
GCTTGCATGATTACCTATACCGCCGACTCGGCCGGTTTCTTTGGAAAACTGGCGATTTTGGAAGCTTCGGACGGATCCTTTCGACCGGAGGGCGGTAGCGACGTTTTTCAGACAGGCGTTCCAACTCATAAAGTTTTTGGCTTCACAGGTGACACTGTCGTTAAGTCGTTTCAAGGCATTATGAACGATTGTCAAGTCGCAATTGCTGAAACAACATGGGAAGGCGACTTGGAATTGCAAAATAAGGTGGGGAAGTTCCTGTATCCCGAGTTAATGACAGCCGCGTTACAAGGCGCTTCGACCGCGAGGGAGGCAGTCGAGCTTATGGGGAGTCTTGTCGACGAACACGGTTATATCGACGAAGGGGAATCCATTTCCGTCTGCGATAAAGACGAGGCTTGGGTCTTCGATATCTGCGGCACGGGCGATCGTCCTGACGGCGAAAAAAACGGATGCGTCTGGGTCGCGATGCGCATTCCGGATGGAGAGATTACAGCCCATGCAAATATGGCGCGAATAGGCGTTTTTCCTAAGGACGATCCCGACAATTGTATCTATTCAATAAATATCGAGTCCTTTGCCGTCAAGAAAGGATTGTATGATCCGAATTCCGGAAAGCCGTTTTCCTTTTACGAAGTATACGGCAACTTTACCGCGCGCGATAAACGAGTTTGTGAAAAGCGTGTTTGGAGTATATTCCGTCGCGCGGCTCCGTCTTTGAATTTTTCCGTAGACTATGCTCAAGGAGTGGAAGACGCCGAACCGTATCCTTGGTCTATAGCACCCGATCACAAACTTTCAACTGCCGACGTTGCTTCGCTTATGCGCGACCATTACGATGGAACGGAATTCGATATGTCGGAGGGGATTGACGCCGGACCATACGGATACGCAATGCGTTGTCGCCCGCTTTATTGGGAAGTTGACGGGAAGAAGTACGCTTGGGAGCGTCCGATCTCTACTCAGCAGACCTGTTTTTCCATTATCACGCGTTCGACGAACGACCTTTCCAATCTCGTTGGCGGACTCGTTTGGTTTGGTTGGGACGATTCCTATACGACTTGCTATTCGCCTATATACGTCGCGTCGACGACTGTTCCGCCTTCGGCGAATATTGGGACGATTTCCCGTTTTGACATGAAATCTGGTTGGTGGACTTTTAATTTCGTCGCAAATTACGCTTATCCGAGGTATAAGGAGATGATTCCCGAGATTAAGAACGTTCAGGAAGAGCTTGAGAATTACTTCTTTAAGTTGCAGCCCGCTGTTGAAAAGACGGCGGAAGAACTCGCTAGGACCGACCGTGACTCAGCAGTCTTATTTCTAACCGATTATTCCGTGATGCAGACGGAAAAGGTGAGAGAACGGTGGGAGCGCCTTGCAAACGATCTTATCGTCAAGTTCAACGACGGATACACGAGGACGTCCGACGGGAATTATCCGAATATCGGATATCCGGAGGAATGGTTGCGTCGAGTTGTGAAAGAACGCGGCGAACAATACGCTCTTCCAGAAGAAGAGAAAAAGGAATAATTGGTTAACTTTGTTTATCTTCTTTTTTGGCCTTGTAAGTTTGACAAAAGGCTTAATGATCGAACTTTCGAGTCTTGTTTGTTTTGTAAGAAAAACATTAGACAGTTTACGACGCGTTTGAATTGGAACTAGGACGACTGTTGCGACTCTAATGCATCGAGGCTGTTTGTCGCGGTTTTACGGCGGTCGCCTTGTATGTGAGAAACTGTGTTTTGGAGGGGGATTACCCATGAAGAAGACGAATTCTAATCGTAGACGCGCGCCTCAATCTCGAACGTTGAAACTAGAAACGTTGGAATCGCGCGAGCTTTTGACGGCAGACGTCGCTTCATCCTTTGCGGATCCGGATCCTTTTCCTGTTGGTTGCTCCCGCGTATTCGATGATTCTTCTTCCATTGCCGTCTCTTCGACAGATTGGTACGACCTGTCGTCGTCTTATTTGAACCCATCCAACATTGAGCAAGAATTGTTGGAACAAATCAATCGGTTCCGCGCCGACCCGCAAGGAGAAGTTGGTCGGATTTTTAGCGTAGCGACAAACAATGAGCTTGTCGCTCGCAATGTTGAGGTTAATAAGGCAATCGAATTGTATTCCTACCCTCGCCGTTCAATTGACGTTTTTCTTGATGAAATGAGATCTATTGAACCAACCTACCCTCTTGCTTTTAATTCGGGTTTGATTTCAGCTGCGACGGCGCACGCTTCCTATATGAGAACCAGCAACGATATAAGCCATCAATGCGCGGGCGAGGATTCGTTGGATAAACGCTTGATTAAAGCCGGTTTTCAGCTTGGATACGACGACTCTCTTTCAACTTACTACGGCGAGAATATCGGCGGCGGTTTCATTGAACAAGATGATTTTTCGATTGCTTCATATATGGAGGCCGCGTTTGCCGTTGATTGGGGCATGCCCGCCCATAAGCATCGAGACGCGCTGGTCAGCTCTTCATATTCGGAGATTGGAATCTCAGTTCAACAATCGGATGGGAGCGTCGGACCTTTCCTTGTAACTTGCGATTTTGGAGTGAGCGTCGACGGCGCTCGGTCCGACGGCGCATATTTGATCGGAGTTGTTTTTAACGACGCCGACGGCGATCGTTTTTACGACGTGGGCGAAGGTTTGGGAAATGTTGATATCCTCGTCGAACGTTTGGACTCGGGCGGCGATGTTCAATCCGTTACGATCAGTTCCTGGAATTCCGGAGGGTACCAACTTTTCCTTTTGAACGGCGCTTATCGCGTAACCGTCTCCGGGGATGGCTTTGACGCCTCTGTGACGAAATCTATCGTTATCGGCGACGGAGTAAACGTAAAGTTAGATTTTCTCGCGAGCGACGCGGGAGAAGTCGCGCCTGTCATTGATCTGAACGGGGACGCCGAAGGTTGCGACTGGAGCGTAGTTTTTGTGGAGGGAAGCGAGGATCCGTTAGACGTTTTCTCTGCTAGTAAATTGACAATTACTGACGACGACTCTGCTTATTTATACGGCGCCAAGATTCGTCTGGACAATCGTCCTGACGGAATTAAAGAGTTTCTTAATGTTTCTGTTGGTTCTTCGCCGATAACGGCTTCGTTTGACGAACAATCGGGATATATAACATTAAACGGAGCCGGTACAATCGAAAATTATGAAAATGTTATTGCCTCTTTGTCGTATTTCAATGAGTCCGAGTTATGTGATTTGACGAACCATTCCATTTTATTTTCCGTTTTTGACGGAAACAATTGGAGCGAAGAAGCTGTTTTAACGGTGTCTATTCAACCGACGAAGTTACCTAATATGACCGTTCGCGAACTTGTGACATACGAGGGAGACGAAGGGGCGAAAGCTGTGAGTTTTGAAGTCGAACTGGATATGCCCGCCCGTTTGGACGTTTCATTCAACTATGACGTCGCCGCAGGCGGCTCTGCTGTTGAAGGCGAGGATTTTATCGTTTCTAAGGGCGATCCAGTTGTCATTGCCAAGGGCGAAAAAATAGCTTTGATCGAATGCTACGTCGTAGGGAACTACGATTTGTTAAAACCGGAGGGATTAGAGCGAGTTGAAGACGGGTATGAGAATCCGTCAACTAACTTTTTCTTGGAGATTGTCGATTTGGAAAACGCGTACTTAACCAATGACAATTCCCTGGTTGAGGCGACAATTTTTGACGATGATTCGCCGATTGTACTTGGAAAAACCGACTCGTTCTCTTACGAAGACGCGCTATCCACCGATAAAGGGCAACGACGTTATGTTTTTTCGCTGGTTCCTGAAACGAGCGGCATATTTACTTGGAATGCCGATTCGCCGGATATGCCGGAAGGAGTTGTCGTTTCCGTACGCGAATCAGGTTTGGAAAGCGAACCGATTGCCGTTTCCAGGACAACTCTCTCAGGAGGAAACGTTCAATGGGTTGCCGATTCGAGCGTTGAATATTGGATTACTGTTGAAGCGGACGTAGATTTTAGTTCGCTGGCCGCGAAGCTTTTGCCTATTACCGATGAAAAAGTTGTTTTGGTAGATCCGCTTTTTGACGACTCCGAAACTAATCTGGTTCAACTGATGTGGGAAGACGAAGACGTTCAAATCAGTTTAGACAACTTTTCGTGGGATCTTGACGTCGGTTACTGGAACGGGGCTTCCATTGAGACCGAGAGAAACGACCTTGTATTGGCTTTGAATGTTCCCGCCTTTACTTCCGGCGTCGCGATAGATGTTGATGACAATGACTCGACCGAAGTTGTTTTTGATAGCCGCGGTTCCATCGCAACCGTTGGTTTTTCCATTTACAATTTTTATGGCGCGGATGAAAATGAAAGTTTGTCGTTTTCTGGAACAGACGGCAACGACTTTTTATACTATTCCAACGGTTTAGGATATTTTCAACGTTCCGACGGGAAAACATATTCTTTTAGCGGCATTAACAACGTCGTTATTGACGGATCAGGTGGGGGGGACAGCGCCTTTATTGAGGATACTCCTTTTAACGATCGGTTTGAAACAAACAACGATACCTTAGCTCTTTATGGCGGTGGTTTCTCCCTTGCTGCCAAGAATTTTTCCGACGTTAGAGCATTGTTTAATAAGGGGGGAGAAGATTCGTATTTCGCCTTCGATCATGGAGACGACGTCGAGGTATCTATTTCCAAGACTTCCGCTATCATTTCCGGCGTTTTTTCAATGTCCGAGGGGGGTGGGGCTGATTTGCCGGAAGATGAAGCGGATGTCCAAATGCCGGAAACGTTGGTAAGTTACGCCTATGTTCGTACTATCGTCGGCGTTGAACATATCAATCTGACTCCTGAAGACTCGATTGGTTCCGTCGTGTTGCATGGCGACAACTCTTCGAACTCTTTTCTCAACGTTCAAGTTGGGAACCTGACGACGTTTAATAAACGAAACAACACCTCTACGACAGTATGCGGCGCGAAGTCGCTGAAAATTTCTGGATTAAGCTCAAGTTCATCGGAGCGCTTGACTGTTAATATGCCGGAAACGTTTAGTAGTCGAGAGGATGGAGATTCATTAATCGTCGAGGATTCCGCTTCGGGTTGGACGATGTCGATTCCAATTTGGAGAGAGGAGCTTTCTTCTACCGCTTTATCCGCAGCGTTCGATAGCGCAGAGTTTGACGGAACAGCAAATGTTGATTCTTTTAAGATAGATAAGATAGAAGAGACTACCGATAACTTAGAATGTATAGACAGAGTTTTTTCAGGGTGGATTGAAGAAGGGACGCGGAGAGGTGAAACGGATTTTGATTTTATTGCTTTTGTAGATTTTATGGATTCTTACGATGCTTTCGCCTTGGTTCGTTCCCTAAAGAAATAATCAGAATCAGTTTTTGAAGGACTCCATTTACGCTTCAGTCTTTTTTGTTTTTTTTATGAAATGCGTTATGCTAGAGAAGTTTGATGCAAAGCGTCAAAGGTAATAAGTGTTTCCAAGAGACTTGGACAAACGTTCTCGGGATTAGTTTTAAGTTAGTTCATTCGGGAACGTTTAATATGGGAAGTCCAACTTCTGAAACAAGACGCTTTGCTGATGAATTTCTCCATTCTGTCACTTTAACGAATGACTATTATCTTGCAGTCTTCCCAACAACTCAGGCGGAGTGGCGAGCTGTCTTGGGCGAGAATCCCAGCAAGTTTGACCTTTCAAAGAGGGCTCCCGTCGAATCTATAAGTTGGTATGACTGTATGATTTTTATTGATAAGATTAATTCAGACGAGTATGGTTTAGAATTACGCAATTTCTTGGGAGAGAGTTGGCGTTATTCTTTACCGACAGAAGCCCAGTGGGAGTGCGCTTGTCGCGCTGGAACTTCTACGGCTTACTATTTTGGCGCGGTTGCTGTAGGAAACGAGGGAAATTTCGGAAAAACTAATCTAGACGTCAATAGAAACAAATCCGGCGATAACGAGCGCCAAGTCGAATCGGCAACCTCGGAAGTTGGGGGATACGCTCCGAATCCGTGGGGGTTCTTCGATATGTGTGGAAATGTGTGCGAGTGGACTTTAGATGGGTATGCCGATTACGATCTAAAGAAAAATCTTGATCCAATAGGCGTCTCTTTAACTGCCGAACGCGTTGCCCGCGGCGGAAGCTGGCGGAGCCTACCAGAAAATTGCCGATCTTCAAGTCGTTTTAATTTTTTACCCACGTATCGAGGGGATAATTGCGGATTGAGAGTGGCAATTGTCCAAGAGTAACAACTTTGTTTTTATGACGTCTTGCCGTCGTATTTTGTCTGTTTTTCGTCAGTTTTTGTTTTGTTAGCCTATCGAATCGAAAAACTCTATTGACTTTTAAATCTTTAGGAGTAGAATCCCTGCGGCTTATCCGGAAGAAATGTTGTTTTTCTTATGGAGAAGCCCTTTAATACTTGCGTTTCATTCAATTTGTCGACATAGAAACTGCATTTTGAAACTGCGTGTTCAGTTGTCGAACTAAGCGTTGAGTTTATCGTTTGAACTAGCGATATTCTTTGCGACAAAGCGTCGATGCAGGTTGGGATCGAGTTCTCTTCATTTTACGAACTGCCGTTGGCGAGATGGAAACTCGCTTGGCATGTCGTGTGCTCTTGCGTTCGTGTTTTGCCGTCATCTTTTTGTACGAAACGCTCGTCTTTTGGTTTTTGGGGCACGGCGCGTTGGCGTATCCGGTGTTTGTCGATGCGCACATCGTAAAGGTTGGTTAAAAGGTGACTACTAGAATTGCCGTTATTTCCATTATTGTGGAAAAAGAAGGCGCGAGCGAGGACGTCAATCGTCTTCTACACGATTTTTCCCAATATATTGTCGGTCGTCTTGGGATTCCCTACCGAAAACGCGAGTTGAACGTTATTGTTATTGTCGTGGAGGCTCCCGTCGACGTAGTGAGTGCGTTGACGGGAAAACTGGGATTATTACGCGGAGTAAGCGCTAAAACGATTTTTTCTAAAAAAGAGTTTTCGTCAGACGAAGACTCGTGTTTTTTTCCGCGTTGACATATCACGAATAACTTGAAAAGCTGGAAAAACTTATGGCGTACCTTTTTGAAGGGAGATGGTTTTGTTGAATAAATTTTTGAAAAAACGCGCAAAAATGCGTATCTTTACTTCGTATGCGTTTGCCAAAGGATACCGTCAAATCAAGCATCGCGACGTATAAAGATGAAAATTGTTCGCAATTGAGCGCAACACAACGAATCGTTAGTTAATCGCGGTAGCATTGCATTCTGGCTTCGCAGCAACGTTTTGAAGTTGTGAAATCATGATAATCACAATTATCGACGCGGTTGTCCTTTCATTTACAGCGACACAG
>CAMZEO010000195.1 GCA_947305735.1 uncultured Planctomycetales bacterium | reverse complement strand
GATCGTCAGCGACTTTGGAATCGTCAATTGCGTTCCGCCGAGCCTGATCGTTTGGTTCTTCAGAGACGAATCGAACGTTATCGTCGTTCCCTGACCGCGGGTTCCCGCGTAAACGATCGCTTCTCGAAGGGAAATTTCGTTGTCGAAGTAGTTAACGACGTCTTCGGTCGTCGTGACGACCGTCGAGGGCGTTTCCCAGTTGGCGTTTGGCGCGGAGATTTCCAGGGAGTAGCTTCCGCTTGATCCGCCGCTACCGGAATAGTTGTAGACATAGAGATAATAATCGCCCGGTTCGAGTCCGCTCAACGAAATTCTCTCGGTTCCCGACGTTCCGTTGGAAGAAGAAAGTCGCGTTCCGGCGGCGTTATAGAGCCAGAGAGCGAAATCGACCGATCCCGAGCGATGCTGATAAGTCATCTGGGCGTAATGATCCTCGGTTCCGGCGTCGCCGATGGTAAATTTATAATAGTCGTAGTCGGAGGCGACGTGCAAGGTGGCGTCGTAATTGTTGACGCCCGAGAGCGGACCAAGGTCGCAAGCGTAAGCGCGCGAATTATTCGGCTCGTATTGGTCGGGAATTCCGGTCGTCGCGGCGGAAACCGTCCGCCAGTCGGAGTCGGAGTAGCCCGTCGCGGTCGCCTTGACGCGGAAATAATAGGTCGTTTCGGGAGTGAAGCCGGTTATCGAACAAGTTCCGGAAGAGGAATAAGAAACCTCGGAATAATCGTCGAACGAGGAATTCGTCGCGTACTGAACGACGTAAGCGTCGGCGTTGGCGACCGAGCCGATATTGAGGGAAATCCCATACGGCGAGCGGGAAGCTATTGAAACGACGGGACAATCGAGCTCGTTTTCGCCAAGCGGAGCCGGGGGCGAGATTTCCAGCGTATAGGCGCCCCCGTCGCTGTCATCGTAGTAATTGTAACAATAATTGTAAATATTGAGATAGTACGTTCCGGCGGGCAGATTGTCGAGCGTTGCGTATTCGACGCCGGTAGAGTCGTACGAACCTAAAACGGAACTACTACTGGAGTTGGATTTGTAGAGCGCGAAGTCGAGATCGAAAGATTCCGTATTTTCGTAGGTTACGCGAATGAAGTCGTCGACGCTCCCGTTGGCGACGGTCGTAAACTTAATCCAGTCGACGTCCTCGGGAACGTGCAAACTCAAGTCGCCGTTGAAGTAGCGCTCGGTCAGCGTTCCCAGATCGTAAGCGTCGCTCCAGGAGTCGTTGGGCTCGAAGGCGTCTCCGGCGTCGATTTCGATTTGCGACTCGTAGGCGCCCAGATCGACGACTCCGTCGTTGAAGATTCGCGTATTGCCCGCAAGGTCGAATTCCGTCGTCACATAGTCGTTGTTTCCTTTATCGATGGCTTGCGAGTCGTCCGCAAGTCTGTAGTCGCCGTTTTCGGCGTCGACGAAGAGGGATTCCGAAACGTCGTAAACGTAGTTGACGACGCCCGACGTCGACGCGTTGCTCCAGTCCTCGAAGGACGAGAGCGTGTTGTACGCGTTAATGGTCGCGGAAACGTCGCCGCCGTCATAGACGTCGTCGGCGGCGTTGGTCGCGACGATCGAGTTGTAAAACGCGCAGACGCTTTGGACGAAGCTGGCGCCGCCGCCGCTCTCATCGGCGGTATTGCCGACAATCGTGACGTTTGCGATTTTGAAAAAGCCGACGGAGTCCGCGCGGAGACCTCCGCCGTATTCGCCGGCTCCATTGTCCGCAATTAAGCTGCTCTCGATCGTCGCTTCGTCGACGTTATACGCGGCGACTCCGCCGCCGGAGCCGCCGACGCTATTGCCGCGGACGCGGCTGTTTGTCACGGTTAATTCGTCAAGTTCCGCGGCAAAAATTCCTCCGCCGTCATAGTCCGAGTCGTTTCCGAATATTTCGCACGCCTTGATCGTCAGCTCGTCAAGTTTTTCGGCGTAAATTCCGCCGCCATTATGCTCCGAGTAGTTTTCGGATATTTCGCACTCCTCGATCGTCAACGCGCCAAGTCCCCAAACGAAAATCCCGCCGCCGGAAGACGACGCGCTGTTGTCGCGGACGCGGCTGTTTGTCGCCGTTAATTCGTCAAGTTCCTCGGCGTAAATTCCGCCGCCGTCGCAAGACGCGTAGCATCCGGAGACCGCGACGTTCGTCAACGTCAACGTTCCCTCGAGCGCGAAAATTCCGCCGCCGAAAGCGTCCTCGGAGGGAGTCTCGCCGTTTTCTTCATAATCTTCGTCGCAGGCGCGTCCGTTGACGATCGAAATTCCGCGTAATTCCACGTTTTCGTCGCAGATATAGAACGCGCGCGAAAGATTTTTGGCGTCGATCGTAACGCCGGGCGCGTCGTTCGTTTCGTTCCACAGGGACATGGCGTCGATCGTCAGCGATTTCAAGATTAACAGCTGCTCGCCTCCGAGCTCGATTGTTCCGCCCGCCAGGGACGAATCGAACGTAATCGTCGTTTCCTGCTCCAGAGCGCCGACTCCGGCGTATTCGATCGCTTCTCGCAGAGAGATCTCATAGTCGTTCGGGTCGACGACGTCCTCGAGCGTCGTCACGATTACCGACGGCGTTTCGCAAGGAGCGTAATCGGATTCGTAGGCGGGAGCATAAGCGTTGCTTCCTTTATTGATCGCCTGCGAGTCCTCGGCGAGTCCGTAGTTCCCGTTCGCGGCGTCGACAAAGAGCGGAAGAGAACTGTCGTAGGCGTAGTTGACGACGCTCGACTCCGACGCGTTGTTCCAGTCCTCGAAGGACGAGAGCGTGTTGCGCGCCTCGAGGGTCGCCGAATTTTCGATTCCAAAATCCGCGGCTCCAAGTCCGTCCCAACTATTGAGCGCGACGATCGAATTGAAGAACGAGCAGATTCCGGCGTCGATAAAAACGCCCCCTCCGCCCTGGGCTCCATAATTGCCGGCGATCGTGACGTTGCCGCCTGTTACCGAACTATTATCCGCGTAAATCCCGCCGCCTGATTCATCGGCGGTATTGTCGACAATCGCGCTGTTTACGATATCCAAACTTGCGTCATAGGCGTAAATCCCGCCGCCGTATTCTTCGGCAGTATTGCCGGAAATCGTGGAACTGACGATTGTTACGTCGGAACCGTAACACGCGTATATTCCGCCGCCGTCGGAATAAGACCAATTGTCGCATATCGCGCTGTCTATTACCGTCAACGATCTGTACGCGGCAATACCGGCTCCATAGAAGCCATCGTTTTCCGATACGACGCAGTTCCTGATCGTCAGCGATCCTTCATATGCGCAAATTCCGCCGCCGTATTCAGATTCACCGTATCCATGAACGATCTTCAATCCCCTTAATTCAACGTCCCCGTATTCCGAGCAAATGACAAACACGCTGCCTCGACCTTGAACGTCGACGGTAATTCCAGGCGCGTCGTTGACGTCGTCCCAGAGGGACATGGCGTCGACGGTAATTGATTTTTCAATCGAAAGACACGTCGAGGTTTCGATCGTATGACCTTTAAGAGACTGGTCGAACGTAACGGTCGTTTCCAGCTCCAGATCGCCGGTTCCGGCGTATTCGATCGCTTCGCGCAGGGAAATCAGACCGTCGTATTCGTCGACAACGTCGTCAAGGGTCGTCACGACGACGGAATGGATTTCCGGCGATTCGTAAGCGCCAAGATCGACGACGTTTACGCCGACGCGCGGATTGCCGACGAGATCGTACGGAACCGACAAAACGTATTCGTTGTTTCCCCGGTTAACCGCCTGCGAGCCCGGCGCGAGCGTATAATCCCCGTTGGCGGCGTCGGCGAAGAGCGGTTGCGAAGCGTTGTAGACGTAATTGACGACGCCCGTTTCGGACGCGTTGCTCCAGTCCGTAAAAGTCGAAAGCGAGTTAAAGCCGCCGATCGTCGCGTCGGCGTAGGAGTCGAGATCGTCTTCCCAAGTCGTCGCGTTTGACGGAACCATCTCTTGCAGGTTGCCCGCGATGATGGAGTTGTAGAATTCGTAAGCCCCGCTCCGGAAATACGCGCCGCCGGCGGTATCCGTAGAGCTGTTGTTCGCGATCGTACAGTTCCTGAAGATCCCGATCGCGGACGCCCCCTCTCCGTAGACGCCTCCGCCGCTGCCGCCTTCGTTACCGCTCAAAACGCAATTCGTCAACGTCGCCGTTCCCTCGACGTTGAGCGCGCCGCCTTCGAAGGCTCCGTTGCCGCTCAAAACGCAATTTGTCAACGTCGCCGTTCCCTTAACGTAGAGCGCGCCGCCAAAATTCGCGACGCTGTCGAGGATTTCGCCGTCGACGACCGTCAGCGTTCCGGCTTGCGCGAGGCGTATCGCGCCCCCTTCGCGACCCTCGTCGTGTTCAAACCAGTCGTTCATGTCGTGAATTTCCACCCACGCCGCGCCGTCGGCGACGCGCAACCCCGCGAGCTTTACGGTTCCGCTCGAGATATTAAAGACGCGCGAGGCGCCGTTCGCGCTGATCTTCATCCCGAGCGCGCCGGTTTGGGCGTCGCGCAGACTGGTCGCGTCGATCGTAATCGTCTTGTCGATCGTTAGCTCCGTTCCCGCAAGCGTAATCGTTCCTCCTTTGAGGAACCGCGCGAATCCGACCTCCGTTCCTACGCCGTTCGTTCCGGCGTAGGCGATCGCCTCGCGCAACGAGATCATACCGTCGGAGTCGTCGACGAGGTCGGCGGTCGTCGTGACGGTCGTCGACGGCTTTTCAATTTGAGAAACGCCGTCGAATTCGTACGCGCCCAGGTCGACTACGCCGTCGACGATTCGCGCGGCGCCCGCGAGATCGTATTGCGTCGTCGCGCGCGCGGAGTCGCCCTTGTTGATCGCCTGCGAGTTGATCTGGAGCGAGTAATCGCCGCTCGAGGCGTCGGTAAAGAGCGGCAGCGAGACGTCGCGAACGTAGTTGACGACGTCCGCTTCGGAGGCGTTGCTCCAATTTGCAAAGGAAGAGAGCGTGTCGCGCGCGTTAACCGTCCCCGCGGAATATCGGTTGCTAACGTCGTCGTCGTCGTCCGCGGCGGCGTTGTCCGCGACGATCGAGTTGTAGAATTCGATCGTCGCGCCGTAGCCTAGTTTCGCTCCACCGCCGTAAGAAGCGGTGTTATTGGCGATAGTGACGTTTATAGCCGTCGTCCGACCCGACGAGTAAATCCCGCCGCCGGAAGAACGAGCGACATTGTCGGCGATCACGCTGTTCGTAATCGTCAGGATTTGCGAGGATTGATGCGTGTAAATCCCGCCGCCGCTTGAGAAAGAATCAGAAGCGATATTGCCGCAAATCTTGCTGTTCGTAATCGTCAGCGAGCCGGCGAACGCGTATATCCCGCCGCCCTCGGAATAAGAGTAAGAAGGAGCGGAAGCGGTATTGTCGGCGATTACGCTGTCGGCAATCGTCATTGAACCTCCTTTCGCGTAAATCCCGCCGCCGCCGCTCCATGTCGCGGTATTTCCGGAAATCTCGCTTCTCGTAATCGTCAGCGAACCGTCCGCCAAGTAAATTCCGCCGCCTGAATCCGCGCTTCCGCCAGTAATTACGCTGTCGGTAATCGTCGAAGAGCCGCCGGTCAAGTAAATCCCGCCGCCGCGACCCCATCGCCCGGTATTTCCGGAAATCTCGCTTCTCGTAATCGTCAGCGAACCGTCCGCCAGGTAAATCCCGCCGCCTGAATTCGCGCTCCCGTTAACAATAGCGAGTCCGTTTATTTCCACGTCGCCGCCGGTAACGTTGAAAACGCGCGATCGACCGTCGGCGTCGATCGTAACGCCGGGCGCGTCGTCGTCGGCGTTCCAGACGGACATGGCGTCGATCGTTATGGATTTGGATATTGTCAGTTGCGTTCCCGAAAGGGTGATCGTTCCCGGCGCGGAGAACGTAATTTTGTCGCCGTCCTGAGCGGCGGTCAGGGCTTCGCGGAGGGAGAGAACGTCGTCGTTCGCGTTGACGACGTCGTTAAGAGTCGTTACGACAAGGGTCGCGCCTTCGGTTACGGAGGCGGAAAAATCGGGAAGAGCGACTGGGACGTTTCCCGCCGAGTCTTCGACGAAAGAGATTTCGGGATTGGCGAAAGAGTCGGCGAACGGCGGGACGACGCTCAAGAGCGCGCGGTCTTCAAGGGATTCCAGACGCAAGAGGGAAGGGCGGGGGACGGCGTTCTTTCCGCCGCGCGACTTTGCTCGCTCGCGTTTCGATTGATTCTTGTTGACGCCGAATAAAACGCGACGACGCGCGCCGATTCCTTCGTTGTTAAAAAACATGACGGCTCTCCGTTGCTTGACGATGAAAACTACGATTCCGACGACGAATCGAGAATCGCCGACGCGTTAAACGGCGAGGACGAAGAAAGACAAAAAGGCTCGTCCTTGCCAAACGCGCAATCCGTCGCATTATAGCAAAAAACAAGGTTTTCGTCAATATTTGCGGACTTTCTTATATAGGTTTTTTTCAGAGAATCAGCGCGTATATTTGCAATTCGTTAGAGTTTCCCGTCGGTAAGAGACGACGCTTTGCGGAGGTTGTTGTTTTGGCGTTGCTTTTGGGGCTTTTGGGCGATTTGGGGTATTTCGCGGCTTCCGCCTTCGGCGGGTCTTGGTTCGGGCGTTATTTTTTGAGGCGTTGGGGCTGTTTGGGTTTGACGTTCGGCAGGTCTTTGTTCGGGCGCTTTTGGGGGGAGCTTCTCGGCGTTTTGTTTCTTTTCGCGGCCTCCGTCGTCTTTCGCCGACGGCTCGCGAACCTCGCGGGGATTCGCGTCCTCTGCGCGGTCGACGCTTCGAGGTTAAAACGACGCGACGCTTCGCGATATGTTCGCGAAGCGCCGCGTCGTTATGGTCGTCGTCGCCGTCCGGGCGGGGCTCAGAGGGTTTCCCAGAAGACGTCGAGCTCTTCGTCGAGATCGACGTCTTCGTAGTCGGCGAACGCGAAGTTCAGGGAGTCTTCCGAAAGAACGGCGTTCGAGGATCCGGTCTGGCGTTCGTAGGCGCCGAGATCGACGGCGGTTCCGACGACGCGCGTCGCGCCCGTTTTATCGAACTGGGTCGCGACGTAGGCGTCGTTTCCTCGATCAAGCGCCTGCGAGTTCGCCGCGAGGCGATAATCTCCGTTCGCGGCGTCGACGAAGAGCGGTCGCGAGGCGTCGTAGAGGAAATTGACGCCGCCCGCCGCGTTATTCCACGCCGTAAAGGACGAGAGCGCGTTGAATCCCCTGATCTTCGCGGAACTTCCGTTGGAGACGTCGGCGTCGGTCGTCGCTGAATTGCCCGCGACGATCGTATTGTAGAACTCGCAGGTTCCTCCGTAAAGCCGCGCGGCGCCGCCGGCGTTCGCGGCGACGTTGTTCGAGA
>CAMZEO010000194.1 GCA_947305735.1 uncultured Planctomycetales bacterium | reverse complement strand
AACCGGAACGTCTTTATTCGTCGTCGGTTACGCCGTCGCGCAGGGAACGGGCAAACGCGCGTTTGTCTTCGGCGGACTCGTCGCCGCTATTCTGGCGATCGCCTTGGGAGCGTGTCTCGTCTTTTGGGTCGACACCGACGCAAAATCAGCGCGCAGAACGATCTTGGCGATGGAAAAAGCCGTGAAAAACAACGATCCCGACGCCGCGCTTCAATACGTCGCGAAAAATTCCGTTCTTGTCCGTCAACTGTTCGAAAACGAGATCAGAACCGTCGCGATCGAGCGCGCGAACGTCAGCGATCTGAAAATCCTTGAAATCAACAAGACGACCTCGCCTCCGCGCGCGACCGTCGCCTTTAGAGGAACGGCCTCGGGAAAAGGGCGCGACGGCTACCCGTTCACGGCGATCGAAAGTTTCATCGTCGAATTAAGACAGGAACAGGACGGCGTCTGGAGAGTTACCGATCGCATTGAATTCGAACGCGGGTTCCGCTAACGCGCCGCTCGCGGATCGCGCCGCCGGACCCCGCGACAAAGCCGCGCTTGTCAGGCTTTTTCTTTTGCCGTCAGGGCGTTGATCTTATCGCGCAACACGGACGCCTGCTCGTAATTTTCAAATCGAATCGCTTCGGCGAGCTGGTTTCTCAAACTCACCAGCGCGGCGCCGGAATTGTCCGCGCTGAATCGAGACGGTCTCTTCCCGACGTGCTCCGAGGCGCCGTGAATGCCAAGCAAAAGCGGTTCGACGCGCTCTCTAAACGCGTTGTAGTCGTTTTCGCAACCGAATTTTCCGGTTTTTCTAAAATCGAGGAACGTCAACTCGCAACACGAGCAAAACGCGTCGTCGCTCGTTTCGAGTTCTTCGGTCAAATCTTTCAACCCGATTTCCAACGCCGAATCCTCGAGGTCTTCATCCTTTTCCTGATGGAAGTCGGCTCCGTCGAACGACTTCGGAACAGGATGTTTTTTCGGATTCGGCGAATGCTTCGCGTCGTTTTGATGCAGATATTCGTAGGCGTGTTTGTCGCAAAGATGAAGTTCTTCCGGACAAGCGTCGATCACTTCGGTTATGTGAAAAGTCGCGACTTTATCGCACTTTTGGCATTTCATTACGCGTCCCTTACGTCCAATGAGGCAAGACTGATCCGCGATCCGGAAACGCGAATCGCTCCTTTCAGCCGTTGAAAATACTATAGGAAAAAAAGCGGCGAACGTCAAGAGGGCGCGAGAGTCGACCGCTCTTTTTTTACGCGCCGCTCCTGGTATAATAAGACGCGGGAAGCGCGGCGTCGCGGCAAACGAACGAGCGTCGCGACCTTGATCGACCGGAGAAAAAATATGAACGCAAACGAAACAAAGAACGACGACGAAATCGGCGCGCGTCTGAAGCGGGCGCTTGCCGACACGTTCGGTTTTCGATCGTTTCGTCCTTATCAGGAAGAAATCGTTCGAGCGATTCTCGGCGGCGAGGACGTCTTTGCGATCATGCCGACCGGCGGCGGAAAATCGCTTTGTTATCAGCTTCCCGCCGTTTGCTCCGAAGGAATGTGCGTCGTCGTCAGTCCGCTCATTTCGCTCATGAAGGACCAGGTTGACGCCGCGCTTAACAACGGGATCGACGCCGCGACGCTCAATTCGACCACGTCTTCGTCCGAGTATCGGGAAATCGCCGAACATATCGATCAAAATCGTCTCGATTTGCTCTACGTCTCGCCGGAACGATTCAAAAATCCGCGTTTCAAAGAATTGCTGAAAAACGCGGGTCCGAGTTTTTTCGCCGTCGACGAAGCGCATTGCATTTCTCAATGGGGTCATAATTTTCGTTCCGACTACCTGGAACTCGGTCAAATCGTCGACGAGTTCCCGACCTGTCCCGTCGCCGCGTTTACCGCCACCGCGACCGAACAAGTCGGACAAGATATCGTCTCGTCGCTGAAGCTCAGGAATCCGCATTGCGTCAAGGCGTCGTTCGACCGACCCAATTTGTTCTACCAAATCGCCTACAAGGAAGACGTTGAACGTCAACTCCTGGACTTTCTTAAAGAATGCCCGGACGAGTCGGGAATCGTCTATCGCTCGACGCGCAAGAGCGTCGAGCAAACGGCGGCGACGCTCGTCAAAAACGGATACAAGGCGGAAGCGTACCACGCGGGCATTTCCGACGCGGATCGAATCGCCGTTCAAGACCGGTTCGCTCGCGACGAAACGCCGATTATCGTCGCCACCGTCGCCTTCGGCATGGGAATTGACAAGTCGAACGTTCGGTTCGTCGTTCACGGCGACTTGCCCAAGGACGTCGAAAGTTATTATCAGGAGACGGGTCGAGCCGGACGCGACGGCGCTCCCGCGCGATGTCTGCTCCTGTTCGGTTATCAGGACGTCGCGATTCACCGCAGTTTTCTCAAAGATTACGAGGATGAAACGGCGCGCGCGGCCGCCGAGTTCCGCCTTAACGAAATGGCGCGATTTGCCGAAACGGACGGGTGTCGACGCGTCAATTTGTTGCGCTACTTCGGCGAAACGTACAAGCCGCGCGCGCTGGACGGAGACGCGGAGGAAGACGTCGCCGAAGGTTGCGGCTCTTGCGACTACTGCGTCGGAGCCTGCAAACGCGTCGACGCGACGATCGAC
Source organism: uncultured Planctomycetales bacterium (assembly GCA_947305735.1). Classification (GTDB taxonomy): domain Bacteria; phylum Planctomycetota; class Planctomycetia; order Pirellulales; family Thermoguttaceae; genus RUG369. The sequence goes on along the minus strand of CAMZEO010000194.1, from coordinate 4,766 downwards.
GCGCAAAAAGCGCTTTCGGCGATGGCGAGAACCGGAAACCGATTCGGCGCGAGTCATCTGACCGATATTCTGGTCGGAAATTTGACGGAGAAAATAGAAAAGTTCGGGCATAACGCGCTTCCGACGTTTGGCGTCGGCAAGGACAAGTCGAAACGATACTGGCGCTACCTGATTCAGGCGTTGCTCTCGCAGGGAATCGCGGAAATCGATCCGAGTCGCGAATATCCGATTCCTCAGGTTACGTCGCTCGGCTGGGAAGTCATGCGCGGACGTCGAACCGTCGAGATTGTCGAACGACCCGATCGGGCGACGAAAAAAGCGCGTTCAAAAGCCGTAAGGGGAGCCGCCAATCTCAAAGACGCGTTGAACTCGAAAGACAGAAAACTGTTTGAAGCGCTGCGCGCGCTCCGCGCTCAAATCGCCAAAGCGGAAAACGCGCCCCCTTACGTCGTCTTCAGCGACAAATCGCTCGTCGATATGGCGATCCTTAAGCCGAGAACCGACAAAGAGTTCCTCGAATGCTCGGGCGTCGGCGTCAGGAAATTGCAGAACTACGGAACCGAATTTATCGCCGCCGTCGAGCGTTTTTTAGAAGAAAACTGATTTCGCCGGGTTGCGGTCAACAAGAATCGATCGACTATGACTCCAAAACGTTGCTTCCTGATTACGATCCCGCTCGCGGTTCTCGCCGTCCTTCCTTCGTTCGTTCGGGCGCAGGCGTCCGGTCGGGTTCGCGTCGACAAGAATCTCGAAGGAAAAGACCCGTTTGCGATGCGAGCGGCGCGAGGTCCCGTCTTAACGCCCGCTCCTGCGTCAAAAGAGCGAGCGCCGCGGGTTCCAACCGACGAAGCCGCCGCGTCCGCGGTCGTCGACGACCTCGTTTACGTCAAGGGAGAAGCCGCGCCCGTCGCTTGCGTCGTCGCGACGATCTCCGGAAGCAACGGACTTGTCGCGGCGATTCGAAACGAAACGAGGACGTTTCCGCTCCGAGCGATCGAACGCGCGGAAATCGCCGTTTCCAACGAGTTCCGAAGGGGCGTCGACGCGTTGGAATCCGGAAAAAAGACCGGTTCGGCGTCCGAGTTCGCGCGCGCGCTCGAACTGTTCAAAACGGCGCGGCAGACGTCCGGAAGAAGGCTCGAAAAAGAGTGGGCGACCGCCAAAATCGTCGAGACTTATTCCGCGTTGGGACGCGACGACGAAGCGGCGAGCGAATTCTTTTTGCTCTGTCGCGTCGATCCGTGCTCCCCTTTCCTGTCCTCGGCGCCGTTGCGCTGGACCAATCAGACGACGCTCAAACGCGGTTCCTCGCCCGGCGAAAAAAACCTGACTGAAGAAACGGCGGCGCAATGGCTCGCGCCGAAAGAGAATCCGTCGGGAACGTTCAATCCGACGGGTCGTCTTCTCGCCGCGTCGATACTGCTCAATTCGCCCAAATATTCCAAAGAAGCCGTTGTCGCCATGCAGGCGCTCGCCGCGCTTGAAGCGCGCGACGGAGCCGGCGAAGACGAGGTCGAAACTTGCCGCGCGATCTCGCTTCTGGCGGTCGAGCAACTCTGGCGAGCTTCCGTCTTGCGCAAGCCGACCGAGCGCGAAGTCGCGCGTTGGGAAAAGACGCTCGAAGCGACGCCCGGCGAACTGACGCCCGGACCGACGTTTCTCGTGGCGCTCGGGCGAAAATCGCTCGGACAAGACGAACAGGCGGCGCGTTTGTTCATGCGCGTCGCGGCGCTCGCGACCGATCGATTCGCGCTCGCGGAAGCCGCCGCCAAACAGGCGGCGGACGCTTACGAACGACTCGGGCAATCGAAGCTCGCCCAAAAAATTCGCGCCGACGCCGCTCGGCGTTTTGGAGAATAAACCTTTTAATCGCAACTAATAAAGGATCGATCATGTTCCAATTCCATAAACGGTTCGTCGCCGCCGCGCTCGGCGCGTGTCTGCTCTGCGCGACCTCTTCGGCGCAAACTACCGAAAAAGAAAACGCTTCCAAATCGACGAGCCCCGCTCCCGCCTCGGAAGCGGACGAACTCGAAACGCAAGCGAATCCGGATACGCTCGCCGCCATCGACTTGTATACTCAAGGAGACGTCGAAGGGGCGTACAATCTGTTCAAAAAAGTCTACGACGACAATCCGGACTCCGATCCGCCGGGCGTTCTCCTGGCGCTCCTCCATTCCCACGCGGGTCGTTTCTTTGAAATGCGACAATCGCTCGAACAGTCCGCGGAAGACTACCCCGCCGACCCGGAAGCGTATTTGCAACTGGCGGGAATCGACGTTCAGGAAGGGCGGCTCCTCGAAGCTCGACTTTTAATCGAACGCGCGGAAAAGATTATCGACGCCTACAAGGAAGTTCGACCGGAAACGACGTCCCGACTCGAATATTTCAAAGAAGAGGCGCTTAGCGCGCGCGCCAATCTTGCCGAACGTCGAGGTCGATACGAAGAAGCGAAAAATTTCGTGAAAAAGATCGTCGCCGCCAACCCTGAAAACGCGCAGGCGTTTTGGAACCTGGGCTATCTTTCTATGAAGCTCAAAGAGTACGACGACGCGGAAAAAGCGTTTGACGACGCCGCCAAACTCAACGACGAGCTCTGGCCGGGCTGGTTGCAAGTCGCGACGTCGCTCGACAAAGAGGATCTCGTCGACGAAGGCAAAGCGAGAATCGCCAAACACGAAGCGACGATCGCCGACGCGCCGAAAAGCTGGCGCGCGCAAGTGGCGCGACTCTACCTGCGTTGGAATATGATCGAAGAGGCGGCGAAAATTGCCGCGAAATTTGCCGAGGACAACGAAGAAAAGGATCTCGAACGCTGGTTGCTCGCCGGATGGATCGCGCTTTACGCCTCGAAATACGCGCTCGCCGAAGAGTATTTCCGCAACGCGACGCTGGTCGACCCGGAATGCTTTGAGGCGTCCAACGGTCTGGCGCTCGCGCTGCTCGATCAGAGCAATAAGGAGAAATTAGCGCGCGCCCAATCGATCGCCGCCAGGAATTATCACGCCTATCCGGACAATTCTGAAGCCGCCGTCACTTACGCCTGGACCCTGTTCTTGTCCGGAAACGTCAAAGACGCGAACGAAATTTTCGGGCCGATGCTTTCGTCCGGTCAAATGACCGCCACGGTCGCCTACTATCTGGCGGAAATCGCGAACGCGTGCGGCGACAAATCCCTTGCGAGCACGCTTGTCAAATTGGCGCTCTCGCAAAAATCGAATTTCCCTAAACGCTCCGCCGCGCTCGAATTGAAAACCATGCTTGAAACGGTCTCCGAACAAGAGAAAACGAATCCGCTGGACGACTTCGACGACGAGCCCGATTTCGGAATCGACGAGCGGGAGGAAGAATAGACGCCGCGAAGATTACGCGTCGACGCCCCGTCAAAACGGAATCCGCGCAAACGCCGAAAAAGCGTCGCGACGCGGATGAAAAGCCGCCTCGATTGCCTGCGGCGTCCGGGCGACGGAGCCGACCAATGGGAGGCGGATCCAAAGAGACCCCGCAGGGCGGCTTTTATAAATCGTGACTCTAGGTCGTCCGCGACGCGCGCGCCTCAACGTGTCATTGAATTGACGCCCGTCCGGCAAATCGATGAAAAATACGTTTAATTGATAAAAAAATCGATTTTTTATCAATTTTTTTTGGAAAAATGCGTTTTTAATCGATTATTTGATAAAAAAATCGATTTTTATTCTGTCTTTTATTGAAAAAAATGCATTTTTTACTAAAATTTGATTTCGGGTATTAAAAAATTAAATTTGGAAACACCCCGGAGAATCGAATATGTCGGACGCCGAAATCGTCGAATTAGTGGAAAAAATCAAAACGCTAAGAAGCGAAAGTCAACAAATCGAATTGAAAAAGGCGAGCAGCGGTTGTCCTAAGCGTCTTTACGACACGCTTTCTTCCTTCTCCAATCAAGACGGCGGAGGAGTCGTTGTTTTTGGATTGGACGAAGAAACCGATTTCCAGGTTGTCGGCGTTTACGATCCGAACGATTTACAACGCAGAATTAAGGACGCGTGCAACGAGATGGAACCTCCGGTGAGGGCGCTGATATCCTGTTGCAACGTCGAGGGCAAACCGATCGTCGTCGCGGAAATACCGGGCGTCGATATTGAGCGACGCCCCGTGTTCTATCGCGGTAAGGGAAGAGTTGCCGGATCCTACGTTCGCGTCGGAGATTCCGACGAGCCAATGAACGAATATGAAGTTTACTCGTACGAGACGTATCGGAAAAACACGCGCGACGAACTGCGAACCGTTCCCGACGGAACGGTTCGGTCTTTGGACGAAACGACGCTCAATAAGTATCTCGACGAACTCAAACGCTGGCGTCCGAATTTGTCGAAATATCCGGACGACGCGTCGATTTTGGAGCTCATGGGCGTAACCAAAGGAGGCGTTCCGACAATCGCGGGCCTGCTCGTTTTTTCGAACTATCCGCAAAGCGTTTTTCCGGAACTGCGAATCACGGCGGTTCGCGTCATGGGGACGCGAATGGGCGACGGCGGAGCTCGGCGTTTTTCCGACAACGAATCGATTGAAGGTCCGATTTCGGAAATGCTCGAACGAGCGATCGCTTTTGTGGACAGGAATTCGCGACACAACACAATCGTCGACGAACAAGGCAAGCGCGCGGACACGGACGAATACCCTCGCGTCGCCGTTCGCGAAGCGATATTAAACGCTTTGTTGCACCGCGATTACGGCGTTTATTCGATCAACAGACCAATCTGCGTCGAAATGTATAACGACCGTTT
>CAMZEO010000193.1 GCA_947305735.1 uncultured Planctomycetales bacterium | reverse complement strand
GTACGAAAGATTGACGAGACCTATTTTGGTCGTTGCGCGAACTATTCCGATCGTTTTGATAAAAAGTCCGTTGGCGCGAATTGACATATCGCCAAATATATGTTCTATACGACTGCGAGTTCGGGACTTGCGACGATTGTTATCGCGTTGTTCCTCCGTTAATTTTCTATAACGCGCGCCTTTCTCGCATATCTCGGGAACATATTCGCGAGCCAGAAGTTTTTCGATATTGTCGGCGGAACTGTAAGCGCTGTCGGCATAGATAATTGCGCCTTCTTCCTCGGCTTTTTCCGAAAGAAGCGGGAAAACGACGTTGCCGTCATATTCGCTTGCCGACGTTACGCGATATCCAATGACGAACTTGTTGTCGCTCGTGGCGCGAATGTGGTTTTTGTAGCCGTAATGGGTCTCGCGATTCTTGTATTCCCATCGCGCGTCCATGTCCTTTTGACTCTTAACGCGTTGGCTACGTCTTTCAAAGACCTCGTCGCAACTTTTGCCAGATTTAATAGCTTCGTATTCTGCTTGCGTGTTTCGTTGGCGTGGAGTGTCGACAAAAGTCGCGTCGATGATCGTCCCGCTCTTGACTATTAGCCCTTCTTGCGAAAGAAAAGCGTTGAATTCCTCAAAAAGCGATTCCGTTAAACCCGCCTTGGACAAACGTTCTCGAAATTTCCATATCGTATTGCGATCGGGAACGTCAGACGCGATGTTCATCTCCAAAAAAACTCGGAAAGACGTTCGGTTGTAGATTTCGATTTCAAGAGCTGCGTCGGATAAATTGTAAAGCGTCTGTAAAATCAGACATTTAAACATAAAAACTTCGTCGTAAGGAGGACGACCCCCGCGAGAATAATCAGCTCGTACCGACGAAAGCTTTTCACAAAACAATTCCCAAGGAATCAAATCCTTGAGTCGCAATTCTACGAGAGGAAAACGGGAAAGATTCTCGTGAAGACGTTGTTCGGCAAAAAAATCAACGACAGGATTGAGAGCTTTACGTTTCATGAAGGAACTCCAAAGGGAATGTTTTCACGACTTTAGAAGATATTGTACGCTACTGTCATGAAATGTGCAATCGCTTAAAGATAATATTTGCGCCTTTTTCACAAATTTAGGGCGAGGTTTTGAGGAGTCCCCCTTTTTTGTCGCGCTCCAAGGATACTCGACGCCATTGAGCCATTTGCTAGGGCTTTTGCGCGCGTACTGAACGCGATCGATAATCGGCGCGTCGTCGGAAATACGGCTGTACTGGGGCTTTTCGTCGTCGTCAAATCTCAGGAAAGACGCGAGTTTCTTCGTACATTGGTCGATAATCTCTTTCGCCTTGTCTTGATGATTGCGAAAACGCGGTCCATACGTCGCGAGAGCCCAGTACGCCCCGATTATATCTTTTGCCGCTTTTAAATCGATCGTTCCCGTCTCCGACTGCTTTGCCGCTTTGTTATACGTGTCGGCAAGGGCGTTATACGTTCGCAAGAACTTCTTCCATTCGTCGGGATCGTTTTGTCGCGCTATGTCTTCCAGTTCTTTTGCCATTCTAACGACGGCATCAAAACAAACTTTGACTTCGCTTGGATTGTCAATCGGTTTAAGATCGGCGTAGTCTTTTTGATCTTTTTTGGCGAGTTTGTCCGGCGCGAATCCTTTTGTAATAGCTTTTTGAAGCATTACCTTGACTTGCGTCGTCGGATCGTCGCTCGAAAGAGCTTCCGCGAGCTTTTGTTTCGCCGCGCCTTGTGAAACGGCGGTCCGCTTCGGTTGTTTCGGCTTTTCTTCCGCGACCGGCGGCGCGGGCGGTTCTTCGATAACGGGAGCGTCGTCTGACGGCGGCGATTTAATCTCGTCGCGCAGTTTTTTAACGGCGGCGTAAACGTCCGCTTGTTTTGAGTTGTACGACTTTGAAGCCGCTTTGCGAAGGTTGTCTAATTCGGCGCGACGCGCTTCTTTTCTATCGTCGTTGGAATTGTTGTTTTCCTCTTTTAGCTCGTCAATAATCGCGATGACTTTTCGCCACTGATCGACGTTTTCAAGTTTATTGAACTCGTCGTCGGGTATTATCTCCGTAGTAACCTCCGGCTCCTCCGGTTCGTCGCTTTCATATCGTCCGCGCCCAAATACTTCTTTGTGCGTGGAGTCGTCAAAAAGCAAGTCGTCATAAACGCGGTTTAAAGCGTCCTTAACTTTGCCCGTCTTCGATACTCTCTCCTTCTTGCGGTTTAATTCCCGACGCGACGGCGTCGTTTAACGTCCAGGCTTTTGCGTCTGGATTCCATGTAAAACCGGCGCTTTTAATTCTTCTCTTCGCTCCTTCTGGCGGGAAGCTGGAAAAACGTATCATAAGTTTCCCGTCTTCTACCGACGCGGTTCCTTTCGGGAAGAAGTTGGCGCCTCTCCTGTGTTCGCCAAGAGAGTAGTTTTGGAAAGTTCTTCCGTCAAACTTCCACGATTTACCCTCGAACGAGCTTTTCGACGGTTCCCGCGTCGCTTCCTCGATAACGGGCGCGTCCGGTTTTGACCCGTTCCCGTAGATCTGATCGAAGAGCCGTTTTTTCATCGCGTCGCGCTCTTCGTCGCTTAACGGCGCGGAAAGATACTCGTCGTAGGCTTTTCGCGCCTCGTTTATTTCTTCTGCGGAAACCGGCTTGTTGTCCGAGTCGATGTATTCGGCAAGAACCGGCGCGTCTTCTTGCGTCGTCTCTTCCTGAACGTCTGACTCTTCGGGCGACAACGATTCAATCTCCGGCGTCGGTTCCGGCTCTTCCGTTCTGCCGGCTTCTTTGTTCGGTTTTGCCTTTATCGCCTTTTTGATCGCTTCGGTGACTTTTCTATGCGCTCGCGCCATTCCAATGTCCCATCTCATTGGGTCTGGATTGTCTTTTCTTGCTTGAAGAAACGCGAAGGCGGGATCAATCGACGCCTTGACTTTTAGGGACTTTATCAGTAGCATACGAAGACAAGGAATTGTTGTTGATTCGGCATTAAAAGAGTTTGCTTCGTATTTTGGAGGTTTCCTTGTCGCTGATTGAGAATAACCTGCTTGCGTTTCGCGCCGAAACGTTGTAACGTCGGATTTTTGCCGGGATATAAAGTATGAATGGATTCATTGTGTCTACAAGCGCGTCGAGTCCGCGATATTTGTCGAAGTTTCTTCTCATTTTTACGTTGGGCGTTTTTTTCCTCGCGGTCGAGCTTTTCGCTACCGACTCTATGAGCGAGGAGAATACGGATAAGACGACGTTGGCGTCCCGGTGGAAGAAAGCGGAGGATTTGCCCGCTGGAAAAAGAACCGTCCTTGTCGTGTCTCCGCCCGTTTTTGAACAGGCGTTGCAACCATGGATAGAATATCGGCAGTCGCAAGGATATGAAATCTTTTTTTTGCCTTTAGCGGTTAAATCGCCGGACGGGGGAGTTAATTATGACGTTCAGACGCGCCCCGTTGCTTCTCCCGGCGAGATCCGAGCAAAAATAATCAAAGCGGCAAAAGGAAAGGACGTCGCCGCAATAGTTCTTGTTGGAGACGGAGCTCCTACGAACAATGCAAAATACGGATGGCGCGACGTCGTTCCAGCGGCGCGCGTCCCATCTTCCACTATTCAGGCTTTTGGTTCTGAAGATTTCCTCGCTACTGATTCTTTTTACGCAGATTTTGACTCCGACGGACTTGCAGACGCGCCGATTGGACGATTTCCAGTTGAAACTCCCGAAGAATTGAATTCTCTCATAGACAAAACAATTCGTTATGAAACGAGTTCCCCGGTTGGCAATTGGATGCGTCGCATTAATGTCTTTGCCGGACCTAACGGATTGGATTTGCGCGTAATAGGAAGTAAACCAGGCGAGACGATTAGCGGTCCCAATCCTCTTGGAGGCTTTTCATCACTTGTTGATTCTGTTGTTAGCGGCATGGCGCGAAAGATGTTTGCGGAATATTTGCCGCAGGAATTTTTCGTGTCGTTGACACAATGTTCTCTTCAAAGCGTTTTTTGTCCTTATCCCCCGGACTTTGGCGACGTTTTTCTGGAACGCGCGAACGAGGGGGCTCTCTTTTTTATCTACATGGGACACGGACGCGTTTATGGACTTGATCGGTTTGAGGCAAAAAATAGGGATTATGGTATTTTCGAAATAGACGACTGCGCTTTTCTGCGTTCTAACGCAACTTCTCCAATTGCTTTGTTTTTCGCTTGTTATACCGGCGCGTACGACGCGAACGACGTTTCGTTGGCGGAAAAAACGGCGCTAAGTCCAAACGGACCGGTCGCCGTTTTTGCCGCGAGCAGACTCACGGCGCCCTACGGTATGTGCGTTTTGGGTTCCGCGCTTATGGAACGAGCTTTTAGCCGCGATTCTTCGAAGATTATCGAAGAACCTGCGATATTGGGACGTTTGATATTGGATTCTCAAAAAATAGCTCTTGAATCCCCTGATTATTCTGAAAATACAACAAAGGATGAATCGTTTTTGAACAGCGAGTCAGTTTTTAAAGACGATTTGTCAAACGAGTCGTCGCCTGGATCTAACGGGGGCGAAGATTCTTACGATTCGATCGATCGGGACGACTCAACCGCAAATCAAGATAGTATAAAGCCGGGTTCTCAACTCGAAAAACTCAATAAAAGATTGGAGAAAGGCTTAGTCGAGGCTGAGGAGATTAAACGTATAAATACGTTTCGACTGACGCTTGATCGTGCTGCCGCTATCTTAGATCCAACAGCGAATCGATTACGCGAACAAATAAAAGACCATGTTCAAGAGTTCAATCTTTTTGGCGATCCTTTGTTGCGAGTTAAATTTCCCAAACGAGTTAATATTGAGGCTCCCGACGTCGCCTATTCAACGAATGAAGTCGAAGTTTCTGGAAATATTCCGAGTTTTGACGATAAGGAGTTTATCGTTCAGGTAGAATTGCTCTTGGCGGACTTTCGTACTTCTGTCCAAAAGACGAAGAGGGGACGACCTTTTTCAGAATCCGAAGAAAGTCGGCGAGAATTTCAGGAAACGTACAGAAAAGCAAACAATTTCGTCGTCGACGCTGTCAGAACGTCCACGCGTAACGGACGTTTTGAGGCGACGATTGTCGTTCCCGACGAATACTCTGGTGAAAGTATTGTCCGGATAGCGGCTTTCAACGGGTCCGATTATTACATAGGATCGAAACGCGTGTTAATACGCCCGCTAAAAAAGACGGAAAAAATCGAGAAACAACGCCTTCACAGCGGGCTCTCCGCCGAGAATGGCGGAGAGCATAAGGCAGAATAAAGGGGTGAAAGCGAACGACGGCTTATTTCTTGTTTGGCGCGGTTTATTATCTGTTTGACTCTCATTGTCTTCGATTGGAGTTTCCAAGAAATCTCATCGCGTAGTACAAGAACTGAAGGAGAGAAGCAAGCATGGCGGCGACGTATGTCAGCGCCGCCGCGCTTAACATCGAACGAACCATTGGCAGATCGTCCGCCGAAATGATCCCCAGCGATTCAAGTTGTCGTTTGGCTCGCGAACTGGCGTCGTATTCAACGGGCAGATTGATAATTTGCAAAAACGTTATAAAGCCAAAACAAACGAGGCCTGCAATGATAAGCGCAAATATATTCATCATCGCGCCAATTAGCATAAGAACCATTGCCGAATTACTTCCAAAGGAGGCGAGAGGAACCGCCGCTTGGCGAACAAGCATCGGCTTGTAATGTTGAGCGTCCTGCAGGGCATGTCCCGCTTCGTGAGCCGCGACTCCAACAGCCGCCAAATTGCGACCGCTGTAAGAATTTTCACTTAAACGAAGAACTTTTGCCCGAGGATCGTAATGGTCGGAAAGCGTTCCAGGAATTCTTTCAATAGCGATTGATCGTAGCCCCGCGGAGTCTAAAATAGCGCGAGCCGCCGCCGCGCCCGTCATCGCGGCGGGCGCCTTACAAGCTTTGGAATAACGCGAAGCCAGCGAGTTTCTCGCCAGCGCGGCAAGAATGACGGGGGGAATTGCAAAAAGCAAATATACCAGCGAGCCATTTGTCATTATGTCTTCAGTCATGACGTCAAATCATTAAGTTTAGCGTGATAGATGAAAAAAGAGTTCGGACGATTACTCGTTTTGATCGCTCCTTTTGTGGGTTACATAACAAAACGGTTTTAACTTTTCAAGCGTTTTGGATCCTATTCCCCGAACGTTAATCAAGTCGTCGACCGTTGTAAAATCTCCGTTTATTTCTCGATAATCAATAATTCTTGCCGCCATCGTTTCGCCAATTCTAGGTAATGCGGCAAGCTCTCTTGCCGACGCCTGATTAAGATCGACCATAAAAGCGATTGGAGTCGCGGCGCCAACGTCGTCAGGATTTGAAGAAACCTTCGGATCGACTGGAATTCGTACCGAATCGGTTTTGTCAGGCGCGGTCAGCGGGAAAAAACAACAAATTACAACTACGGCGGCGCAGGCGACGAAACCCGACTGACTCGCGTAATTGAAGCGTCTTTCAGGAACTGGTCGCGTCGTATTGGGGGTAGTCTGCCGCGTCGTCATTGGAAAATGTGAACGTGTTACTCTAAGATCGCGAGCACGTCGTCTATAGGGACGTCGCTAACGAGTGAACATTGACCTAAACCGGTTGGCAAAACGAATTTCAATTTGCCAAATTCGCATTTTTTGTCAGACGTCATCAATTCAAGTAGTCGTTTAGGCGAAAGATCAACTTCGTCGCCCGCCGAGTCCGCGAGATCAGACAAAGAATTCGGCAGACCAAAAGCGGCAATCAATTGGTTTTGACGAATCACCAGAGAATCGTTAATATTCCTGAAGCGCTCGTCTCCTTTTTGAGAGAGTCGAAGCGCAAGCTTAGCGGACAACGCCGAACCTAAAGCGACCCCGTGTCCATGAAGAATCTTCCCGTAGCCGATCGCCGCTTCCAACGCATGCCCAAAGGTGTGACCATAATTAAGCAGAGCGCGAAACCCCGTTGTTTCTCGTTCGTCTTGTGAAACGACTTTAGCTTTGATTCGACAGCAACGAGCAATGATTTCAGCGAGGATATTGGGAGAACGTTCGTTAATTGTCAGGACATTTCTTTCCAGCAAATTGAAAAAAAACGCGTCTAGCGAACAACCATATTTAACGACTTCGCCAAGACCAGAACGATATTGATCATCGGGCAAGGTTTTCAGAACGACGGGATCTATAAGCACGCCGCAAGGTTGGTGAAAAGCGCCGACCATGTTTTTGGCGTTCGGCAAGTTGATCGCCGTTTTTCCGCCGACAGAACTATCGACTTGAGCCAGCAAAGACGTCGGGGCTTGGAAATAGCGAATACCTCGAGCATAGGTTGCGGCGACAAATCCTGAAATGTCTCCAACAACACCCCCGCCAAGAGCGACTACAACCGACCGACGATCGATTTTTATTTCGAGAAATTGCTCCCAAAGCGCATAGACCGTTTCAACCGACTTA
>CAMZEO010000192.1 GCA_947305735.1 uncultured Planctomycetales bacterium | reverse complement strand
GAAAACGCCGACGCTTTTCGTTCATTGGAAAAGATTGCGAGTAGACGGGACGAACCGTTATTGCAATTTAGCTTAGAAAGCCTCGTCTTTCGCGGCGATTTTTTCGACGAGTTTTCTTTTGAATTCGACGAGCGCGTCCGCCAGTTTGGGGTCGGCAAGCGCGAGCATTTGCACGGCGAGAATACCGGCGTTTCTAGCGCCACCGGATCCCGTTCCAACCGTCGCGACCGGGACGTCGCCTGGCATTTGAACGATGGAAAGGAGGGAATCGAGACCGCCCATCAAGTCGGTTTTTACAGGGATTCCTATTACCGGCAACGTGGTGTGCGACGCAATCACGCCCGCGAGATGTGCGGCGCCTCCCGCCGCCGCAATGACGACGCCAAGTCCGCGAGATTTTGCGGTTGACGCGTACTCAAGGACTTTTTCCGGAGTGCGATGAGCGCTCATAACGCGTATTTCATAACCGACGTCAAATTCGTCCAACGCTTTTGCTACGCCGTTGATTTTTTCCCAGTCGCTGTCGCTTCCCATTACGACGCCGACGCGAACTTGCTTTTCGCTCATTTTTTCTCCTCGTTTCGCCGATAGCGGCGTTTTTCTTTTTTGATTGTTGCATTTACCGACTCGCGGCGTTACAATGAACTCGTCAATTGTAACGGAGAATCGTCTTTCCGCAACGGCGTTTATTTTTGATTCCGGCGTAAAGACGCTTTCCGCAACGAGAGGAGCATCGTATGAAAAAAACGCGACTTTTTTCAACGCTGATTGTCGCGGCGTTTGCCGACGTTTGTTTTTCCGCCTTTGCCGACGAACCGCAGTGGGTTTTCAACAAAGGCGAAGCCGCCAAGAATTCTTACGTCGATCAGGGAATAACCGGCGGCGAATTCGGACTGACGACGATTAAATCGACGGGAACCGATTGCAAGCTTACTCTGCGCATGACTCCGGAAGACGCGTTCAAAGCGTCGGAACGTCCTTTTTTCGCTCTTCGTTACAAGTACGAGTCGACGATTGGAACCGCCGGACTTTTTTTTACTAACGACGAGGAGTTGAAGACCTTTTCCGATAAGAGTTTTTCCGCGTTTAGCGTTGAGTCCGACGGCGAATGGCATAATAAGATCGTCGATATGAGGACGTTTGCGCACGGAAATTGGAAAGGGACGATCAAGGCGTTTCGCTTTGATCCAACGAATCCGAGCGAGGTCGGCGCGAATTATTCGATTTCGCGACTCGGTTTTTTTCCGACTCGCGAAGCTGCGGAAGCCTTTTTGAACGCCGCCGACGACAATCCCGATTATTCGTTGACGACGGTCTTGAACGGAGATAATCAACGTTGCGTCATACCCGGAGGCGTTCTTGACGACAGTTTCCGAAGCTCCGACTTTTTAATCGCCGAGCCCGCCGTTCCCGCGACGTTTAAGTTGAAGAATACGCGCGAAGACGTCGTCGTATTGCGCGACGGACAAGTTGAAGCGCTTTGCGACGCTTCCTCTCGCGGTTTTGTCATTTACTGCGCTCGTAAAAAGGGCGTTTATTCGCTCAAAGATTTTGGAGACGAGTCGTCTCCTTCCGACGTCGTCGGACGCAAGTCCGAGTCGGCGGTTCGTTTTGTTTTAGCGCGCGGACTGATGAACGAACAAAATGGGAAATTTCGCCCCGAGGACGTTCTTTCGCGAAGCGAGTTTGACTCCATAGCCGACGCGCTTACCTCCTATAAGGATTACGGCGACATAGGCGCGATTGTCGCGGAACGCGCGAAAGAATTGAACGGGTTGACTCGCGAAGCGGCGGCCGTCGCGATTATGAGCAGTATTCGCGGAGCCCTTGGCGTCGCCGTCGACAGCGCTTATCCGCCCGAGTATTTCGAGCGCGAACGCATTCGCGTCGGAGCGTGGGGTAATTTCCGACCGGCTGATTTCAACGACGAATACATGCGAACCTACGCCGACTGCGGATTTGACTTTCTGCTGGCGATGGGCGGGATACCGACGAATAGGTTGCTTTCCGCCGGAGACAAATACGGCGTTGAAGTTTACGTCAACGACGGCGCTTATCTCAAACCTCTCGTCGGCGATTCCGAATACGTCGATCATCCCAGTTACACGGGCGCGTACGTGACCGACGAACCAGGCTCCGACGATTTCGACAAACTTGCGGCAAAATGTAATCCGTTTAAACGAGCGACGGGTAAGGAAGCTTACGTCAATCTTCTTCCGATGTATGCGAACGCCGCGCAGCTAAAATTCGGCGCGGGCGCGGCGGCGATCGAGTATTACGACAAAGACCCCGACTTGTTCCGCAAATATTGCTCCGATTTCTGCAAAAAGTTCGACGCAAGTTATATCTGCACCGATATTTATCCACTTAATTGGACGAAAGATCATAAAAAAATGACTTACGCCGATTACGTCGAGTCGATCAACGTGATCGCGTCGGTCGCCAGAGAGTATGACCGCGAGTTCTGGTGCTATATTCAGACGTTTGGGTGGATCCCGAGCAAAAGAACGCCTACCGAAGCCGAGTATCGGTGGCAGTGCTATTCGATGCTCTCTTTTGGATGTCGCTGCATCTTATGCTGGACTTACGCCGGTTATCACGACGATTTTCCGTCTCTTGTCGACACGTCGAGTCGTCGAACGACCGCCTGGTACGACGCGCGTCCCGTCTTTTGGGAACTGCGCCGACTTTCAGACGAATACGTTAAATATCGCAATATTGGCGCGTTCACGCACAACTGCACGGACGAGACTCCGTATTTGAAGATGACCGGCGAATACAAAGATTTTAACGCGATTCAGGAAATCGACTGCGCCGAACCTCTTCTGATCGGTTGCTTTGAGAAGAAGGACGAATCGAAGAGCGGCGCGTTCACGTTGGTCAATATGTCCGAACTTCAGGACAACAAAGGCGCGACCGTTCGTATGAAGCTTGACGCTTCCGGCGCGACGGCCTGGTATCGCGGCGTTCCGCAAGTCGTCAAACCGAACGACGAAGGCTTTTTTACGTTTGAGCTTGCGTCTGGCGAGGGCGTTTTTGTAACGCTTCAATAACCCCTGTGTTTTGACGTTGCACAGTTCCGGGATTTTTCTCGGAACCGCCTTTCTAAAAGCTATTTGAACGATTTCTCGTTTTGTCGGTCGACAACGTCTGGGAGGACGTCGAATGAAACGTTTATTATTTCTCGCCGCGACGCTTACGGTTTTTTGCCTAATAAGACAATGCGTCGCTACGGAGTATTTTGTTGATTCTTACTCAGGGAACGATTCGGCGTCGGGAACAAGTCCTGAAAACGCCTGGAAGACGCTCGATCGCGTGAATAAGGCGAAATTCGAGCCGGGCGACGTCGTTCGGTTTCGCAAAGACGGAATCTGGCGCGGCAGGTTGACTTGTCAGTCGGGAGCGGAAGGAAATCCAATCGTTTACTCGGATTATAGGACGGGAAAGGAGCGTCGATTTGACGGGGGGCGCTAAATGGGTTCGCGTCGGAGATGAGGATTCAAATCTTTGGGCGACGCGCGAGGGCGATTGGCGCGATCTTGGCGTTACGGACTACGTTCGCGGTTTCGCGTCGGGCAAGTGGCATATTTATACCGAAGAAGACGCTAAAGCGACCTATCGTTCCGCGACATTCGACGATCTTGACGGCGCTCAAGGGTATGCGATCGAGTGCGAGGAACCCGGCTCGGAGCCGTCCTATCTCCAGTGGACGACGGACGGGTTTGACGTGAAGCCGGGCGGTTGCGTCGCGTTGCGTTTTATGGCTCGCGCAAGCGTTCCGTTTACAATCGACGGCGGCGTTACGCTCATGATGACGGGCAAGCCGTGGAGCGGGTATGGGGACACGATTGATTTGCCTGGTGAAATTTCTTCCGAATGGCGCCAATATACGGTCGTGTTTCGTCCGAACGTCGAGGCGAACGACGGAAGAATTACGTTCTTTCTCGGAGGCAAACTGCCCAAAGGAGGAACTTTCGATTTCATCCCTCTTGACGCTCGCGAATACGAAGACGTTTCTCTTGGGCTCAATACCGACGTCGGGAATCTCGTGTTGACGGAACCTTCGCCGGCTGGGCCGAGTCGCGGTATTATGACGATCTTCGAGTATCGACCCGAAAAGTTTTTCGCAACGACGGCCGACAAAACGGAATATTGCGGTTTTAAACGCTGGGCGTTGGACGAGCTCAAAGAGCTCAACGATTTTTGGTACGATAAGAAAACGCGCCGCGTTTATATGATTTCGGATCAAAACCCCGGTAAGAAATTCGTTTCCGTCGAAGCGCCTCTTCGCAATCATTGCTGCGTTTGCGGCGGACATGACGTCGTTATTGAGAACATTACGTTTTCCCACACGGGCGCGCATGGAATCTCGTTGCCGAAACCCAAGCGCGTAACGATTCGTAACTGCGCGTTCGACTGGATTGGCGGAGGCGATCTTTCCAACGAAGGCGGAACCGGTCGACGCGTTCGCTTTGGCAACGGCGTGGAATATTGGGACGGTCTGGAAGATTGCGTCGTCGAGAAGTGTAGATTTTCCCGCGTTTACGACGTGGCGATCACGACGCAAGGACCAGAGAAGGACGTCGCCAGAAATCTTTTCATGCGCGACAACTTGACGTATCGTTGCGAACAGGCTTTTGAAATCTGGTTCGACAATCCGGAAACGGTCGTCGAAAACGTCGTGTTCGAACATAATCTTTGTGTCGACAGCGGACGCGACTGGAGTCATATTCAGCGTCCAAACAAAATAGCGACTCCCATTTTGGGATATCGGCTCGACGCGAAAACGGTTGATATAACGATCCGTAAAAACGTTTTTTACGACACGCAACAGTTCTTTATCAAATGTTGGCATAACCGTATCGCCGACTATCATATCGACGACAACGTCTATTGGATCGACGAGTCTAAGCCTCACGAATCGGGAGACAAATATTTTTGCTACGACGCCTCTCATCATAAAGATCCGATGACGTTCGAAGAATTTCGCGCGGCGACCGGTCACGACGAGCATTCGCGTTGGATCAAACCGGAATTCAGGAGGTATTTTTCCGACGATTTCACGTTGACCAATCAGGATGAGTTGGACGCCGGGCCGCGAGACGTGAAATGGGGACTTCTTTGGTAACGGCGCGTTCCGTCGAGTTTTTCTTTTTTGTAAGTTTTTGTTATGTCGCGCTATTCGATCAGTTTCTTTGCCGTCGCGCTTCTGCTTTTGCCGTTGCGCGCGCCGAACGACGTCGTTTTTGCTCAAATCGACGCCGAAACGGCGAACGTCGAAGCCCTTGATTTTCCCATACTGTTCTCCAAACAGCACAATTATCAGGGGTTGCATATTTACGACGCGTTTTTCCAATTTCGACCCGGCGGGGGAATTTACGTTTTGGAAAATCCCTCCGCGCCAAAGGAAGAACAACGCGTTCGCGCGGTGATCGACGCGACGACTCCCGAAACGTTGGGCGAGGGCGTCTATTCGTCTCCGTCGCTTTCTTACGACGCGAAGAAAGTCGTTTTTGCGTTTAAAGGGACGGCGAATGGGAATACGGAACTGTACGAAATTGGAATCGACGGGACAGGATTGCGCAAAATTGTCGGTTTTGAGTCGGGTTGCAACGCCTATTGCGGGAGCGGCAAAGGGTGGCACGACGTTCAGCCGTCCTATTTGCCCGACGGAAGAATCGTCTTTACGTCAACGCGTTATTCGGGGCTTGTTCCCTGCGCGAACAACGGCGTCGCGGTGATGTTCGTCGTCAATCCGGACGGAAGCGATCTCCATACGATTTCCGTAAACAACGTGACGGAATTCAATCCGACCGTTTTGGACGACGGTCGGATCCTTTTCGGGCGCTGGGAATATATCGATAAAAACGCGTTGACGATTCAGAGTTTATGGACCGTTTTGCCCGACGGGACAAACGAAACGGCTCTTTTTGCGAACAACATGGTTTTTCCGGAAGCGATTCTTCAAGCGAGGCAGGTTCCAGGTAATCCGGAACTTGTCGTTGGAACATTCGCGGGACATAACGGACCTCCGCGCGGCGCGATCGCCATGGTCGACGTTTCCGGAGATAAAAACGACGAAAACGCGATTTTCAATTTTGAGTATCGCGACGTTCCGACGTTCGATCGCGGTCAGTCTTGCGATCCCTGGGCGCTTAACGAGAACGTCGTGTTGTATTCCGGCGTGATTTCCGATCCTCTTCCGACGGCCAAGCCGACCGATCCCGGTCAGCCGGAACGAATCGGCGCCGTGTTGCCGCAACCTCGGGGACAATACAATTCGTTGCTTCTTATCGACCGGTCGGGCAAACGCGTGGAAGCGCTTCGCGACGATTCGATCGATCTTCACACGCCGATTCCAGTCATGCCGCGAGTTCTTCCGAGGCTCGCTCCGGAAACGGTCGATCGCGAACAGAAGGTCGGACGCTTTTTTGTCAACGACGTCTATAAAGGGCTTAGCGGCGTCGGACGCGGCTCCGTCAAGTGGCTGCGCGTAATTGAAGAAACGTCGCGCGTTACTCCGTCGCCGGGCAACAACGGTTTGAATCAGACGTTTTCGATTTCCGCCGCGTTGGCGTGGAGTCCGAAGATTTATTTGGGAATCGTTCCCGTGAAAGAAGACGGTTCCGTTTATTTTGAGGCTCCTTCCGGTCGCGCGGTTTATTTTCAACTTCTCGACGAGAATTACCGCATGATTCGCGGAATGCGCACGTTTATTCAAGCGGCGCCGGGCGTTACGCGCAGTTGCGTCGGGTGTCACGAATACGGGCCGCCCGAATTGACGGATTCCGGCGCGACGCGCTATCCTAAAGACGCCGTTGAGAAGTTGCGCGACGAATCGTGGGGAAGCGGATATCTCGATTATCCTTCGCAGATCCAGCCGATTTGGGACGCCAAGTGCGTTTCCTGTCACGGCGGAGAACGTCTTGCCGCCGGACTTGATCTTTCCGGCGCTCCGACGCGTTTGTTTAACATAAGTTACGAGAATTTAACGAGTCGGCGACGCAACCAATATCAAGTCGACTTAATTGCGGGCGTCTGTTGCATGAACGGCACCGCGTATTATTCGTGCAAGTTCTTCGAACCGTACGAACACGGTTCGGGCAAAGCGCCGTTGGCCGACATGTTGTTGAACGATCCCGTTCATAAAGACTTGCTGACGCGAGAGGAACGCGAACTTGTCTTTACGTGGATCGATTCAAACGGAATCTACTACGGAACGTGGGATTATACGGCGTCCGGTCCGATTTTAACGCCGATCGAAGAGGCGAAACGCGAGCTTGTCGCGTTAATGAACGCTCCGGAGAGCGGCTGTTCCAAATGTCACGCCGATTCGCGCCGATTTGAAAACGACTGGATCAATATCGCCAACCCTGAAGCGAGCCGCGTTTTGCGCGCGCCCCTTGCCAGACGGGATTCCGATCCGAAGGAAATCGCGGGGTTGGCGTTATGTCGCGATCGAGCGTTTCCGCAGGATTTTTTACGGCTGGGGA
>CAMZEO010000191.1 GCA_947305735.1 uncultured Planctomycetales bacterium | reverse complement strand
CGTTTCCTAACGCCGGTTTTGTGAAGCTTCGAGATCCGGAAACAGGGAAAGAAGTTGAACTCGACGCCGGATCAAAGCGAGTCCGCCGCGCTGTTTCAGAACAATTAATTGCTAAACGCGCCGCTTTGGCCGAAAGATTCAAGGAAGCCCGCGTCGAACCTTTGTTTATAGAGAACGGTAAAGATTATGTTCACGCGTTGCGCGAGTATTTTAAGGCTCGAGCAAAACGTTGAACTCCAAATCTTACGTCCTTTTTAGGACTAAGATTTTGCCCTCTAAGAGAAAAGTAACATAGCAATGAAACGTCAAGCTAACCGTTTGTCGCGCTCGTTTGTAATAGCGACGCTTTCCCTTGTAAACTCGTTGGTAAAGCGTGTTATATTAACAGCGTTCTTCGTTTTGACATTTCTTCTTTCGTCTGTTCCCTCCGCGACAGCTCGCGACAAGATTGAAGGCAGTGCATTAAACGAAATCGCTCCTGTTCAGACGCTTGATACCAATTGGGGTTCCGTTTCCTTGAAAACGTTGGCGTCGGTTCAAGCGCCTCAATCGTTAGAACCTTTTATCATCTCCGTTGAACTGGTAACCCCGTTAAATGTCGTTCCCTCCCACAATGATCTTGCCGGTTCTTACGGAGATTTTTATTTAGAATTGTTGGACGAAGAAAAGACGGATAGTTCAGATAAAGTTTCAATATTTACAAAAAGCTGGAAGGCGTACCCTAATAATCGCGGAAAAGTATCGTTACCGCCAATTCCCATTCGACTTGAATTGCGCGACGACAATCAAGAGGCGTATACAATGCATACGCCACCTTTAACGTTTGATATTCCTTTGATTGACGCGCCCGGTTCAATCGACGTTATTAAGGCTGACTTCTCCCCGATAAAATCTTTCCCCTTTTTACCGTGTGTTCTTAGCGCCATATTCGTGTCAGTCGCCGTAATGTTATTATGTTTGAAAAGAAAAAGCTCGGATGAGAATACTGTTTCTAAACAAGTCGCAGAAGTTTCGCCGTATGAAAAAGCGATTTGTCGCTTGGAAGATCTTAAAAAATCTCGCCTTTATTTAGAAAACGAAAACGGTTTTTATACTGAAATAGCGTCTGTTTTACGCAACTATCTTACTGAAAAATTTAGGCTTAACGCCGAAGAGAAAACAACTCATGAAATTCTGTCAACAATTGACGGCTTTTCTGGTTTGAAAAACGATTGGCGCAGCGCCGCTGATATCGAATTCACGAATTCTACTGATATCTCGGAGGATCAATATAAGGCCATCGCTTACGAAACTCTGAAAAAAAACGGCGTTCGTTCTCTATTAGAATCGGCGTTACTTGTAATTGATCTTGTGAAGTTTGCCAAACGCCCCACTACGTTTGACGACGCCAGCAGAATATTTGAGCAGGTTCGAAAACTGATAGATGAGGCGGAACGCTCGTTTAATGAAGGCGCTCAACAGTTTAAAAGCGCTTTGAGGTCCGACGACCGTCAAGACGTTTCTAGTGAAACCCCCTTAAGTTCGTCTGCAGATTAGACGTTATGGAACGACTTTATTCACAGGCTTTTGATATAAATAACGACATAAAATGGGCGCGTGTCGTTTTGAGTCTCCCGCATGGTGTTTTTTAGTAGTTCTTCTTCTTGTTGTAGGAATTGTAGACTACTGCGAACGACGGCAAACTCGGACGTCGCTCCTCTTCTCCACCACGTTTGAGTTTGAGAAGATTCCTCAAAGTTGCGCCGGTCGCTTTAAGAAATTTTTACCGTTTTTATTGTATTTAGGTTCGCTATTGCTGATCGTAGCGCTGGCAAAACCACAAATCGGCGTTCGAGAATCTCGAATTGTCGGAAATGGTATTTCCATAGTGATGTGCGTCGACAGAAGCGGTTCAATGGCTGCGGAAGATTTCAAAATTGACGGAATTCCCGTCGATCGTCTTAAAGCCGTAAAGAAGGTGTTCAGAGAGTTTGTTTTGGGGTCCAAAGACTTTAAAGGTCGAACCGACGACCTAGTAGCTTTGATTACTTTCGGAGGATACGTCGATTCTTGTTGCCCATTGACGCTGGACCATAATTCACTTCTTGAACTTTTAGAGAAAGTGAAAACGCCGGTTCCCTTATATGATAGAAATGGCAACGTGATTAGAACGCAAGTGTTAGATGAAGAATCAGGAACCGCCATAGGCGACGCATTAGCCGCTGCTGTCGACATGGTCAAGGATTCAAGCAATAAAACAAAGATTGTCGTTCTTCTTTCCGACGGAGCTCAAACTGCCGGAGTATTAAGTCCGGAAGAAGGAATTAAAATTGCGAAAGCTTTTGGAGTTAAAGTCTATACCATTGGAGTTGGGACAAACGGTCTTGTTCCGTTTCCAACTTATCTGCCTTCGGGGCAAACGCAAATGACGATGCAAAGACTCGAGTTTGATTCGGCAACGCTTCAAACAATAGCTCAAGCGACAGGAGGACTTTATTTCTACGCCGACGACGTAGATTCTCTAACGAGAGTCTACGAGGAAATTGACAATCTTGAACGTTCTAGATTTGACGCGGGTTCCTATGCAAATTATCGCGATGTTTACGGTTGGTTTGCCTTTTTGGGCATATGTTTGTTGACAATGTATACGCTACTAATTAACACGCGTTTTCGGAGTTTTCCATAGCTAATATTACTCGGTCATTATAACTTGACATACGTTTGGCAAGCAATTCGCCGGTTTTTCGAACGCGGGGTTGTCATTCATACTGAAATATAGGAACCGGAGTAATAATTACATTTAGACGCCATATTAAAAACGTTTTATCATTTAAGTTGGATTATTAGGATAATAAAATGCTTTGGATCCGTCCGCTTGCGTTTGTTGGTTTGATTGCGATTCCATTTTTCTTTTTTTTTATAACTCGACACGAGCAAAAATGTTACAACGCAATAGTCAATGAATTTTCTAATGAAATGCGAGAACGTCTTATAGCTCCTCGATCAAGATTTCTTTTAATGATCAAGAATATTTTACTATTGTTTTCCGCAACCGCTTTTATTTTTTTTCTGGCTGGTCCAAAATCAACCGAACTTGAAAGAAAGACTGTATCTTCGTTTGGGCGCGACGTTTTTGTTCTCTTTGACGTTTCAGAATCAATGCTGGCGGAAGACCTTGAACCGAATCGATTAAGTATCGCTAAACTAGACGTCCAGGAGATCGAATTGGTTTAATTGCTTTTTCCGGTTCCGCGCAAATAGAATCGCCTCTAACTGTTGATTACGAGTTTTTCAGAAGCATTCTTAGAAAACTCGATATTACGACTGTTCAGACTTCTGGAACAGCTATAGGCGACGCTATACGACTAGCGTTAGAGCGATTCGGATCGAGGACGCAAAGATCTCAAGCCATACTGCTGGTGACCGACGGGGAAGATCACGATTCTCTTCCGTTAGAAGCCGCTAGAAACGCTTCAGAAGCAGGAGTTCCAATTTTTGTTGTCGCAATAGGAAATCTGCTGGGAGCGAAGATACCAATCCTTGACGCTAGCGGTCATAGAAGCTATAAAACCTTTGATGGGGAACCTGTCGTTAGTAAGCCGGACGTCGAAACGTTAAGAGAGATTGCTAGAATCTCGGGAGGTCGCTATTACTATGCCGATAGTAGGTTCAACTTTGCGCAAATTTACAAAGATAGCGTCGACTTATTAGCTCGCTCTAAAAATTCTGAGCACGATAGCGTTCAATTTCGAGATTTGTATCAGCCGTTCCTGGTCGTAGGTCTCATAGCGTTTTTGTCATATTACCTTATTCCCCTTCGCTTTCCTTCAAAAAGGCGTCAAAAAGATGTTTTAATTCCATTGTTGTTCGTCTTTGAAATTTTTTCTCAAGCTTGTCTCGCCGGCGACTCGAATGGTTTTAAAGTCGACGCTTCTACGTTTTCCGGCAAAACTCGAGATACTCTCGAACAGATCCAGGACTACAACAGAGCGATAAAGCAACTTGAACAAGACGCGAATGAAGAAACGATTTCTCTGTTAACTCAGTTGGCCGACTCTCAAAATTTGAAGGTTGCGTCGCGCTCAAACTTTAATTTAGGCGTTGAAAGAATTAAACAAGCGCAAAGAATGGCGGAACCTCTCCTATCGACGACTCCCCGTAGATTGAAAAATGAACAAAACGGCGACGTTGGTAAAGACAAAGCGCCAAGTCATTCTGAAATAGTAGCTCGATACAATGAAGAACGCGCAAAACGAAACGCTCTTCGACAAGAGACATTACGAATTGCTCAAGATTCGTCGGTTCGATTCAGTCGAGCATTTCCAAATGCAAAACTTGAAAAAAGATCAAAGGACAATGTAGAAATCGTCGCGAATTGGGCGCAATCGCTACGAAAAAGTGGACAAGAATATGAACTGGAACGTCGTTCTCAGCTTTTTAATTCTCCAAAAATAAGATTGCTCTGGCTTCAAACGGAACTAGACGATTACATCAAACGACTTGATGAGATTGATTTCAAATCTTTGACGCCTTCTTCTTTTCAATCAATGTATGAAGGTAGTAACTCTTTGGCAATTTTAGAAAGAGACGCGGAGATTATTGTCGATGGCGTGAAGAATTTACCTTTGAATTTTAAATCAAGTCATAGCGGAGGAACTTCTGCGTCCAATACGATTGATTCTGATGAAGAAGCTAAAATAGATTCTGCAAAAAACGAGTTCATTAAACTTAACAAAGAGGCGGCGTCTCTATTGTCGCAATACAATGCCAAAACGAGTCGTGGAGTTATGAAAAAAGCTCGAAACCAATTGAGAATAATTGACGAAGTGTCGACGTCATATCCTGAATTAGTCGCGCGCGTTGCAAGAGAAGAAGAACAATGCGTTCGCGACAAGAATACCGAAGAGTTGTCCCGATACGGAGAAATCTCAATAGAATCTTATTACTGGAATAGAAACGCTTTCCGTAATTCAGTTGATGAATTTGAAAGAAAAGCTCGTGAAATTGTTAGCTCGTCACATTTAAACGAAGTCTCAAATCCGTGCTCTAAGGAGTCGTCCGAAGAACCGTCTTTATCGTCCGATGAGATTCCAAACAGTCGAGCAACGAGCGAACAGTCTTTCCCTTTCGATGGCATTTCAGAAGTGAAAATACTTGAATCCGCTCAAGCCGCTTTGAAGTATGATTCTGAATTACACAACTTGGTTACTCAAATCCAGCAATTATTGGGAAACGATTCAGAACAAAAGGTCGCTCTCGATTCCCGACAATCTCAAACCCTTGTTTCAAAACAAGAAAGGATATCCCAAATTATGCAAGAGATTGTTCGACCATTTCGGGAAGAACAACCGAATGATCAGGAACAACAGAATCAAAACAACGAACGGAATTCACAAGACAAGAATCAACAAGAGCAGAATCAATCCGACGGAAAGACGCAAGATAATCAAGACGAATCCTCTTCCTCCCAAAGTCAACCTAATGACGATTCAGAAAAGAATCAAGACGAAAATAGAAATTTACAACCTCATCAGAACAAAAAAGAACAACGACAAAGAGATGTAAAAAAAACGGAATCTGAGAATGAAAAAAACCTTACTCCTGAACAAAAAGAGGCCAAAGCGTTAATACGACAAGTTGAACGCCGACAAAAAGACGCCGAGGAACAAAGACATTTCATTCAACAAGCATTGCGGAAACGAGAAAAAACAGGGAAAGACTGGTGAGTCTTCATTTATTGTTAAGCTCTGGATTGTCAGGCATTTGAATTAAGTCTTTTTTCGTTGAAGAATCCGATGATGATTATTATACACGTCAGTAAAAACGCGCGTTCTTTTAAGAACCACAGTTTTGCCTTGCTATTTATCTTAGCTTTGGTAAGTTTCACTCTATTATTTCTTACCTCGTCTACTCGAGCGGAGACTCCTGATTCGAGCGTAAGAATGCACCTTGAACCGAGCGAAATCTACGAAGGCGAGTCAACCGTCTTAATAGTGTCTGTTGTTAATACAACCTTGGATAATGCGCCAGACTTCTCTATACTTGAATCGGACTTTTCTATTGTCGCGCTGGAACCATCCACGAGATCAAGCGTTCGAACCCTTTATAACGGTTCAGAAGAAAGTCGAGAAGAGAAACGAATTACAGAATATCGCTTTAAACTAACGCCTCAAAGAGCTGGAAATTTTGTCATAAAGTCGCCACAAATGTTTGTGAACGGCAAGTCTGTCGAAGTTGATCCCGCAACGTTGACAGTGAAAGAATCCACGCATACGGACTTAGTCGTCCTTGAAACAACCATTTCACCAAACGTTGCCGTCTATCCGCTAGTTCCTTTTGAAGTTTCAGTCAACGTTTTTATCCGAGAAGCGCCTGAAAAATATAAGTCTTCCGATATTCTAGAGTTAGTTGTCAATAATCTTGGGGCGCCTAATCTTACCATTCCCTGGCTTCAATCGAGAAGTATCGCTTCGAACACAATTGAAGACGTCTCTCTTGAAGACTGGTTGTTCGAGATTAGTTCTAGACATTGCGGTTTTACTCTTAACAACATTCAATTATCACGCGACGTCTTTGATTTTGGATTCTCTTTCTTTGACACCCCTCAAAAATCAATGTTCCTTCCCAAAGCGGAGAGCGTTGACCGCATTAACGCGAATGGGGAAAGAATCAAGTATCAGAAATATTCCTTTATTCGTAAATTCAGATCATCAAAAGCTCAGACTCTTGAATTTGCTCCCTCCACCCTAAAAGGTTTTTTTATTGATTTCTCAGATACTTCAGAACCAAAACAACAACCAGTTTTTCTCTCAAGTAATCCTGTTTCTATTTTGGTCAAAGCTATTCCGGAAGAAGACGCGCCAGACGACTATGTCGGCGTCTACGGGGATATAAAACAGTCAGTCAGTATTTCGTCCAACGAAGTTGCCGTTGGAGACGCTTTTACTTTCACGGTTTCCTTGCAAGGATATGGAGCTTTTGAAGGAGCTCGGGCTCCCGATTTGCAACCCCACTTTCCATTAGACAGTTATAAAATATACCAAGCGACTGAGCGTTCGCTGGAAAACGGCGTTGCGTTTGATTATAAAATTCGTCCCATAAAAACCGGGAATGTGGTTGTTCAAGGATTCAAATCCTCGTATTTTAACGTTGAGCAGGGAAAGTTTGTTCGAGAAGAATCCGAACCCATATCGTTAACAATCCGCGAAAGTTTACTTCCGGTAGATCAAACCTCTTCTATCGAGAATTCGAAAGACAATATGGAAATCTCCGACCAGTTTGTCGCAGTTACAAAAAAGAGATATGAGCTACTGTGTAAGCGAGTTTTTTTAAGCGTTATCATAGTAACGATTACATTACTTGTCTTTTTTGTCTTCATTCTACTTAAAAGATTGTTAGCGTATTATCACGGGAGAGTTGAAGCGAGTAACAAACGGATACGGGAGGACGCTTATAATTTACTTGTAGAAGGACTCAATAAGATAAACGCTTCTCCAACGATTGGAATACAACTGATAAGAATGGCGT
>CAMZEO010000190.1 GCA_947305735.1 uncultured Planctomycetales bacterium | reverse complement strand
CCGGTCGACCTTTGCCCCAGGGGGAATCCCAGGACGGTTCGCCCGGCTTCGCCGATTTCCAAAGCGCGAAGTCGAAATTCGAGCGTTTGCGATCGGCCATTTCGCCCCCTTCGCCGCTCGTCTGTTCGAGAGTTCGATTGCTCAATTTGCCATACTCGGGAAATTTCGCGACGTCAAAATAAACGTCTCCTTCGGACTCGTAGGCGTAGCCTTTGTCGATCAGATCGGAAGTGAATTTAATGATTTCGCCGATATAGTCGGTTGCCTTTGGAAAGAAGTCGATCGTGTCGACGCCCATCGCGGCGAGATTGTTTTTATAATCTTCGGTCATCTCGTCGGCGACCGCGGACATGGGAATTCCGCGCTTGTTCGATTCGGCGATAAGTTTGTCGTCGACGTCGGTAATATTGACGACCAACGTCGTCTCGTAGCCGGAATACGTAAGATAACGCTTGATCGTATCGAAAATCGTCGGCCCGACCATATGCCCAATATGGCTCGGTTTATAAACGGTCGGTCCGCAAAGGTATATGCCGACTTTGCCCGGCGCCACCGGATGAAATTCCTCTTTAGTACGGGACAACGTGTTAAAAACTCGAAGCATATTGACGCCTCTAATTATCGAAATAATGTTGTAATCGCGATCATCCGGGAACGTTTGGGTTAAAACGCCCGCCGCCTTCACGCTAATCATATATCGAAGCAAAAATTTTACAAGGACGGGCGATTCGACGTCGGTTTCTCAATTCGCGCCGTTGAGCGAATTCGCAACAAGCGAACCCGTCGCCGTTGTCGAAGACGCCGTCTATTCCGACGCGGAGCGTCGCGCGAAGGCGTCGACCGAAAAAACACGCGTAAAAAAAGCGTCCGACGTAAAACGCGCCGAACGCCTTGACGATCATCGGTTTAAACGCGAAAAGACCGTTATTTCGCGCCTTCGCCGGAATACTCGATATCAAAATGTTCGTCTTTCTTCGTAACGTTGATCGTTTTTTCCTCGGTGAAGACTTTGCCGGGAATATCCTCGTACTTATTCGCCTCGCGGTCGGGGTACAACGGATCGGGAACATACGTGCCGACGACCTTGGAACCAAGAACGTTCGTTACTTTCTTTTCGCCTTTGGTGACTTCGAAGTCGAACGTTCCGTCCTTAATGACGGCGCCTTCGCTCATTCCCGTCGAGGCGTCGACGAACGTGACGGAGCCCGTCTCAACTTTTTCACCCGCAACGGAAATCGTTCCGGTAACGCGGACTTTTTTGGGTCCCTTCTGGCAACCGAGCGCCAACGTCGCGCAAAGACACAACGCCATAGCGACCGTGAAACGTTTGTTGTTCATTATGAAACTCGCTTTTCTTTAAAATTGTTAAGAACCGCGTTTGTAAAAAACGCGCGGTAAAAAACGACGGCAAAACGCGCCGCAAGACCCGCTTTGCCGTCGTCTGTCTTACGCGTTCGTCAAGAAACGACGCGCGCTAAAATCACGGCGTGTTGGTCGTTTCGCCGCCGTAAGTGGAACCGAGCGCTTTCCAAACTTCGACCGCGACCGTGTCGGAGAAGAAACGAACGGAACCGTCGGCCATCGCCGCGTTCACGCCGCCGCCATGATTGCTGCGCGCCGCGTAGTATTCCGTCGATTGAACTTCGGTGCAAGGACGACGCTTATTCACGGGACCGGCGCCGGACGAGACGTCGGGACACATGCCGGGCGCGCAAATATCGGGAGACGAAGAATTCGGCGTCAGAATCGTCGCAAACATCGAGGCCATCTGACCGTCGTTATAGACGTCGCCGCGTTTGTCGGAGTCGACGCCGCTGTTAACAAGCAGAACTTCGGAGAACGCCAACGTGTTCGAAAGACCGTCGGTTACCTGACCCATTTGAACGATCGTGCTAAGACCGAAAATCGAACCTTCAAACGTCGTGTACAAATTCGTATGTTGAGCGCTTACGCCCGTGCCGTGCGTATACGCGTGATACCCGTGACAACCGACGTAGTTGCAACGCGCGCGCCCGTAAGTTTCGCTTTTAGCGATTTCGTTGCCGGGGAGATCGCTCGGACAATAGAGCATATCAAATTTGGCGCTCTCGACCGCTATCGGATCGCGATTGGCGTTGGCGCCCTCCTGATTGTTCGGATATTGATAAAAATGCTTGCTGAAATCAAATCGTTGAGCGAGCGATTGCTGCTCGATGAACGCGTACATGCGCGGAAGCCACGTGCAACGTTTGTCAATGCCGATAAGCCCCGCCGAATCGGCGTTGGTGGCGCCGATCGGGAACGTTTGTTTGTTAATGTCGCAGTAGTTGTGCGTCGCGAGTCCCCATTGTTTGAGATTGTTCGTGCATTGCATGCGGCGAGCCGCCTCGCGAGCCGCCTGAACGGCGGGAAGTAAAAGTCCGATCAAAATGCCGATGATCGCGATAACGACCAACAGCTCGACAAGCGTAAAACCGACGCTTCGTCCCTTGAAATTGACACGCATCATAATGTCTCCGGAATTGTGTAGAAAAACGGTGTAACGACCCTACGCGAAGATAGCGTCAACGGTATTATGATAACTTCTTAGAAGCGACGCGTCAACAGTTTGATTCTAAAAAAACGATATTTTCTTGAAATTACTTCAGTTATAGCGTCCGCGCTTACAAAAAAGCCGCGTTTCTATGAGTCAACGTTAGAGTCTACAAAAATACGAGGTCTTCCAGTCCCTCTTTCCGCTCCTCCGCGCCGACGACTTGGCGACAAAAAAAAAACGCCCGGCGCGAAACTGCGGCGGACGCTTTGATAAGAATTCGTCTGAAAATGGAAGGCTCGTTATTTGGCGCCTTCGCCGGAATACTCGATATCAAAATGTTCGTCTTTCTTCGTAACGTTGATCGTTTTTTCCTCGGTGAAGACTTTGCCGGGAATATCCTCGTACTTATTCGCCTCGCGGTCGGGGTACAACGGATCGGGAACATACGTGCCGACGACCTTGGAACCAAGAACGTTCGTTACTTTCTTTTCGCCTTTGGTGACTTCGAAGTCGAACGTTCCGTCCTTAATGACGGCGCCTTCGCTCATTCCCGTCGAGGCGTCGACGAACGTGACGGAGCCCGTCTCAACTTTTTCACCCGCAACGGAAATCGTTCCGGTAACGCGGACTTTTTTGGGTCCCTTCTGGCAACCGAGCGCCAACGTCGCGCAAAGACACAACGCCATAGCGACCGTGAAACGTTTGTTGTTCATTATGAAACTCGCTTTTCTTTAAAATTGTTAAGAACCGCGTTTGTAAAAAACGCGCGGTAAAAAACGACGGCAAAACGCGCCGCAAGACCCGCTTTGCCGTCGTCTGTCTTACGCGTTCGTCAAGAAACGACGCGCGCTAAAATCACGGCGTGTTGGTCGTTTCGCCGCCGTAAGTGGAACCGAGCGCTTTCCAAACTTCGACCGCGACCGTGTCGGAGAAGAAACGAACGGAACCGTCGGCCATCGCCGCGTTCACGCCGCCGCCATGATTGCTGCGCGCCGCGTAGTATTCCGTCGATTGAACTTCGGTGCAAGGACGACGCTTATTCACGGGACCGGCGCCGGACGAGACGTCGGGACACATGCCGGGCGCGCAAATATCGGGAGACGAAGAATTCGGCGTCAGAATCGTCGCAAACATCGAGGCCATCTGACCGTCGTTATAGACGTCGCCGCGTTTGTCGGAGTCGACGCCGCTGTTAACAAGCAGAACTTCGGAGAACGCCAACGTGTTCGAAAGACCGTCGGTTACCTGACCCATTTGAACGATCGTGCTAAGACCGAAAATCGAACCTTCAAACGTCGTGTACAAATTCGTATGTTGAGCGCTTACGCCCGTGCCGTGCGTATACGCGTGATACCCGTGACAACCGACGTAGTTGCAACGCGCGCGCCCGTAAGTTTCGCTTTTAGCGATTTCGTTGCCGGGGAGATCGCTCGGACAATAGAGCATATCAAATTTGGCGCTCTCGACCGCTATCGGATCGCGATTGGCGTTGGCGCCCTCCTGATTGTTCGGATATTGATAAAAATGCTTGCTGAAATCAAATCGTTGAGCGAGCGATTGCTGCTCGATGAACGCGTACATGCGCGGAAGCCACGTGCAACGTTTGTCAATGCCGATAAGCCCCGCCGAATCGGCGTTGGTGGCGCCGATCGGGAACGTTTGTTTGTTAATGTCGCAGTAGTTGTGCGTCGCGAGTCCCCATTGTTTGAGATTGTTCGTGCATTGCATGCGGCGAGCCGCCTCGCGAGCCGCCTGAACGG
The DNA here is from genome assembly GCA_947305735.1 of uncultured Planctomycetales bacterium. Lineage (GTDB taxonomy): Bacteria > Planctomycetota > Planctomycetia > Pirellulales > Thermoguttaceae > RUG369. The sequence goes on along the minus strand of CAMZEO010000190.1, from coordinate 3,284 downwards.
CGGGAAGTAAAAGTCCGATCAAAATGCCGATGATCGCGATAACGACCAACAGCTCGACAAGGGTGAAACCTTTGCGTTTGAGGGTGGTGTTCATGGCAAGATCCTCAAATAAATAAATACTAAAAAATTGCGCCGTCTCGACTTAGTCTAACAAAGACCGCGCGCCGTCAGTTGCTTCAAAGGGTGTTCTGGTTGCGTTCAAAGGGACGTCGGCGAAAACGTCCGTCGCGTAAAACAATCAGTCTTTTCGTCGGTTCAAAGGAAAATATTCTTCAATTGAACCGACGACTTTCCACAATTTTAATCAAATTTAAAAAACTATCAAGGAGATTTTAAAAAGTCTTGACAAATAATAATTTGTGTCAACACACGTTCGACCGTTCTCACCTTCTCCAAGAAAACTGCGACTCCAATCGCCTCGACTCCGAGATTACCCTCGCCAAATATCTGAAAGGATTTCGTCCCGCCCTTGTCGAGCCCCCGCCCGCGTGTTATGATTACGGCGACGAACGGGCGGATTGAGTCGACGCGGACGCGTCGAGATTGCTCGTTTTACTATTTTGAAAGAAAAACGATCAATATGACTTACTTAATGCAAACGCTCGCCGACGCGTCGACGTCGGCGGCGCTCCTTACGCTCGCGGCTCTTTCTACCGCTGTTCTCGCGACCCTTGAAGGTTCAAACACTAACGACGAAGAAGATTTTGAGCCCGATTTCAATTTGCATTTCAGCAAAGAAGAGTTGCGCGCGTACAACGAAAACGTCGAACAAACGGACGCGCGAATCGCGGAGCTTGTCGAAACTCTTGACGCGACCCCGGGAAACGCGCGAGAAATCGAAGAGGAACTCGTCGCGTTATATCTTGCGCGCGCCGCGAGACTTCAAGAAGAAGGCGAAAACGAAGCGGCGACGGACGATTATTTCGCCGCGTTCGGAAGGATGGAGGAACTCGTCGACGCGTATGGAGAATCGGTCGACCTGCTCAAACAACTTGCGGCGGCGCGACTCAACTACGCGATACTGCTCAACGATTCCGGCGATCTGGACGAGGCGGACCGTCAATATCAACTTTCGGCGGAAGCGAATGAAAAACTCGTCGCGTTTGGAGACGCCGAAGCGAAACTTGATCTCGTCGGTCTCAAATTGAACCGCGCCGCTATCGCGTTTGAAAAGGGAAACCGATCGGAAAGTCTCGACGCGCTCGACGAAACGATCGAGGAATTTCAAAGGATCGCGGAGACGGATCCGTCGCGCGACGACGACGCGCTTTTCTATCTCGCCAAGGCGCTTGTCGCAAAAGCGGACTTTCTCCGCGACGCGCTCGACGAAGAGGACGTCGAAAGTCCGGAAGCCGAGGAAGCGCGAGAATCGATCAAACGCGCCGTCGACGTCTATCGCGCGCTCGTCAACTCCGGGCGCGCGAATTACAAACGCGATCTTGCCGACGGATTGGTCTCCTGGATCGCGGCGTCCCCGAAACGCTCGAAGGAGGATCTCGTCGACGCGATCGACGCGTTGACGGAAGCGTGTCGAGCGTATGAATCGGTCGTCGGCTGCGGGGAGACGGACGCGATCGTCGACTTATTCGACGCGACGATGCAACGCGCCGAGTTGCTCCTGCGCGCGGAGCGCGAAAAAGAAGCCCTCGCGATTTACGACTACGTCGTCGACACGTACAAAGATTTTGGCGACTCTGACGAACTACCTCTACTGGAAGGACTTGCCGTCGCGTATCAGCGACGCGCGCAATTGCGCAAAAAGCAAGTCAAGCCCGACAAAACGATCGACGATTTAAACAAGGCGATCGGCTTCCAAATGAAAATCGCCGACGACTTAATCGCGTCTCTCAAGGAGGAAGACGACCGCGATCATCGCGACCATGAGCGTTGCGGTTGCGGAGATTGCGATCATGAGCATTGCGATTATGAACATTGCGGTTGCGGAGATTGCGGCGGAGCCGGACGAAAATTTCTCGTCGAAAAATGGGTCAACGACAACTTTCGCGCCTTGACGGAATGTCTGTGGGAACGCGCCGTCGCCAGTCTGGAAAAAAAGGATTCCGGTTCCGCGAGAGGAGACTGCTTGTCGGCGGCGGCGGTCGAAAGAGCCTATCGCAAAGTCTTGCGAAAAGACGAAAAGCTCGACTTGGAATTCGCGAATATGTTGCGCGATATGTTAGACGTTATGTAAACGTCGCGCTTCGCTTTAAAAACGACCGTCAAAGAAAAATCAAGGTTAACTTGCCGTTACGTTTCCTGGCAACCGTCGTAATCGTCGCGACGGTCGTTCCGTCGGAAGCGCGAATTTCCGCGCGCGATACGAGCGATCGAACGCCCGCCCCCGCAAAAAAGGCGAACTTCCGTTCCAAAGAGCGCGGCGTTTTTGCGAAGCGTCGACGAAAAACGCCCGCTTCTTCCGTCCGTCGGGCTAACCCGCGCGGCGAAAAAGGCGTCGACGGCGACCCCGACGCGACGACGATTGGAATTCGCGCGAAAGAATTGAAAAACGCGGCCTCAAAGACATACGAATTCAATTTTGATAATCGAAGGATCTCCGCGGCAAAGGTCGGCGCTCGGAAACAGGACGGTTCAGGTTGGCGCGGCGTTCGGACGAGCATCGCCGAACTGAGCGTCTTCTAAAAACGTTTACCCGAGAAAATGCAACAAATGAGACGCGCTTACATTGACAACATTAAGTGGGCGATCGTCGTCTTGGTCGTGTTCTACCACGTGATTTTCATGTTCAACGCCAACGGGCTCGAAGGCGTCGCGGGGCCGTTTTATGAAAAACAGCCGCAAGACGTCTTTCAATACGTCGTCTATCCATGGTTCATGGCGGCGCTCTTTCTCGTCGCCGGCATGAACTCATGGACGTCTTTACAGACGCGTTCGGTTCGAGAATTCGTCCGGTCTCGCACCGTCAAATTACTCGTGCCGTCGACGCTCGGACTTTTCGCGTTTCAATGGATTCAGGGCTGGGTCAGTCTTTCGATTTCCGGCGCGTTTGACAAAATGCCCGCCGAGACGCCGGGGGCGATTAAATTCCTGATCATGGCGGAAGTCGGGGGCGGCGTGCTATGGTTCGCCCGGACGCTCTGGATATTCTCGATCGCGCTGGTATTTGTCAGAATGTTTGAAAAAGACAAATTACGCTCGCGTCTTTCGCGCTTCCATCCGTTTTTTATCCTCGGGGCGTTTATGCTCTGGGGAGGCGCGCAAATTCTTAACGCGCCCGTCGTTATATGCTATAAGTTCGGGTTCTATGGAGTCGCGTTCTTTCTAGG
>CAMZEO010000189.1 GCA_947305735.1 uncultured Planctomycetales bacterium | reverse complement strand
GGTTATGCCGCGTTGGACGTTTTTTATGCCTCGACGGCTCACTTTTCATCGAAAAAGCGAGCTTTACGTTCTTCTCAATTCATTCTTACCGAAAAATCACGAAAGAACCTAAGAAATAATCAATGAAAGGTCTGTCGGCGTTGTTCGTCTAAAATCGTCAAAGAAACGTCGCTTTATCAAGGTTTCGCGGAAAGAAACGCGTTCTCGTCCAAGTTTCCTCTATAAAAAACGGTAAATAAACTAGTTGTTCGTCGCTTGAAAAAAGGTCGATTCCAAGGGCGACGTCAAGGCGTCTTTTGTTTGCTTTTGGCGTCGGAAATAGCGCGTCGGAAACAAAAAACGTTTTCAGAATTATTTCGTGGAATTGCGCGCTTCTTACCGACGCCGTAATTTCTTATACGCGAAACAAAGCGTTTTTCCAACGCGTTCCGCTTCATTAACGGCGTTTTCTCGGCCGTATGAAATACGAATCGCGGAACTTGCTTCTTTTGGAGAAAACCCCATCGCTAACAATACGCGCGACGGTTCTTTCTTATTGGAATCGCACGCGGATCCCGTCGATACGCAAACGCCCTTCATATCGGCCAAAACAGCCAACGCTTCGCCGTCGACGTTTCGAAAAAGAACGTTCATTACGCCAGGCGCTCGCGTTTGTTCGGATCCGATAATGTAAAAGTCTTCTTCGTCGAGTTCTTCTCGAAAAACGTCGATTGTTCGCCGCGTTAAAACGCGCGTTTTTTCGTTTGTTTCTTTTAACGCGGCAACGTTTTCTTCGAGGGCAAAACCGGTCGCGACGACGCCGAAAACGTTTTCCGTCCCTGAACGAGCGCCGCGCTCTTGTCCCCCGCCTTTAATCAAGGAAGGCAAAACAACGTTTCGCCGTTTGTAAAGAAAACCGACTCCCTTGGGACCGTTAAATTTGTGAGCCGAAGCGGTGAGCAAATCGACTCCAAGATCTTTAACGTCGACTGGAATACGACCGACGGCTTGAACGGCGTCCGTGTGGACAAGAGTCCGGTAACGCTTGGTCAAAGAAACGACAGTTTTAACCGGCTGAAGCGTTCCTGTTTCGTTGTTTACCAGCATGACGGAGACAAGTCCTATGTTTCCGCCGCGAAATATTTGAGGGCAGGCTTCCAAGGAAATTACGCCGGATCTTTCGACCGGAATGAAATCAACGGCAACACCTTGTTTTTTATAAGAAAGCGCGTTCTCGCGCACAGACGGATGTTCAAACGCGGAAACAACTAATCGAGAATTTGATTTCTCGCGCATACGCGACGTCGCCCAGGCGTTTCCCTCCGAACCGCCCGACGTAAAAAAAATCTCGTCCGGCTCTGCTCCTATTGCGGCGGCAACCCTTTCGCGCGCCGATTCGACCGCCCGTTTGGCGTGAACGCCCAAAGAATACCGGCTTGACGCGTTGCCAAATTCGTCAAAAAGGTACTCTCTAGCTCGTTCAAACGCTGTTCGCGAAAAGGGAGTCGTTGCGGCATGATCCGCGTAAATCATAATATTCATCCTCCAATTGTCCCAGACCGAAATTTAGTCTTAGTTTGTCTCTGGCGGAATAATAGCGCTAATGTCCAATATGACAAGACGACCTTATTTCTATTGACGAACAAACTTCATAAGAGTATTCTAAACTCCCTCGGCGAGGACTTCCCAAACGGACGAAGCGCGCGTTTATTCGGCTTAACCGCCTGTTGTCGTCAGTCAAAAAATGAATAGATTCAAACAAACAAAACCTTCTCTTTTTCCGAAACGTCGCGTACTGCTGATTTTGGCGGCGCTAAACGTTTTGGTCGTCTGTTCCGGTTGCGTCTCCGGTTACGCCGAGCGATTGCGAGAAGTTCGTCGCGACTATTACGAGGAGGGCAACCTTGAACAAGCCAAGATGGCTCTCGAACGACGCCAAAAGCGTTCGCCTCAAAAGGAAAAGGATGTGCTGGCGTTGGATGAAGCAAGTTTGGAATTGTGTTCCGGCAACGTCGCCAAGGCAAAAGAAAAGCTCCTTCAAGCGCGCGATTCTTTCGACGCTATTGAAACAAGTCGCCTTCAAAAATCAACCGAAAACCTCTTGTCTTACTGGACGGACGACAACCTGAACTCCTACGAGGGAGAAGACTACGAAAAAATCCTCGTGAGAATCATGCTTGCTATCGCGGACCTATTTGACGGAGAAAAGGACGCGCGCGCATACGCGTATCAAATTACCGAAAAGCAGGACGAAATCGTTCAAAACGGGCTAATCGACGATCCGAGAGACAACAAACGAAAGATTAATCCCAAAAAAGCCTATCCCCGCGTGCCGCTCGGTCCTTATATTGAGGGGCTTCTTTGGGAACAGACTTACGTCAACGCTTCAGACGCGGAACGTTGTTACGAAAAAGTAGTAAAATGGCAACCGAATTTCAAACAAGGGCGACAAGACCTCGTTCGCGCTCAAACAGGAGTCCATTCCCAACCGGGAAACGGAAGACTCTACGTGTTCGCGTTTGTCGGACGGGGACCCTATAAAGAGCAAGTTTACGAAGAGGCGACTCAATTCGCGTTGCTTTTAGCCGATCAGATCTTCTCCGCAACAAACAAATACTCGGTTCCCCCGACAATCGCGCCGGTTCCCGTCCCGATGTTGGTTGTAAACAAATCGAAAGTAAAAAGCGTCGAGATCGATATCGACGGCGAAAGAATGGGCGATACGGAAACAATAGCCGACGTCAACGCCATGGCTATCAAACAATATGAAGCAAACAAGGATCAAATTCTCGCAAAGGCGGTCGTGAGGCGAGTCGTTAAAAAAAGTTCTATTTACGCGGCGAAGGAAATCGGGCAGGTCAATGATTGGGTTAACCTTGCAATGGACGTCGGCGGAATTGTTTGGGAAGCTACGGAGTCTGCCGACACTCGATGTTGGGGGCTACTTCCCGCTCAAATACAAGCGGCAAGTTTTGAAATCCCCGTCGGAGAACATGAGCTTGCGATACGTCCTCGCGATCAACAAGAAAGAACAATTGGCGCTCAAATTGTGACGAAGGTAAAAATCGACGCCAATAGAAACACTTACGTTTTAATCAATTACCCCGACCAGGATCCGGTTGGAAAAGTAGTAGTCTCCAAATAAACAACGCGTTTTCCCAACTCCAACTTCGCGTCTACAACCCGACGACCGGCTCGGAAAGGGAGTCTTCTGATGCTGACTCGGGCTCGCCGGAAACATCGTCAGATTCCGGAGTCGCGTCCAACCCGGCGTCTTCAGAATTATTCTCCGCTTTCTCCTGTTTTCGCGCCTTCCTGGTTTTCTTTGGCAATGTCTCTAAAAAAACGTTTTCGGGGTACGAGGGTTTGATTGTGTCAAGGAACTCTGCTAAAAGCTCGGCTTCCACTTCAGTCCCCGCCCAAGGAGGCATATAGTAGTGCGTATGGTTAAGTCGCAAGGCAAGATTTTTAATCTCCTCGACAGAACGCCCCGCAAGCAAAGGAGCGAGAGCCGAATATCCAAACTTCTCCGCATGACAACAATTACAGTGATACATAAAAACGGCGCGTCCCAAAGTCAGGCGATCTTCGTCGTTTAAACTCAAAAGCGAGGGGTTGCCGTAACTGATTTGCCCATTAATGTTCTCATCCTTTTCTCGAATAGACTCTTGTATCGGGAACGTCTTCTGAAATTCTGCGTCAAAATTGGTTCCCGGTTCTTCGTTAGGCGCGGAGGGAGGCGAAGAATTAGCGACGGGAACGGAACCGGAGTCGCTATGGTTGGCGGTCGAAATGTTCGACTGAGAAACCTGCAAATTCCCCGGTTCGTCGGGAGAAAAGAATGCGCCGCCGGTGTTTTGAGATCGATCGGACGTCGCGTTGACGCCCCGTCGAATTGGCGTCGCCGTAGGAGTAAAGGAGGAGCCGCCGCCGTTGGGATATTGCCCGAAAGCGACTGTCTTCTCGACAAAACTAACCGGATCGTCGATATCCCCGGCAGGCGTTTCCAGATCCGTTGGAGCGGACGCATCCCCTTCAGGATTGTCCCGTTTTTCCTCGTCAACTGTTGCAGGTTTGACGCGAACGATATGATTCGAAGGTCTGTTGAGAAATTTTTCGGAAGAAATACTAAGGTTTTGGTACTCTTCTTTGCTCTGAAGTTCGTCCAAAAGCCAATTTGTCCAAACGCCGGTGTAGAGAAGCCCGTCTCGGCGCGTTCGTCGAACGTCTTGGCGCAAGATCTGGTTGCTGTAAACGACGCGATCAACAATATAAGGCTTACGAACAGCCTCGCGTACAAATTCGCCGACGCCGACGCCGGCAAACCCCAGGAAGAGCAATGCTACCGACATAGCGACGGACTTTTCCCCAGGTTTTGCCACCGGTCCTAATATCAATAGGACGACGACGGCTGCTATTATCGCGACAAATAAGGCTGCAAAAATATTCGCGACCGCCGCGCGCGCAAGCGTCGCCATACTCGACTCTGAAAGAAAGAAAAACCAACTTACGACGCCTCCCGCCAGCAGGAAGACGCCTAGAAAGGAAGGAACGCGCATGCGACGAGCCACCATTTCGCAAATCGACGCATTCTTGCAACAAAACGCCGCATGGCAAAGAAAATAGAAGGAACTGAGAGTTAGGGCGCAACCAGTTCTCGCAAGAGTTTGAGGAATGAGTTGGACATTAAGAAAGGCGAACCAAAAACTCCCCGTCGTCTCCCAATCGTCAATCAAACCGCTCGAATTGAGCATAAACGAAGTAATGCCGGTAATCAACACAAGCGATATCCAGGCGGAAAAGGCGTAAGTTGCCCCGACAAAGGAACTCGCGCGAGGAGACAGTTTATCCCAAAGGTAGTAAAACGTAAGCCCCGAAACTATTTCCAGTAAGAAAAAACACCACTCTATAGCCCAACCAAACACAAACGTCTTGATCAAAAACTCAGTCGCCAGCGGAGAGGCGAGACCGATAAAAAACCAAATGCCGACGCCCGTTATCGAGCCGTAGGTCAACGTCAGCGTGATAAAGAATTGAGCATGATTTTTCAAATAAGCGCGGTATTCCGAATCTCCATCCCGAAGCGCGCGCCGATTTTCTATCGCAAGAAGAAGCCCCCCTCCGACCGCATAGTGCGACACAATGACGTGCAACATTGCTATTCCCGCTATCAGCATAGGCGCGGTCAACACGGGAACGTCCAGCCAAGGATAATACATCGTCTTCCCTTTTCCCCATAACTACGGTCGTTTGCCAAACAATAGCGCCGACGTCGACAAAAATGACTAACGACAAACGCCAGTACAATTATGCGAAGCGCCAAGAAAAAATCAAGCGCCGTCGGATAATCTCAGATTTTATCCGGGGTAAAATCAACAAAACAAAAAACGACGGAGCTTCGATTCCCCGTCGTTTGCGTTGCGTTGAGGTAAAAAACAGCGGAGGCGCCGCGAAGTTCGAAAAACTACTTTTGTTCTTCCAGGTCGGTCAGGATCGCGGCCAACGTGTCGACCGTCGTTTTGATCTGTTCAAACGTATGGAGAGACGTCAGGAAGAAACGAATGCGCGCGTGTCGCTCCTCCACCGCCGGATGAAGAATCGGGTGCGCGTTTATCCCGCGTAAAAACAATTGATGCGAAGCGGCCAACGTTTGAACCGAATTGCCGATAATGATCGGAACGACGCCCGTGTCTTGAGCAAGACCGACGTCCAATCCGTATCCGCGAGCAAGTTCCTTGAAATACGCGCTGTTCTCGCGCAATTTTTGCGCGCGTTCCGGCTCGTTCTTGAGGATTTGAAGGGACGCCAACGCCGCGCCCGCTTGCGCGGGCGGCATACCAACGCTGAACATAAACCCTGGAGCAGTGTATTTTAAGTATTCAACGAGCTCTTTGCGTCCCGAAATATAACCGCCGCAACTTCCAAACGTCTTGCTCAGCGTGCACATCCATATATCGACGTCGCGGCGGTCGACTCCAAAATGTTCTCCAATTCCGCGCCCCGTCGCGCCGAGAACCCCTATCGAGTGCGCCTCGTCGATCATCAAGAGCGTCTTATACTTATTGCGGACTTTGATAAACTCCGGAAGATTTGGATAGTCGCCGTCCATACTATACACGCCCTCGAGGACGATCAAAACTCGTCGATATTTGCCGCGGTGTTCGCTCAAAATCTTATCGACGGCGTCCCAATCTCCATGGGGAAACGGTCGGCGCCTCGCCCCGGAAAGAATACAACCCTGAACAATCGAATTATGGGCGAGCGCGTCGTGAAGGATCAAATCGTCCGCGTTCATTAAATGCCCGATAATGCTTTCGTTTGTCTGATGTCCCCCGACCAAGATAATCGTATCCTCGGTGCCGAGAAAAGCGGATATTTCGTTCTCAAGTTGCCGATGAAGCGGAATTTCGCCCGCCACAATTCGGCTCGCGCCGGCTGTCGTGCCGTACTGGGCGACGGCGGCTTGAGCGGCGGCCGTCACGCTCGGCTCGCCCGACGTCCCTATGTAATTGTACGTCGAAAAATTGACGTAGTCCTTGCCATTAATGCGAATAGTCGCTCCGGCAGGATTCTCGTGAGGTTCGAAGAAATGGCTCATTCCCAATCGTTTTGCCAATTCCATTTTCTCGTGAATGGCAAGGTACTCGGGAAATCTTGCGAAGTCGTAACAAGTTTCGTCAACCTTGAAGGACTTGACTTCTTCAGCGTCGAACAACCGACCGCCGCCCAAGTGTTTGCGCACGGCGTCCACGACCTCGCGCGCGGTAAAAAGCGTGGGAAGGACAGTTTCCGGAAATTGTCCTCCAAAACGATCTTCAAGAGACGCCAATATTTCCATTCTCTCGAGAGAATCCAGACCGAGTTCCGTAATGTCGGAATCGACCGTAAGATTACGAGCGCGTTCCTTGGCAACCTTATAGACCTCGTCCAATACAATACGAACGGTTTCGTCATAAGTTAGAACGCGGGTGGGAAGCGCCGACTTTTGCGACTCTTGGGGTTTCAATCCCGGTTTTACGGTCGGAGCGAGAACGCCGGATAAGTCGGCGCGCGTTTGCGCCCAAGCGACGTTGGCGGCGTTCGCAAGACCGGACTCGGCGTCCGCGCGCCCCTCTTCCAGCGCGGACGCGCCCGAGACGTAAAGCGGATTATCGGACTCGGTAAAGGACTCAAGACTGCGAACGTTCGCCGTCCGAGCGACAACAGCGTTGTTTTCCTCCTCGCGGGACCAACTTGCGACAACGTTTAACGATCCGTCAAGGTAACCGGCGCGACAAGCGTGCCGTTGAACCTTGCCGCTTGAAGTCTTGGGCAAACTTCCGGATCGAATCAATACGATGGCGTCAATCGGAATTTCGTGTTCAAGCGCGATCGCCTCGCGAATCGCCTCAAACACGGCGGGAGCGTCCTCCACTTTAAAACGCCGTTCAACCTCTTGCACGAGAACAAGTTGTTCCCTTTTATAATCGCCGACCATAAACGCGCCGCCGTTGTTCAAACGTAAGAACGGAGAAACGCGTTCCGCGGTTAACTCGACGTCTTGCGGGTAAACGTTGACGCCATGAATAATCATTAAGTCTTTAATACGACCTGTTACGAACAACTCGC
>CAMZEO010000188.1 GCA_947305735.1 uncultured Planctomycetales bacterium | reverse complement strand
CGAGAGTCGCCGAAACAAAAATTGAATCTTCAATGAATCGACGTCTGGTGATATTGCGCATCATACACTCCATACATCAAATAGTTCAGTAAGAACAAATCGAATTAAACGCGTAGCATCGATCTGTAAGCAACTCCATATTCTCGATTCTAACGCTCCTAATATCAAAAAGCAAGAGAAAACCCTATTATTTTCTCATAAGTCTAATTCCGTCGTAGGGACAACGTCGTAATCAACGCGTTGTAAGACTGAACCAAATACGTATAATAAGCGTAGAGCGATTCTATATTTTGTGTCAGGATGGAATTATGGATCAATACGACGATACTCCTAAATGGCTTTACAATGAGTTTCAGTACGCGGGCGTTAATTATGAAAACGCGGAGATAGCTCGTCAGTTTGAACGACGCCACAATTCTTTCAGAAATTTTGAGTTGGAATTTCAAAAGATTCGAGAGCGCGTCGGTCTGAGGCCAACGGACGTCGCGCTGGATATTGGGTGCGGTTCCGGCGCGTTTGTTATACCTGCGGCAAAATTTTGTCAAAAGGTTTACGGCGCGGACGTTTCGAAATCGATGCTCGATTTGTTACAAGAAAAAATTGAATCTCAAGGTCTTAAAAACGTCGAACTATTTAATGAAGGTTTTTTAAGTTATAGGCATAAACGCGAACCAGTGGACGTCGTTGTTTCTTCGATAGCGTTGCATCATATTCCCGACTTTTGGAAGGCGGTCGCCCTGAAAAAAATAGCCGACGTCTTAAAGCCAAACGGCAAGCTCTATCTTCTTGACGTGTTTTTCAATTTTCCTATTTCAAACTGGCAAAGCGGAACGCAAACCGTATTAGACGCGATGAGCAAAGCAGCCGGTCGTGAAGCAAACGTCCACATTTCTTCCGAATTCAGCACGTTCGACTGGATAATCGAAGGTTTTTTTGAACGCGTGGGACTGAATATTGAACAAATTTTTGACGACGCAACGTTTCTTCGCGCGTACGTATGCAAGAAAGTTAAGCAAGAGATTGTAAATTCGCAAACGATCTTGACTGGAAAAGAAGCTCGCAATCTTGACGCAAAGGCGGTTGAAATAGGAAAGATTCCTTCACTTTTGCTCATGGAGAATGCCGGTCGTTCCCTTGCCGACGTCTTTATGGCAAACGCAACCCGTTTAAACCACGATAAAAAACCTAAGCGCGCGCTTATTTGTTGCGGTAAGGGCAATAACGGGGGCGACGGTTTTGTTTTAGCGCGAAGGCTTTCACTTTTAGGCGTTGAATGTCATGTAATCGCCTTTGGCGCCCCCGACGATTACTCGGGAGACGCTCTGACGAACTTGGAAATACTTAAAGCGTTGACCCGAAGAAATCCTGAAAAGTTGATTTTTCTTAATTCGTCTCCAGTTCTTTACGACCGACTTGCAAGTGAATTATCTTGGTGCGACTGGATTGTCGACGGTCTGTTAGGAACTGGAACCATCGGAGCTCTAAAAAGCCCCTACGACCAAGTTGTTCCCATTCTTAACGCTTCTGGCAAGCCAATCTTTTCGATTGACGTGCCAAGCGGATTGAACGCCGACGACGGAACCACGTCTTCCGACGTTATTCGCGCCACCCTCACCGTGTCTTTAGCAACGAATAAAGTCGGACTGACTACGGAGAATGCGAAAGAATATGTTGGAGAACTTCACATTGGAGATATCGGAATTCCGATAGAACCTTTTCTTAAATACGACTCGCCAAAAACCTGTTGAAATGACATTGGCACATGCTCTGAAACTCCCCGATAGCGTTACAAGACGACGTTTTCTTAACGCGTCGCTTCTGGGAGTCTGCGCGCTTTTATCCGTTCGCCCTTCGCAAGGAAGGGACTCGGATTATATCCGGACGGCTATAGACGACGGCCTTGATAAACTTGCGGCACGGCAAAATAACGACGGTTCTTTTGGCTCTGACACGGAGCTGTTTGGACGCGATCCCGCAGTAGCAGCTTTATCCGGTCTGGCGTTTCTTGCATCGGGAAGTCTTCCCGGAAGGGGGCGTTACGGGAACGCGATTTCTAAAATCGTAACTTTTCTCTGTAACTGTTCCCTTCAAATCGACGATCGTCAAACAGGATTCCTTAATATCGGCAAGTCGTATGAACAAACGATTTTCAAATACGTTGACGACAATGATCTTGATATTAAACAGATTGACGGGTTGATATCGAATATGTGCGAGAAAGGAAAAAAACCTCTCTACGGACACGGTTACGCGACGCTCTTTTTAGCGGAGGTATTAGGAATGACCGCCGATCAATCTATTCAAGACAGGATTAAACGCTCGGTCGATCTCATCGTTCGCGCACAGAATGCGGAAGGCGGTTGGAGATATGCGCCCTCGCCCGTTCCACTTGCCGATATTCCTGTCACCGTGTGCCAACTTTCAGCGCTCCGCGCTTGTCAAAACGTCGGCGTATACGTCCCGTTGGATACTATTGCTCGAGCCGTTGCTTTTATTCAAAACCTTCAGAACTCCGACGGCGGCTTTCGATACATGACAGTCGACGGTCCCAGCGGATACGGAAGGACGGCCGCGGCAATCCACGCGCTTCAATCAAGCGGTTCTGACTGCGAAGTTATCATTCAACGCGGATTTGAGTATTTAGAAAAGACATACTCAAGCGACGCTCAAACGGATTCGAAAAAAGATAGAATGGAGTACGGGACTTACGCGAAATTCTATGCCGTTCTAGCATATTGGCGAGCGGCAAAATCAAGTTTAGAGCGATCAAAACGGAACGCTTTTATCCAGCGTATCCGTCAAGATTTAATAACGAGTAGATCAAAAGACGGAATGTGGAAATCAAACATTTCCCCCGAGGTTGAGACGGCTTTTGCCCTCTGCGCGCTGTTGACGTTTCAAGAAAAAACGCCGTTTTTCTCGCTATAGTTCTCCCCTTTCTTCGTAAAACGACAGTCAGACGACAAACATAAACGTCGCTTAGACTATGCCGCTGGCAAAAGACAAACTTTGGAACGCGACGACAGTCTACGTCGCGTCCAAAGTATCCTAATATCGGGCGCAACCTTATTCAACGCGGCGAAACTTTTGATGAATTTGCCGCGTTAAACGCTAAGCAAAGCTATTCAATCTGTCAAAACGATTATCCCATCGAACTGAAACACACCCTATTTTTTTTGCAATCCTTCAATAGCATCCATAACTTGTTGACGTCGATGACGAAGAACCAGAGGATCGTTTGTAAAACTGGTCATACTTGTAGTAATCTCTTCAAAATTAAAAAGTTCGCCATATTCCTGTTTCTCCCGCGCGGAAAGCTTTTGATTCTTTTCCTTAAGAAGGTTATTCAACATGACAAGCATTTCGTAATCCTCGACGCCCTCGCGGATCATTTCCAAGCGAATACTGGCGCATGGAGCGTCGTAAATTGGTTTTCCACTGTTTTGTCCCGGCGTGGAAGCGGTAAGCGGAGGATAAATGAACCGCCCGTCTCCGTTTCCCCATAACTCTTTCGCGCCTTTGGGAAGAGAACTGTCGGAGACGAAACAAGCCGGGTCTTCGTAGGGATTCTGATAACTATCGGGAAAGGCGGTTGAACTTGTCCAGTAATTGCTAGTCCAAACAAGACACCCCGCAATATTACGCTCGAACGCTTGCCAGTGCCAAAGACGTAATTCCAAAGCCGCATGATCAGTAAATTCCGTGCAGTAAGGAGCTTTAGGGAAACAACAAACATACCACCAGAATCGATTGCCGCGCTCTCTTTCCGTTTTGGCGGAATCCTCCGAATAATTAGGGCTAACCGGACACCAGATATCAATCGACGCTTTTTTTCCAGACAAAATATCCTCAAACCCCTTCGACGGTTCTTCGGTTAGCATGATATTCAAATCTGGCGCGTATTTTTTCAGCTTTGCAAACTCTTCGGCGACAAACTCATAATCTTTCTCTTCTGGTTCGTCAAAACTATAGATATACGCGGAGTCAAGAAGTCCAAGCAATTTTAAATGTTCTTGAAGTTTGCCGACATAATCGGAAAACATCGCCTGATACTCTTTTGAACCGGATTTAACACCATTGATGGAACCGTCGTAACGACTTTGATATGTTCCGCCTCCCAATCCCAAAATGGGAAGTCGAAAATTGGTAAAATGATATTTGTCAAAGACTCGACTTATTTCGACGTCAAACTTGGAAAAATTGAGTTCGCAACGGGGAGGATCCTCGTCCGAAAGCCATTCGACGGTAATCGGATCCAGTGGAACCGGATTATATGTGCTGATTCGATGATCGGAGAAAATTCGGAAGTACTTTTCGTAAACTATCCTTTTATCCTCCTCTGTCTGTAAGTTATGATATCGATTTATGTTGTCGTAAGACAATCCATAGGCCGTTTCCAGAGTGTTTTTCAAAGGAAGAGAAAAGTCGCGCACGTTAAGTTCAAAAGGACACGACGCGCAAAAAGAGCCTTCGTTTGCAGTAAGATCGACAAATCCTCCGTACTTTCCTGCAGACGCGTCGTTGCCGACGTGAACGGAAACCCACACGACAAAATTGCTATTCGGCCCCACGTTTATTGGAGAGCCCAAACCGTCGCTCCCCTGTTCGAAAGGAACAAGCGCGTCCGGATACCAACCGATCGCGCAGGTTGAGTCGGTAGGTCTATCGACGTAGTGATAGTACGCGTAACGTAGCGAGAGCTCGTCCCTAGGAATACGCAAACCTTGATCCGTATAAAGGTCGTCGGGTATAGAAACTTTTAAATTTCTTAAAGGAACGTCTCCCGCGTGAACGACAATTTGAAACGATTCAAAATCATTTTTAGCGCTTGAAATAGATATTGTCGACTCCGGCAAAAGCTCTCGTAATTTTGGCGTAAGAGGAACACGATAATCGGAGACGCACCAACTCAAATCGACGCCGCTGTTCGACTGATCTTTAACAACGATTCCGCCTATTGAACTGGCATAGTTCTGCTCAAAGTACGGAAAGACTGTTCTTGTTATTGTTGCTGGGGGTGCTACATTCACCGCGTATTCGAGCGTCTTTGGAAAACCGCCCGCAAGTTTGTTGTCAGGCGCGACTTTGAGCCTAATAAATTCAGAATTCCAATCAAGTTTTATCAGCCGATTGGAATCCCTTTCCACAGACCAAAGCCCGTCGTTTTCGTCGATCCCCAACAAC
This sequence comes from uncultured Planctomycetales bacterium, assembly GCA_947305735.1. Classification (GTDB taxonomy): domain Bacteria; phylum Planctomycetota; class Planctomycetia; order Pirellulales; family Thermoguttaceae; genus RUG369. Next base: position 2,460 of record CAMZEO010000188.1, on the reverse strand, counting down.
CGCGCGTTAATCGTCGGAAACCGTTCTAAATCGTTCTGATCAAGCTCCGCAAAAAGCGTCTCTCCTGCGCCAATAAACTGAAAAGATTCTTTTTGTTCCGTTTGAAATGTCGCGGAAAGACCATGAATTTGTAAGGAACACCCATGCTCTTCGGGAGAGTAATCAACTCCTTTGAGCCGAATCCAAACGTGAGAAGATTTTTCAAAAAGAATTGGATCCAGAGAAAACGACTCCGCGCTTACTTTATTTAAATTCCCAAGTTTAATCCAAGTTTTACCATCGACGCTTCCTTCGACGTCAAGGGCGCCCTTAACCCAATATCCAAGTCGAACAAAAATAGAACCTGAAAGAAAGGGAATTGGTTCGGATTCTTCAAGGACTCCCGAAGAAACGTCAAAAGGTTCCAAAGAAAAGTGGTAAACGATATAGGCATCTTTCCAAATTGTCCAACGATTCGTGTTAAAGGAAGCGGACGTCGAAAATAACGTTCTATCATAGTTTGTATTTTCGGGGGAACTAAAGCAATTGAACGCATAGGTTCCGTCCTTGTCAAGAGATTCGCCGTCTCCAAGCGGCAAGACACTTTTACCGTTGTTATTCTTTATCAATTTAAAGAGCGGTTGAACTGGCTTAATTTCAGGAAATGAAGAACGGTAAACTCGTTGTGATTCCCACTTGGCAAACCGCGCGGACGCCTCGTATCTTCCATCTTTGCCGTCGGGAACGAAGAATATTTCCGAAAATTTAGAGCCTGGCGTTTTATCCTCGGAAACAGTCGTGTAATCATAATTGAAGAATTCCGTACCGCAACAAGCGCAAGTCTTTCCTTCTCCGTCCATTTGGGAAAGATTGAAAGAATATCGGTATAATTTCCTAGACTCAAAAGAGAGCTTTTCAGAAAGCATACTCGAAGAAGAGTTTGAACTCGATAGTTGCAACAAACCATCGGTTACGGAATTGCCGTTTTCATCTGAGTTCCATTCGGTTGGTTGCTTAATTTGAGTTGCGGGAGAAAAAAATGGGAATTCGGCGACAACCTGTTTTACGCAAACGAGCGCTACAATTGCCGCGATAAAAAATGAAAGGCAACGGGAAAATAAAGGGCGCATGGACATTACTCCCAAATTGATAAAAAGCGTGGAAAAAGACGGTCTCGCTTTCTCCCGCAACAAGTTGCGGATCAGTTATTTATCAACGTTTAAACGACTATTAAAAACTCTACCGTATTATTGGGGCAGACTTATTAATTACCGGCGTTGTTCAACGACCCAACGCAATCCTTGATAGACCAGTTTTCGATAATTTGGATCGTTAAACGCGCCTCCGGCGTCCCCCTGGATAATTCCAAAAACCGGCGACTTTTTATAATGCCACGTCCACAAAACCGGCATATCAGATTCTGGGTGATCCGTGGTCGCCAACACGTCGACGTGGGGATTAAAGTAAAGATTTTTAAAAACCTCGTCGTTCAGTTTAAAGTCTGAAACGCCTTCGGTAATTGGATGCTTGCGATCCACTATATAAACGTTGAGATCAGTCGGATGGAGATAGGACGACTTTTGATAGACCCTTCCGTCGATTTCGGAGTCTTTGAGAAGGTATTGAGCTCCGAATACTTCTCGGAAAAGCGGAAAATCGGGATGGGAAATCAGCGAATGGTGAAGCATAACCGTCGGCATTCCTTCCTCTCCCCAAAGAGCCTCTAAATTTTTCTTTTGTTCGTCGGAAAGTTCAAAGAAGGATTGATCATGAAAAACAATCACGTCATAGTCGCTAGACAAACCAGGTTTGAGCATATCCTGTTTTTCTGGAATCGAGATTTCTTCAAACGTCGAATTAGGACAATCTTGAAGCATCGCGTGAAGATTCTCCTTATCATACGCATGTCCGCCGACGACAAGCAAAATTCGAAGCGTCTTTTCCTCATGAGATTCATCGGCTAACAAAATCTCCTTAAAGAAAGGAAGTGTTAAAGCCAACGCGGACGCTATGCACGTTTTAGTAAAATTTCTTCTTTTCATATTTATACCTTTTATCAAGACGACGAAACCCGCGCGTCAAAAGCGGTCGATACGCTCGCCGCCTTCAAAAATCACGCGACAACCGGCGCGGATGACGACGCTTAGAGGTTCCGTATAAACCGGTTATAGAGCTTAGATTCATTAAAATGAACCGTCGTTCATTTGCGACAAAACTCGCCGTTCCGCTTATCTTATCCAATGAAATTGACTTTTCAAGTTTTTTATTCACAGTTGATCGCGAGAACTGCGATCGTCATCTTGATTTCCAAGACTCCAATCATTTCCAGGAAGAGATAAACGCCGGAGGTTGCATACGCGATCTCTGGATATGTCAGCTAAGATTGCTGTCAAACTGTTGCTACGATTCGTTAAAAAGGACGGAATAGACAAGACTCGGACGTCTCTCGCGCAATTATCATTACTCGCGCCCCGACAAGAA
>CAMZEO010000187.1 GCA_947305735.1 uncultured Planctomycetales bacterium | reverse complement strand
CGATGCTCGACCTTGGGCGCATTCCGATTCATCGCGCGGAGCGAAGCTTCGAGGAGCCGCTGATTGTAGCGGGTGGGCCCGCGTCTTGCAACCCCGAACCGCTTTCGGATTTCATTGACGTGTTTCTTCTGGGCGACGGGGAAGAGTCGCTTCCCAACCTCCTCGAGTTCTGGGGGAGCCTTCGCCGACAACTCGGTTTCAAGCGCGTCGTCTCTTCTAGAAAAGGAATATTTGAACAAAAGACTTTGAACGTGGAAGAATCGCAATCGAAGAAACGAGAAGCGCTTCTTGAAATAGCTAAAAAATTTCCTTGCGCCTACGTTCCCGAGTTTTATTCGTCTGAAATCGATTCAAAAGGTCGCGCGCTGCGTCCTAGACCGACTCGGGACGAAGTCCCCGAGTATATTAAGTCGGCCGTCGTCGCCGATTTAAACGCTTTTCCTCCTCCAAAACGCCCGTTGATTCCGCTCATAGAAAGCGTCCAGGATCGAATATCCGTGGAAATCATGCGCGGCTGTCCTCAAAAATGCCGTTTTTGTCAAAGCACCCAGTTGAAGCGTCCCATCCGTACTCGCAAAGTCGGTCTTATCGTCGACTCCATTCGCGAGGCTTGCGCCAACACGGGCGTCGACGAAGCGACGTTGCTCTCTCTTTCCTCGAGCGAATATCCCAAGTTCGAAGAAGCGTTACGCGCAATCCAAACGGAGCTATGTCCAAAAGGTATCGCGCTCTCCGTTCCCAGTCTTCGCGTCAACCATCAGTTGAGTTCCGTCGTTCAAGGTTTGACGACTGAACGATCGTCAAGTCTGACAGTCGCGCCGGAAGCCGCAAAAGACGTAATGCGCAGACGAATCGCGAAGCGCGTTACCAACGAAGATCTTTACAACGGTTGCAAAGCAGCTTTTGAACGCGGCTTTTCTCGAATCAAGATGTATTTCATGTGCGGTTTTCCGCATGAAACGTCCGAAGATCTAGCCGGTATCGTCGAATTGGCTAATCAGATATGTCGCCTCGGAAAGGAAACTCGCGGCAAATGGCCTCAAGTCGTCGCAAACGTCTCTAATTTCGTTCCTAAGCCGCACACGCCGTTACAGTGGGAGGGAATGCAAACTCGCGAATACTTCTCTGAAGCGCATCGGCTTTTAAGACAGACGCATCGCGAACGTTCCGTAGACGTCAAGTACCATGATTTGGATATTAGCCTGCTCGAGGGTCTGTTGACTAGAGGCGACCGGCGTGTCGGCAAAGTCGTTGAAGCGGCGTGGCGACTTGGAGCGCGACTCGATCCGTGGCGCGAACATTTCAAACCTGAGATTTGGCGGGAAGCCGTAGCTCGACAAGAAATCGACGTCAATTTGATCGTCCATACCCCGTATCCGGTCGACTCGGAGCTCCCTTGGGATCACATTACGCTTTATAACGACAAGGAAAGACTATTAGAGGAATACGATCTCAGTCAACAGTGCAAATTGACGAAACTCGGATAGGACGTCGCGCAAATTTTTCGCTCTTTTTCGAAAGACGCTTGAGAGGAGGCGACAGGGATTATACAATGAAGGGGTCTGGCGTTCCCGATTTGTTTGGTTCCCCCCTGTTGACGAGTGTCTCCATGACCGGGAACTTTGCGCCAAGTTTTTTTTGCGTGTTGGATTCGCGATCATTGTTTTTGGAATCTTTCATCATCAGGAATTATATGTCATGACTAAATTTAACGATGCAAGACGTCGTTTTTTACAAGTTTCCCTGGCGGCCGGAGCGGCGGCGAGTCTCCCTTCTGTCAATCTTCTCAAAGCGGAGGAAACAACCGCTGTTGCAGAAAAAGTTTTTCCGGAAACGACGTTTTCGTTAGACGGACGAAAAATAAGAATCTTTACAAAAACTGTTGCGGAACCGGTTAGAATTCTGCACATTTCGGACACGCATCTTTACCTTGACGACGAACGCGGCGATAGTTATAGGGAATATTCCGAGCGGATGTCAAAGGCGTACAATTCGACGCGTAATTATAAAAACGGAGCTGAAACTAACCCGGTGGAAATGTTCAAACAAATCGTCGAGGAAGCCGGGAGTCAGGATCTTGACGCAATCGCGATGACAGGCGACATTGTCAGTTTCCCTTCTGCCGCAGGGGTCGACTTCGTTCTTGACGAACTTGGAAAAATATCGGCGCCACGTTATTATATTTCCGGAAATCACGATTGGCATTTTGAGGGAATGGTCGGGACGGAGCGAGAGTTGCGCGACGAGTGGATTGAAAAACGATTAAAACCGCTTTACCCGTCCGACGTCAATCCGCTATGTTATTCGGTCAAAGTAAAAGGCGTCAAAATGGTTTTCATCGACGATTCAATTTACGAAATTTTACCGCAACAACTCGATTTTATTCGGGAAGAATTAGCGTCAATGGAACCTACGGCGGTGTTCATGCACATTCCGCTTTACGCGCCCGGTCGTTCGGTAGCTTTCGGGGTAGGGAATCCTAATTGGAATGCGTCTACGGACGGCAATTACAAAATCGAACGCAGACCTCGGTGGCCGGAAAATGGACATTCGGAAACGACCTATGCGTTTCGCGACATTCTTTTAAACGCGTCCAATCTTTTGGGCGTGTTTCAGGGACATATCCACAGGCAATCGCTCGATATATGCCAAGGCAAACCTCTCCATGTCGCGCCTTCCGCAACGGACGGTTCGTCTATTTCGATCGAAATCCTGCCGATGTGAATGTCTTGATAAGACAGAGATTAAAAAATAATAATAATTATAACGATTTTAACAAGCAAAACATATCAACGTCCTGAAAAGTTTAAAATATAAGCCATATTTCACGACAAGCGCTGGAAGAAGATACGTTTTGACGTTAGAATAGGACGGGACGCGTCGGGAGGAACGTAACGGACGCAGACTTTTTAAGGTTCGTCAAAATCGTTAAATTCGTTTTTTCAGACGACGTTTTTGGGAATTCGCGCCGTTTTTGAAGTAAATCCTCCCGCCCGCTCGCTAGGAAAGATTATACTGGGAAAGGGTGCGCGACTGACGTCCTTGCTAGGGACGGCGTTCGTTTGCCTCAACACTTGGTATATTAGTGCGGTCGTTTGCGTCAAGATAAGTCAAAGCGTTAGAACCTTGATACCTTCGGTCAAGCGAATGGTTCTTTCGATTAAAGGAGACGTTCCCTTATGAACTTGGTAGGTAAAATTTTTGTAGGTATTATTGCGTTAATGAGCGTCGTTTGCCTCACGCTCAGCGTTGTTTCTTACGCTTCGCACCATAATTATAAGGAAAAGAACGCCGCCCTTAGCGAGCAACTTAACAAAGCTAACGACGAAGCGCAGAAGCTGAATTCGCAAAAAGCTGAACTGGCTAAGAATATTGAGGATGAAAAACAAAGTTACGTCAATATGATCGCCGCTCTGCGCACGAAGACAGCCGATCTTCAAGCTGAAAACGCGACGTTGAAGGCTGATCTCGACAAACTTAACGAGGATCTCGCCGAGCGCAACGAAGCCGTAGTCGCCAATACAAAGTACATAGCCGATATTCACCAACAGTTAGACGCTTCGTCAGACGAGTTAAAAAAGGCTAAGGAGCTCCGCGCCAACTATCTTCGCGATCTCGCTAAGACGATGGAGAAGCTCCACGAGCTTTCCGCCGTTTACGGCGACTTGCAAGAACAAAATAAGGAACTTGTAAAGTCTTACGACGACGCTCTTACGGTGCTCAATCAAAACGGTCTTTCCGCAGACGCCAGTCAATACGGTGATCTTCCGTTATATCCGGTCAAAGGTTCCGTTGAAACAGTTGAAGAAGGCTCGGACGGTCTTTTGATGGTGTCGATTGGATCGGACGACGGTTTGAGCGAGCACAACAAACTGGACGTCAAACGCGGCGATTCTTACCTTGGGAAAGTTGAAGTTGTAACGCTCGAACCCAACCGCGCCGTGTGTAAAGTTCTCCCCGAGTATCGTCAGGGCGTGATTCAAAAAGGCGACTTGGTCTACTCTCAAAGGCTTAATTAAGCAAAGTTCGTCTTTGTTTGCGTCGCCGGGATTTCCACTAGTTTATGAAACAGGAGAGCGCAATGGTCGCGCGTAAAGTTAAAGAAAAGAAGGTAAAAGCTCCAAAAGCTCCGAAAACAAAGAAGGAGAAGAAGGGTAGAAAATCTGACTTTGCGTCCGATTCCTCCATAAAACTTGAGGACGGTTTTGGCGTTAGAAAGAATAAAGGCGCTAAAAGTGGCAAGTCTTCGGCAAAGGTTCCTCGAGTAGAAGCTCAAAAAGATGTTTACACATTGCTTTTATTGTTGAGCTTTCTTGTCTTTATCGTAGCGACAGTCTTCCTTTACTTGGATATGGCTTCCTATAAATGACGTTTAGACGGTATGACGCAGTGAAGAGCCGTGGCTTTAGTTACGGCTCTTTTTGTTTTGCATATGGCATACCGCGACATTGCTCAAATATCGTCTGTTTAGTTTTCTCCCCCCGATTAACACCCTTTTAAAACCAAATATTCTTTCGTTTTTAATAATCCGCTTTTAAAAACTCGAAAAAGTTTTACAATTACGGACAAGGGAGGATTGCGATCTGTTCTCCAACTTGTTCCGCCAAGTTTTGCAAGAACGTTTTTACTAATAATCCGGAGCGATCGTATAGTCTACAATCATTTATAGTCTTATTTAAGGATGTTTTGATGGATAGCCGCGCTTTAATTCTAGACACGATTAGAAAAGCTCTTTCCGACGTCGACAAGACGAAATTAACAGAACCAGAAACGCCTATAATCTGGGAACGAAGGGGATTGTCTAAGTCCGAAATGTCGGAAGCTTTTAAAACGAATATTAAGGCGGTCGCAGGCGAAGCGATTATTTGCAACGACGCGAAAGCTGCTGCTGACGAAATCGGTAAACGTCTTCGCGAACTAGCCGAGGCTTCTCAAAAATCCAAGCCTCGCCAGTTGGGGGTTTTCCGATCCGCGATAACGGAATTGACGCTTTCTGAGCTCGCGAACAATCTCCAAGATTGGGAGTTTGTTTACGCCCCCGATAATCCGGACGCCGATCCCAAAGTTTATGAAACAATGACGGCAAGTCTTACCTCGCCTTTCTTGCTTTTGGCCGACACGGGATCGTGCGTTATTGAAGCCCGCGATGCTTTTGAGCGGTTTCTGTGTTATCTTTCTCCCGCATGTTTCATCGTTGCAAAAGCAAGTCAACTCCGCGAGCATTTACCGGATGCCTGGAACGAGATTGAATCGATTATGAAGAATTCGGCGCAACATGGTGAAATTGCTATTGTAACCGGACCTAGCCGAACTGCCGACATAGAAAAGAAGCTCGTCCTTGGCGTTCATGGACCGCAAAAACTTTTCGTCTTCATTATCAACGATTAACTCCTCTGTTTTTCCAGAAAGGGAATTGTTTAATTTCAGATAGAAACGAGACTTCGGCATTCTATCGACCATCAATGAGTTTGTGTTTCTTGCGAAGTCGCGTATTCGATTCATAATATAAGCAAAGAATTTGCGTCTCCTCTACAAATCCTAACGATACCCGGGGTAACGAATGCTCTCCCAAGACGTCGTCATAGAAAGATTCGTCTTATCAGATTTTCAAGAGAACGCCTATATTGTTTCGAGGCGTGCTTCCTCTGATTGCGCAATCATTGATCCGGGTATGGAACCGGATAGTTTAATTAAATCCGTCCAAGAAAGACAAATGTCGCCTCGGGCCATTCTAATCACTCACGGTCATTGGGATCATATTGGAGGCGTTTCCACAATAAAATCTCTATGGCCAAACGCGCAGGTTATGATTGGAAAAAACGAGCGCGACAAACTTACCGATCCCTATGCCAATCTTTCCGCTCTCTTTGGTTTTCCATCGACGACTTGTTGTCCGGATAAGGACTTGCAAGACGGGGAAGAATTTAAAGTTGCGGAAATTCCGTTTAAAGCGTTGGAAACGCCCGGTCATTCTCGCGGTCATCTAGTTTACGTGTTAGAAACAGATGATCGTTCTTTCGTTTTTTGCGGGGACGTAATTTTTTCCAGCGGAATTGGAAGAACGGACTTTGCCGACGGTAATATGACGACATTGTTAGATTCTATTCGTAGAAAAATTTTTTCTTTATCTGACAACGCTTGTCTTCTCCCAGGGCACGGTCCTTCAACGACAGTTTTTTCCGAAAAACAACACAATCCATATTTAAAAGGGTTTCCGAATAATTAGCTCGCTTTCTATTGGAGCGCGTCCCGCCCGTGAAACCAATCAGGAGCGGCTTTACAGATTTACAAGCTCTCGACATTCTATCGTTAACAAATGAAATCCTTATAACAACCGCAGTATGTCTAAGTACTCAACAACTTTCCCGTCAAATTGTCAACCCTATAACTGGAGAATTATATGGCGCCCCACTTTATTTTCGAGATGAATCATGTTACTAAACGATTCGGTGAGAAAACCATTCTTCAAAATATTTGTCTCTCGTTTTATTACGGAGCAAAAATCGGTATCGTTGGCGAAAATGGAACTGGAAAATCCACATTGCTGAAGATTATGGCGCAAATTGACAAAGACATAGACGGCGAAGTTAAGTTCGTTAAAGGACTGACGGTAAAATACGTCGCGCAAGAACCGGAACTTGACCTTGACGCGACGGTGCGAGATAACTTGTTGAAAGCAGTCGCGCCTATTCAGGCGAAAATTGACAGATTCAATGAAATTTCTGCGGCGATGGGTGATCCGGATCAAGCGGACAATTTTGATAAACTAATGGAGGAGATGGGAACTCTTCAGGAGGAAATCGATCACGTCGAAGGTTGGGAAATCGACCGAAAAGTTGACGTTGCCGCCGACGCGCTAGTTCTTCCTCCAGACGAGACAATTATCCGTCAACTTTCCGGTGGTGAAAGACGTCGCGTCGCTTTGTGTCAGGCGTTGTTGGAACAACCTGACCTTCTTTTGCTAGACGAACCTACGAATCACTTAGACGCGGAAACGATTCAATGGTTGGAAGGCGCGTTGCGCGAATATTCGGGAACGGTAATTATTGTTACGCATGATCGTTATTTCCTCGACAACATTACCAAGTGGATTCTCGAAATCGACAATACTCGCGGAATTCCCTTTGAAGGAAACTATTCTTCATGGCTCGCTCAAAAAGCTGAATTACTCAGAATTTACGAAAAACAAGAATCCCAACGTCAGAAGACGTTAAAAAAGGAATTGGAATGGATTCAAACTGCTCATAAGGGACGACTTCAAAAAAATCAGGCTCGCGTGAAGTCATATGAAAAACTCGCCGCAGAGCAAAAACTCGACGACAAAAGCGACGCTATTATCCAAATTGCTCCCGGTCCGAGACTTGGTGAAAAAGTCCTCGTAGTCGAGGGATTGAGCAAATCTTACGAACAAGGCGGTCAAACGACGACATTGCTTAACGACGTCTCGTTTACCGTTCCTCGCGGGGCTGTCGTAGGAGTAGTTGGTCCTAATGGCGTCGGAAAAACAACGTTATTCCGAATGATTATTGGAGAAGAACAACCAGACGCCGGAAAAATCGAGCTTGGAGACACTGTTCAGCTTGCCTACGTCGATCAACATCGCGACGCTCTAAAGAATGAAAATACGGTATTTCAAGAAATCACTGACGGACGAGATCATGTTCAACTTGGCAATATTGAAATGAACAGTCGCGCTTACGTCGCGCGTTTCAATTTCAGAGG
>CAMZEO010000186.1 GCA_947305735.1 uncultured Planctomycetales bacterium | reverse complement strand
CGTCTTTTGTTATGTATCTCTTTTCAATATCTTGCCGATAAGCGCGAAAACAAGCGCGGCGACAAGAATAATATTGAACGCGACGCGCTTCCAACCTTTTCCAACCGCGTCGCCAATATAGCTCCTTTTGTTGTTCAAGTACAGGAAGATGAAGTAGGCGATCGGGAGCATCGTAAAGCACACGGCGGACGCGACGACCGGAAACCACATCGGCAAGCTGATCACGATGCCAAGATATCCGACGCAGGGGGTGAGCGCAAAGAGCCGGAACCTCTTTTGCGTCATATCCAGCCCAAGCATTTCGCACATCGTGAAGCCGCAAGCCACCATGTGAGCGGAAACCGCGCCCCCGCACATTCCCATCAGACCGAGACAGAAAATGGCGTTTCCGAAAGGGATCCCCTGAAACGCGGCGGCCGCGCCGAGGGGAGTCAACTCGGAATTAACGGCGTCGGCGCCGGTATAAACGCCCGTCACCGTCATGGCGACGATAATCAACGACGTCACGATCGAAAAGGGCAGAAACATCGTCATGCCAAGATCCCAACGAGCGAGCGTCTTATGCTCTTTCCCCCAGCCTTTGGCCAGGAGAGAATAAGGATACAAGAACGTCATGTTGATGCCGACGGCGGCGCCGAGCATCCCGAGCACCTGCAGATACGTGTTCGTCTCCACGACGCCTTCGGGATTCTTTGGGAATCCGTAGAACCCGCAGAAACCTTTAAAAAGCTCGACCCATTGAATTTTGCCGACGTTCATCAGGCAGACGGCGCCAAAGAAGAAAATCACCAACGCGATGACGATCCGCAAAAAACGCTCGTACAACTTGACGCCTTTGGAGCCTTTTCCGTAGTTAAAGACGACGATAATATTCATCGCCAAAATAAACGCGCCGACGCCAAAGCTGACGATATAGCCAAGCGTGTTGATCGACGTGTTGACTTTAAAGCCCAGCGGGGTAAGCGCGTCGGCGAGACCTTGAATCCACGACGGAACGTTTTCCCCCTCGGGAACGGCAAGCCGGGCTCCGAAAGAGGAGAAAAGATCGCGTCCCGCGCCGGCAAGGAGCGCGTACTGCGGAAAGTGCCAGATGACCGACGAAAGAATCGTGCCCAAAGCCCACAAGAAGACGATCGGCTTCCAGATTTCCTTCCCAAACGACTGATACGGACGTTCGCCGCGCGTCAGCACGACGTTCGACAAGGCGGCGAGCATCATCACGCCAAAGAACATCGCAAGAGGCTGAACCCACAGAAGTTTATATCCGAACGACGCGCCCGCGATCACCGAGGCGGTCGCGCTGCCGGCTCCCAAGGTCATCGCGCTTTGAAGCAAACCGGGACCGGCGCGTCTGATATAGCCGAGCGAACGCTTGCCAAGCGGCAACGTCTCCAAATTTCGAAGTTCGGCTTTCTCGGCGGCTAACTTTTCAGGATCCCATTTCGGACTCATGGGCAAACCGGCGTCCGCTCGCGGCGCGGCGTTTGTTTCCATCTCTGACGACATTGGAGTTTTCCTCGCGTTGACGTTAATATGTATCGTAAGTTTCGATTCGCGAATGTCAAAACGTCCATAACGGGCGCCGACGTCGGCTCATTATAAACGCGGAACAAAGCGCTTTCAATAAAGGCGTCGAGAAAAAATTACGCGTCGAAGAGACAAGCTAGTTCGCTCAACGAGCGTTTGGTCGCGCCGCTGTTGCGAATCGTCAATTCTTTAGCCGCTTTTCCCATCGCTTCGGCAAAACCGGGATCGTCGAGACATTTTTTCACAAACGCTTCCGTTTCGTCGACGTCGGCGACGACTTTCGCGGCGTTTTCGCGTAAAAGAGCGTCGACGATCGTCCGAAAATTCTTCGTGTTCGGACCGAAGGAAACGGCGGCGCCGTAACCGGCGGGTTCGAGCATATTCTGACCTCCGCGATTCCCCCAACTTCCTCCGACGAACGCGATTTTCGCAAGCCCCCACCAAGCGCCCAGCTCTCCCAAGACGTCGACGAGAATGACGCGGCTTTTTTCGGAGTCGGGATCGATCGGCTCGACGACGGAGGAGCGTCTTGTCCACTGAAATTCGGAGGCGTCGAAAAGTTTCGCGACCTCTTCGAACCGTTCTTTATGTCGAGGAACGACGATCAATTTGAGCGATGGGTAGTCTCGACGGAGCCGCCGATAGACTTCCAGAGCGCCCTTTTCCTCAGGCTCCTGCGAACTTCCGCATAGAAAAACGACGTCGTTTTCGCGAATTCCTGCAAGTTTCGCAAGTTCGAGCGTGGCGGGATTGTTTCTGTCCGTTTTCACGCCGTCGAATTTAATCGATCCGGAAACCTTGACGCGTTCTGGAACGGGCGACAGACGCCTAAAGTAATTGGCGGCGACCTCGTCTTGCGCGACGATAAGATCGATCCTCCGAAACGTCGGCGCCAAAAACTTCCGGAAACGACGGTAAGTTCGGAAAGAACCGTCGCTCACGCGACCGTTGACGATCGCGATTTTCACGCCGTCGTTACGCGCGTTTTTAATCAAATTCGGCCAGAGTTCCAGCTCGACGAGAACGAGCATATCCGGCTTGATCCTTTACAACGAGCGTTTTACCGCCCAGGAAAAATCGAGCGGACAATAAAAGACTTCGGTTCGGTCTCCGAATAGTTTTTTGGCAAGTTCGAACCCCGTTTTGGAGGTGGACGACACGACAAATTCCCATTTGGGGTATTCGACGTCGATCCGGGCGACGATCGGCTTGAGAAGATTGACTTCTCCGACGCTCACGGCGTGGAACCAAATTCTTTTTTTTTCTTCGTTCTTCGCGGGAAGGACTGGAACAAGCCCCAAAAATTTTTGCCCCAGCCCGTCGCGATACTTCTTTTGCCGAACGATCCGGTAGAACAGCAGGGGCGACGCGACGACAAGCGCGAACAAATAGAACAAATCCAACATCGACGCGCTTTCTTAGAGGACGAGTTTTCTGCTTGGTTCGTAACGTCGCGTCATGTAGACGTCGCAGTCTTTGTCAAGATCGACGCCCGCTTCAAGCAGAGCGTCTCTCACGGCGCGATACGCGAGTTCCTGAGAGTTGTTGTTTTCGCTCAGATGTCCCAGAAACAGGTGGCGAACGCCGTTGCGAACGAGCTCGACGGCAAATTTGCCCGCGTCGCGATTGTCAAGATGACCTTCAGGTCCGAGAATACGCTGCTTGAGGGGATACGGATACGAACCGTTCACAAGCATTTCGTAGTCGTAATTCGCCTCGAGAAGAACGACGTCGCACCCGGACAACCGCTCGCGCATATTAGGCGTGACGTGTCCGATATCGGTCGCGATCCCGAATTTTGCGGAGCCGTCGTCAAGCACGTATCCGACGGAATCGTAGGAATCGTGAGGCGTGGAAAAATAAGTCGCTCGAAGATCTCCAAGATCGACGACGCCCCCGTTAAAACTGCGAAACCGTTTGATAAAACGCGTCGAAATCCGACCGAGTTTTCCTGTTTCTATCTGTTTCCAAACCCCTTCGCTCGCGTAAATCGGAAGACCGTAACGTCGGGAAAGAACTCCCAATCCGCGAATGTGATCGTCATGCGCGTGCGTTACGAGCAACGACGTGAGCGATCGCGGATCGACCCCGATTTGACGAAGGTTCGTTTCGATCGCGATTCCCGTTCCGCCCGCGTCGACGAGAACGCGCGAAGAGCCGCTCTCCACGTAAGTCGCGTTCCCGGAGCTCCCGCTCAATATAGGACAAACTATCATTTTTTCCTGACTTCAACAGAAAACGCCCCTCGCGCTTAGACCAGAATCTCGGCGTCGTTCGGGGCGTTCGTCGGTTCGTCGACGCTCGCGCGCCGATTCGGCGATAACTCAGTGTTGCGCTTGAACGCGTTTATTGACGTCGACTTCGAGGACTCCAAACGCTTTTTCGTGGCGCTGAAGCGTCATGCCAAGCGCGTGATACAGGCGTTTGGCGGTGTAGAAATTTAAGACGATTCGTTGACTGACCGGAATCGGTTCGGAGGGAACGCCCATCGGTTGCGGATTGAGCCCAAAGTCGACGATGAGTTCTTCCGGGGTTCCGGTAACGCGGCAAAAATTTGCGTAAGACGCGACGACTTTGGAGTCGTCGATTTTCAGTTGAGGACGAGCTTCTTCTGGCACGGCGGAATTCTCCTTAAAAACGTAAATGATCAATTTCTCGCCTTCTGCGCGTCTTCAAACGCGCCGAAGGCGAACAAACGCGTTTTCGCGCGGGGCGACAATGAATGCCGAACGATTTTTAAAAAGCGTTTGCTTTTTTCCAAACATTTGCTATAATCGCAAATATTAACAAAAAAATCGTTAAAATCGTTCCTGAAACGCTCGACGATTATGGCATATTATCGTAATCTCCGCAAGAGTGTTTTTTAAAATAGCCCGCCGGGCGCAAGAGTCAAGGTCGTTATTTGACGCAAGAACGCAAACCTCGCGAATCGAGGGTCGAGTCCTTTCCCAAAGGGTCGTCGTCTAATCTTCCGGGCGGTTTGATTTGTCCGGAAGTTGGCGCGCGCCCCGCGCCGATCGGCGAGTCGACTCCGACGCTCGACGTGCCCGGCGTCGTTTCGATTCCTCTGTCGGAGATTGAAATCACCTACGCGCGCAGTTCCGGGCCCGGCGGTCAAAACGTGAACAAAGTTTCGAGCAAAGCGCGACTGCGCTGGAAACTGACGTCCGGAAGACTCGCGCCGGAAATCGTCGAACGGTTCCGAAGACTGTACCCGTCGTGGACGACGGAGTCCGGCGAAGTCGTAATCGCGAGCCAGATCTCTCGCGACGCGCCTAAAAACAGGATAGCCTGCCTCGAGAAACTCCGCGACGCGATCGCCAAGGCGGCGCGTCAACCCCAAAAGCGGATTCCGACAAAACCGACGCGCGGTTCCGTCCTGCGTCGCCTGGACGCCAAAAAAAGATTGTCCAACAAAAAACGCGAACGCGGTCGGCGCGACTTTGACTGACGCGCGTTCCCAACGCTTGTCCCCAAACGCGCGCTCTTCTCTTTCCTTCTCTATTAGCGCGGGCTTCGAACCTCTTTTCTTCGCGCGACGGTAATTTTTGGAATAATTGACATATCAACCAAAAGCAATACAATCAATGTTAAAACGCGTAATATGAGAAGGATTTTGCAAAAATATCCTTTACTCGGTTTGTTTAGAGACTAAATTATACGATACGATTAATGATTGCGTCATATTGGCAAGACGGAAAAAGCGCGACCTTTTTACGGACTGAACAGTCGATCCGTCGCGCGACTAATAGCCCGTGATCATGCCGACTAATTCGCGTCGCGACGAGCGTCGACGCCTTGGCGTCGGCTCGTTGCGAACGAAAAGCATAGAACGCCTTTAACAACCGGCGAGCGAGGCTTCGACGAAAACGCGATTTCAGCGCGTTTTCTCGTGAAAGCGTCGTCAAACGCCGAGCGAGGACAGTTTGTTATGACAACCACCGAGAAGAACAGAAACAAGAGAACGTCGAGCGAGCGTTTGTTTGGAACGTCGACGGCTTCGCGTATGTGCGTTCTATTTGCGGCGCTGACGTTGGGCGCGTTTTGCGCGCGTCAAGCGGACGTTCTCGCTCAAGAGGAACCCGCGGCGGAAACTCCCGCCGCCGAAGAGTCCAAAGCGGCGCCGCCCGCCGAGCCCACGCCTGAAGAACGCCAGGCGGCGCTCGAGCAAATCGGGATCGAAAGCGCCACCGAAATTCCCAACCCGTCGGAAGATCCGGTCGCCGCAGCCGAGTTCGCCAACAAGATGGAAAACGCGCTCGCCAACCCGACTCCTCCGCCTCCGGAGCCGTCGGTGGCGGTCAAGCTGACGCCGGACTTCGATCCTAAAAAAAGCTACTCGCGCCTGCTTTACCCATCGGTTGCGACGCGCGTCGGTCTTTCGGAAGAACAGAACGCTCGCATTAACGAACTGATGTCCGAGCGCGCCCAAAAACTCGCGAAAGCGTCGAAAGACGAATGGAACGCCATTACGCTCGAATCGGAAAAAGCGCTTGAAGCCGTGCTGACTCCGGAACAAAACGAACGTTTCAAACGCGGAATCACGGAAAAAACGATCGTGATGCGCTTCAGCAAAGAGCGCTGGGCCGACGTGTTGAATTGGTTCGCGTCCGAATGCGGTCTGCAGATGGTCATGAGCGCGCCGCCGCAGGGAACGTTCACCTATAGCGACAAGACGGCTTACGCGCCCAAGGACGCGCTCGACGTCTTGAACGGTTACCTGAATTTTAAGGGCTATACGTTGATCCGTTACAACGATATGCTCATTCTCCACGATTTCAAAACGGGCACGCTCCCGCTTCAATACCTTCCTAAGATCACCCCCGACGATCTCCCGAACCAGAGCAAATTCGACTACGTCGCGTTGACGATCCCGCTCGAACGCCGCAATATGATCGCCGTCCGAACGACGATTCAACCGTTTATGGGACCGTACTGCGTCCTTCGTTCGTTGCCCGGCAACTCGCTGATGGTCGTCGACTCGGTTAACGCCCTGCGCGAAATCTACGCGGCGGCGATGTCCGTGCACAATCCCGACCCGACCCCTGAAGAACAGGCGCGAATCAACCGCGGCGGACGCGGTCCGCGAGGCGAAGGAGCCCCGCAACCTCCTCCGGAGACGCCCGAATGGCGCGCCTACGAACTCGAAGGCGTCGCTTACGGCACGATTCGCGACCAGATCGAAATCTTCGCGCCCGACGCCAAGCCGTTGTATAATCCTCAATCGGACACGCTTCACTATCTCGCGAAACCGAGCGTTCACAGCGTCGTCGCAGGTTTGTTGACGAGGCTTAAGGAAGGCGCCGACCCCGCTAAAAACGCGATCGTCAAGACGTATTCTCTCGACGCGATCACCGCCGCAGACAGCGCGAACCTCTGGGCGTTTGCGCGGCGCATGTACCGCGAAGGAGGCGGAGGTTTCGGCGGATTTGGTCCAAACGCCTCCGAGGAGCTCTTCGATCAGATTCTTGAATCGTTGCGGCAACAAGCGCCCGACGCCACGATCGAGTTTATTTCTTCGTCGCGCAAACTGTTCGTCGTCGCCTCGGCTTCCGACCACGAAAAGATCGCCGCCACGCTTGAAAGTTTGACGAGTAAGGTCGAAGAGACGGACAAACCGGTCATTAAGATTTACCGAATGAAGAATCAACAACGTCGCGGCGGCGGAGGCGGTCCGTTCGGAACGTTCGATAATTCGCTCTTCCTGGCGATGAGAACGGTGGCGCCGATGATTCAAATGTCGCCCACTTCCGACGGAGGGTTGCTCCTTATCGGCACCCAGGCGGAACACGACGCGGTCGAAGGCGTTTTGAAAGAATTCGAGGCGAGCGCGGAAGACCCGGCGGTTCAAAACGAGTTGAAAGTCTACGTGATGACGGCTCGTCAAGTTCAACGGTTTAACACAATCTTCGCGCAAGTGTCGGATTCGCCCGAAATGCGCGGAATAGTTCGCATTCCGGACACATATATCCCGACGCGTTTCGCCGTCTGGGCCAGACCCGCGCAACACGCGCAAATTCAAAAAATTATCGATCAGATTGTCAATGCTGAAGCGTACTTGGCCGAAGACGTAAAACCGCAAGGACTCCCCGAACCGCAAGAACCCGAAAAACCAGCGGAAGAGGCGCCTGCGGAACCAGCCCCCGCGCCTGCCGAACCAGCCCCCGCGCCTGCCGAACCGACTCCCGCGCCTGCC
>CAMZEO010000185.1 GCA_947305735.1 uncultured Planctomycetales bacterium | reverse complement strand
GCGCAAATCTTCGCCCAAACGTCTCATTCCTTCTTCCGTCGAGATCGCCGGCGAGAATCCTAATTCGTTTTTCGCGCGCGTCGTGTCGAACCAGTACGACTTCGCGAGCTGCACGGCGAGGAATCGCGTCATATTCGGCTCGTCTTTTCTTCCCAAAACGCGATAGGCTTTTTCAAGAAAGGATCCCATGCGCCACGCCGTCTCGAACGCGACGCTTTGTTTGACCGGCGGCTCTCCGGCCGCGTTTTGAACGTAGATCGTCGAGATCATATTTCGTCCGTCGCCGACGCGTCTTAATTTGCCGGTTCGAGCGCGTTCCAGCAGTCGCGGAACAAGGTTGCGGTCGCGCGGTCCCCAAATGAGGTGGGGACGAAGCGCGACGGTCATAAGCGAGTCTTCCCGATACGGATCGCGTTTCGGCGCGCGGATCTCGAATTGTTGACCGAGCGATCGGAACCTCGATTCCGAAAGATCGAGCCCTTCGAAATCGTAGTCGTCGGTCCAGGGGGCGTAATTCGCGGCCCGGACGAATTGCTCGGCGACCGCTTTGGTCTTCTGATACCAACCGAGAAACGGGTTCGCGTAGGGCGCCGACTCGTCGACGCCTTCCTGCGACTCGATCGTGTTGGCGACGCATTGCGTGCTCGTGTAAACCAACTTGCGGACTTTGTTTTTCAAGCACGCCGCCAGAACGTTTTTCGTCCCCAGCGCGTTCGTTTCGTAAAACGGCGCGGGATCGACCGCGATGCTTGGAAACGCGGCGACATGAAAGACGACGTCGACGCCTTCGACCGCTTTGGAGACGTCGTCGAACGAGCGCAGGTCGCCAAGACGCTGGTCGACTCCAAGACGTCGAAGTTCGTCGCGATCGCGTCTGCAGAACGTCCGCGTTTCCCAACCGTCCACAAGTAGGCGCTCGACAACATATTGACCTAAAAAGCCGCCGCCGCCGGTTACTAACGCTTTCATGCTCGTCCTATGATTTCAAGTCTTAAACAAAGTCGCCTCTCAAAGCTCGAAGCGGGAATCGCGCCGTCGGAATTCCCGCGGTCTCGCGGAATAGCCTCGCGACTTGGATTTCAGTACGTTTCGGATTCTTCCGCGTAATCGCCAAAGTCGTCGACGTACTCGTCCGGATCGCTGTTTGAGTATCCGCAGAACAGGGTGTACCTGCTAAGCCACGCCAGTTTGACGTCTCCGACGGGACCGTTGCGTTGTTTCGCCACGATAACTTCCGCGACGCCCTGGAGATGCTTTTCCTCCGCCTGTTCTTTAGTCAAGTAGTATTCTTCGCGATGCACGAACATAACGACGTCGGCGTCTTGTTCGATAGCGCCCGATTCGCGCAAATGGCTTAATCGCGGCCGATTGTCTTTCGTCTGTTCCGCCATGCGGTTCAGCTGCGCCAGACACAAGACGGGCGCGTTTAACTCTCTCGCGAGCCCTTTGAGTCTCCTGGCTCTTTTGGCGACTTGCTCCTGTCTGGGATCCAGCGGGTTGTCCGGTTCGATCAGACCGAGGTAGTCGATAACGATCAGCCCGAGCCCTACCTGGCGTTTGAGCCTGCGCGCGATCGCGCCTATTTCGGCGACGGTGCGCGAGGGAGAATCGTCGATATACAGAGGCGACGCGACGAGCTGACTGGCCGCAAGATTGAACTTGTCCTGATTCGATCGCGAAAGACTGCCGCGCATATGGTCTCCGGGAATGCGACCTCGCGCGCAAATAAACCGGAGCGCGAGTTCCGTTTTCGCCATCTCCAGGCTGAAGAAGAGGGTCGGCTCGCGTTGTTCCACGGCCACCTGGTCGGCGATGTTCGCGGCCAGCGCGGTCTTGCCCATCGAGGGACGCGCCGCCAGAATGATCAACTCCGATCCATGCAGGCCTCCGATCATGCGGTCGAGATCGACGAACCCTGTCGAAACGCCGTCGAGAACGCCTTCCTCGCGCTTTTCGACGAGTTCCTGAACCAGCGGGATAAGCTCGTTCATCGACATCGTTTCCCCGCCAAGCCGGTTTTCGTTGATGGAAAATATCTTTTCTTCGGCGCGAGCGACGAGCTCTTTCGGTTGGATTTCGGGCGAGTAGGCCTCCTCGAGCGATTTCTCGCACGCCTCGATGACCTGGCGGCGAATCGCGTTTTGCTGAACGATCTTGGCGTAGTGGACGGCGTGCGCGGTCACCTGGACCGAAGTCATGAGCTCGGCCAAATACGCTTCGCCGCCGATTTCGACGAGTTCGCCGCTCGCTCGCAACTCCTCGACCAGAAGGGTCAGGTCAATTCCGGACGACGAGGCGGTCATAGCCAGCAACCTCCGGTAAACGCGACGGTGCCGTTCGAGATAAAAGTCGTTCGGAGAAACGATGACGGCGACGTCGTCGCAGAGGCGCGGATCGAGCAGAATCGCTCCGAGAACGCCGCGCTCCGCCTCTAAATTATACGGAGGTTGCCGGTCAAACGCCGCGCCTCCTTTTTCCGGTTGTCGAGTTGTTTTTTTTGCCATGAGCTATCGTCCGACGACATTGAACCAAATCCGTCCGCTTATTATAACGCTTTTGGAAAAAGTGTTCAACCAGCTAAAGATTTTTTACCGGGGGGTCTTCTTGTCGCGCGCGAATCCTGGACAATAAGAGAGGCGATTCTTTTCCGAAACGCCCGCGGACGTCTTAATCATCGTTTTGACAACGGAATTGCCGCCGATTATGATCCAACTTGAAAACGTGTCTTATTCTTACGGAGTCGACGTCGAGCCGGCCGTTCGCGACGTGACGCTTACAATTCCCCGCGGCGAGTTCGTGTCGATCGTCGGTCCCAACGGCGGCGGAAAATCCACGCTTCTGAAATTAATTCTCGGTCTGCTGAAGCCCCGGACGGGAAAGGTTCTTCTTTTTGGCGAATCTCCGGAAAAAACGCGTTATAAAGTCGGGTACGCGCCGCAGCAGGCGCGCGTCGATTTCAATTTTCCGATCAGCGTTCTTGACGTGACGCTCGCGGGTCGTTTCGGAATACCGGGCGAAGCCGGATCGCGTTCGCGACGCTTCCTACCGCGATTTACGAAACGCGACAAAGAAGAAGCGCTCGCGGCGCTCGAAAAAATGCAGGTCGCGGATTTGGCGCGGAAGTCGTTCGGGGATCTTTCCGGAGGGCAACGTCAACGCGTCTTGATCGCTCGCGCGCTGTGTTCGAATCCCGAACTACTCGCGCTCGACGAGCCGACGAACAACGTCGACCCCGCTCATGCGGAACGTTTCTATGAACTTCTCTCCGAAATCAACAGAAAATCGTCGGTGCTGATCGTGTCCCACGACCTTGGCGTCGTCTCGAAGCTCGTCGACAGCGTCGTGTGCGTCAATCAGGAAGCGCGAATTCATCCGACGTCCGAATTCGACGGCAAACTCGTCAGCGAACTTTACAACGCCGACGTTTGTCTCGTCCGACATGATCACCGCTGTTCCGAACACGGACACGAGCATACGAGCGACGCGGAAAAATGAGTCGATTCCCGACGCGGCTTGAGAACCGCGCTTTTCGCGCGGCTGACAACTCTATTATCCCGTTCTTTTTAGGGTTTTTTCAGAGTCTCCGTCGGCGCCCCTGTTAAAAAAGCGACGTCGAGCTATAATGTCGAAAATCTTTACGTCGCGTTTTGTCGCGGCTCGTCGTTTGCTCGATTTCGTCGTCGAAGGCGTCCGCGAACGACGCGCGTCGAGACGTCAAGCGCGCGACAAGCCGTTTTGTTTGAGGATCGAAATATGGAAAAACTGCCTTATAAAGTGGCGGATATGAGCCTCGCCGACTGGGGACGCAAGGAAATTATGCTCGCGGAGAACGAAATGCCCGGTTTAATGGCGCTTCGCGAGAAATACGGAACGACAAAGCCGTTGCGCGGCGCGCGCGTGGCCGGTAGTCTCCACATGACCATTCAGACTGCGGTTTTGATCGAAACGCTCCGCGAACTTGGCGCGGAAGTAACCTGGGCGAGTTGCAACAAGTTCTCGACTCAAGATCACGCCGCCGCCGCCATCGCCGCGACCGGAGTCCCCGTCTACGCCTGGAAGGGAGAGACGGATGAAGAGTACGATTGGTGCGTCGAACAAACGCTCTATTTCCCGGACGGTCAACCGCTCAATATGATCGTCGACGACGGCGGCGACCTGACCGCCTGCGTTCATAAGCCGGAGCACGCGGACATTATCGGCGGCGTCAAAGGTCTTTCCGAAGAGACGACCACGGGCGTTCACCGACTCTATCAAATGTTCGCGCGCGGCGAATTGAAAATTCCCGCGATCAACGTCAACGACAGCGTGACGAAAAGCAAATTCGACAACTTATACGGGTGTCGCGAATCGCTGGCGGACGGAATTAAGCGCGCGACCGACGTCATGGTCGCGGGCAAAGTCGTCGTCGTCGCGGGTTACGGAGACGTCGGGAAGGGGTGCGCGCACTCGATGCGCTCTTACGGGGCGCGCGTCCTGATCACGGAAATCGACCCGATCTGCGCGCTGCAAGCCGCGATGGAAGGGTTCGAGGTGACAACGATGGACGACGCCTGCGAACGCGGAAACGTGTTTGTGACGACGACCGGATGTTGCGACATTATCTCCGTCGCGCAAATGGCGCGTATGAAGAACGACGCGATCGTCTGCAATATCGGGCATTTCGACTGCGAAATCGACGTCGCGGGGCTTGAAGCGTATCCCGGCGTTAAAAAAGTTCGGATCAAGCCGTTGGTCGACCGTTACACGTTCCCGGCCGGAAACTCGATTATCCTCCTGGCGGAAGGTCGCCTGGTCAACCTTGGTTGCGCGACGGGGCATCCGTCGTTCGTCATGTCGAACTCGTTCACGAACCAGGTTTTGGCGCAAATCGCGCTCTGGACCGAAAGCGAAAAGTATCCTCTTGGAGTCCACCTTTTACCGAAAAAACTCGACGAAGAAGTCGCGCGCCTTCATCTGGCGAAACTCGGAGTCAAACTGACGGAATTGACGCAAAAGCAGGCGGATTATCTCGGCGTTCCGGTCGAAGGGCCGTACAAGCCGGAATTTTATCGTTATTAAAAGCTGTCAACCATAAGCGCGGTGGGAGCGTCCAAAATCGGATAGCGTTTCAACTTCAAAAACGCGTCGCCGCGCGCGACGCCTCGATTTTAGCGAAGGAGCATTGACGTGCCCAATATTCAACCTTTTGAAGGCTTGCGTTACAACCTTGCCCAGGTAGGCAATTTGAGCGACGTGATCGCGCCGCCCTACGACGTGATCAGTCCGGAACAACAGGACGAGCTGTACGCCAAAAACGAATATAACTCCGTTCGTCTCATTTTGGATAAGATGCTTCCGACCGACGACGAACAGAACAACCGTTACTCGCGAACCGCGCGAACGTTGAAAGACTGGAAAGAATCCGGCGTTCTCGTCAAGGAGTCGAAGCCCTCGATTTACGTCTATCATCAAATCTATACGGTCGACGGCAAAGAGTACTGCCGCAAAGGATTCATGGCGGGATGCGAAGCGGTTCCCTTCGGAGAAGGCCTGGTCTTTCCGCACGAGATCACGATGAGCGGACCGAAACTCGACCGTCTCATGCTGACGACCGCGTGCAAGACGAACTTCAGTCAGATTTTCGGTCTCTATCCCGACGAGAACAACGAAGTTCAAAATATTCTCGAAGAAGCGATCGTCGGCGTTACCCCGCTCGAAGCGATCGATCATCTTGGAGTCGTAAGTCGAATGTGGATCGTCGACGATCCGGACGTCTTGAGTAAAGTCGTTAAATTAATGGGGCCCAAGCCGATCTTTATCGCCGACGGACACCATCGCTACGAAACGGCGTGCAACTACCGCAAACAGCTCGCGCAACAAGGCGTGTTGACGTCCAATCATCCGGCGAATCACGTCTTGATGCTCTGCATTGCGATCGAGGATCCCGGTTTGATCGTCTTTCCGACGCACAGGCTCTTCCCGAAAGCGCGCGTTATGGATCAGGCGGAGCTTATCGCTCGCGTCGGCGAATATTTCCGCGCGACGACCGTTGGCAACGGAATCAACAGCGCGAGCGCGGCGTGGGGATTGCTCGACCAGCTCAACGAACAGGGCTCGATGGCGATCTACACCGGTAAAGACGGGGTTTGGACTTTGCTTTCGATTACCGACAAGGGACGCGAAAAGATGGCGGAAGTCGCTTCCGACCATCATCCGGAATGGCGTCAACTCGGCGTGGCGATTTTGCAACGGCTCGTGATCGAAACGCTCCTCGAACTCAAAGGGCACGAGACGCCCAAGTACGTTCATCAGGTTTCGGAAGTCGCCGACACGCTCAAGAAGGAGCCGGAAACGTATCCGCTCGCCGCGCTCGTCATGCCGGCGACCGTCGAACTCATTCAGGAATGCTCGATGGTTCGCGAACGCATGCCCGCGAAAAGCACGTACTTTTATCCGAAGCCGGTCACCGGATTTGTGTTCAAGCCGTTGGAATAACGGAAACCGGTCGTCGCGACCGACGAACGCGCGCCCGATGAGAGAGCGCGCGTTGATCCGAAACCGACCGCCGGAATTGCGCTCAAATCGCCTGAATAACGAGAACCGGTCGCCGCGTCGCTCGGATTTGACGGTCGACTGTTTCAAGTCGCCGGAACAGATTTGACTTTATCCCGACAAGGACAAACGATGATCGCGATTATCGATTACGGAATGGGCAACCTTCGCAGCGTGCAAAAAGCGTTTGAACGCCTTGGCGTCGACGCGACGATCACCTCGGACGCGTCGGTCGTTTTGAAGGCGTCAAAGGTCGTTTTGCCGGGCGTCGGCGCGATTGCGGACGCCGTCGCGGAGCTTAAGCGTTCGAATTTGGTCGACGCGATCTATAAAACGATCGAGTCGGACAAACCGTTTCTGGGCGTTTGCTTAGGGTTTCAGGCGCTCTTCGAGGAAAGCGAGGAGAACGGCGGAACGAAAGGACTCGCGGTCTTTAAAGGCAAAGTTCTGCGATTTCCCGAAAGCCCGGATTACGTCGTCCCGCACATGGGCTGGAACGATCTGACGTTTAAAAAAGAAGCTCCGATCTACAATGGAATCAAGCCGGGCGACTACGTCTATTTCGTGCATTCATACTACGTGGCGTGCGACGATCCGTCGATTGTCGCGACAACGACCAATTACGACAACGTCGACTTCTGTTCGTCGATCGCAAAAGGAAACGTCTTCGCGACGCAGTTTCACCCGGAAAAAAGTCAAAACGTCGGGCTGAAAATTCTTCAGAATTTCGCCGAGCTTTGAGACGCGGACGCTTGAACGTCGCCCCCGCCGAACGCGACGTCGACGCCTAAAGAATCGAAACGCGTTCCGCGACGGCGGCGCGGCGATCGTTTTCGCGTCGTCCGTCGGCGCTTTCCGCCGGTTTCGATTCCGATTTCTTATGAGAATTTTTGGGGGCGCGGCGGTTGAGAATTCCGCGTCGAGACGTCGCCGGGAAACAAAAAACCGCCCTCGCATACGCGTTGGCGGTTTTCAAAAACAACCCGGCGACGCCTACGTTTCGCGGTCTCACAACTATCCGGCTCCAAGCGCTTAGCGTTCGTATTCGGGATCGGAAAACGCGTTTCCAATCGGATATCGACGCCCGGAAAAATTTACAAGAAACAAAAAACCGCCTTCGCATACGCGTCGGCGGTTTTCAAAAACAACCCGGCGACGCCTACGTTTCGCGGTCTCACAACTATCCGGCTCCAAG
>CAMZEO010000184.1 GCA_947305735.1 uncultured Planctomycetales bacterium | reverse complement strand
AGGAAACCGTTTGCGTGGAAGAATTTCTCGTTCCGCAAGAACCGCAAGGGAATTCGAATCGGGTTCTTCGTCTACGCGATTCTCGCCGGCTTTATCGGGCTGTTCTATTTCGGTCTGATCGAACCGTACGGAATTTTCGGTCGCATCGCCGTGAACGTTTTCCGCCCGATCAACGTGATCGTCAACAACGAGTTGTTCTCGATGTTCCAGAACTCCGCCAACGACGACCTCAAATACGCGTTTTTCTACGTCGACTTGTCCGTCGAAAGCGTCTGGGCGTTTATCGTCGGAATCGTCTCGTTTGCCGGTCTCGCCTATATCGCGGGCCGTTACGGGCGCCTCTACTGCAACACCGTCTGCCCGGTCGGCTCGTTCCTCGGGTTCCTATCCCAATTTTCATTCTTCAAAACGCGCGTTGACGCGAGCAAGTGCGTAAGTTGCGGACTTTGCGAAAAGCGTTGCAAGAGTTCCTGCATCGACGCGAAGAACAAGACGGTCGACAATACGCGTTGCGTCGTTTGCTTCGACTGCTTCGGCGCGTGTAAAAAAGGCGCGCTTTCCTACGGAATCGGTAAGAAAGTCAAGCTCGCGCCCAGCGAAATCGTCGAAAAGAAGGAGAACGCCGAACAACAAACGGCGTCGACGCTCGACGAGGCGACGCTGCGCGAAAAAGAACGCGTCTTGCGCGAAATCAAAGGGTTCGATCGCGGCAAACGCGAATTCATCGCGCTGTCCGCGCTCGCCGGAGTCGCCGCCGTCGCCAAATTCGCCGTCGGAGCCGTTCAGGAGGAAGCCGGAACGGCGACGACCGAAGGCGAAGCGCTCGACGTCGCGGACGCCCCCGAAGCGGAAGCGATTCCCGCCGATTACGGCCTCGTTCCGTACAAACAAAAGTATGCGATCATGCCCCCCGGCGCGCCGAGTCGCGGACATTACATGCACCATTGCGTCGGATGCCAGCTGTGCGTCGCGAAGTGCCCCGCGCATATCCTGAAGCCCTGCGGTTTTGAAAACGGGTTGCTCGGATTCATGCAGCCGCGCGTCGACTTCTCCGAAAAACGCGGGTTCTGCAATTTTGACTGCACGATTTGCGGCGACGTCTGCCCGACCGGGGCGATTCTGCCGTTAACAATCGAAAAGAAACACGTTACGCAGATGGGACACGTCGTCTTTATCAAAGAGAACTGCATCGTCTACGCGAAAAACGAGCATTGCGGCGCATGCTCCGAACACTGTCCGACGCAGGCGGTTAAGATGGTTCCCTACGGGGATCCCGAAAAAGGGTTGACGATCCCGGAAACGGACGAAAAGCTGTGCGTCGGCTGCGGCGGTTGCGAACACATCTGCCCCGCGAGGCCCTATCGCGCGATCTACATCGAGGGGCATCCAGTTCAAACCGAAGCGACCCCGCCGCCAAAAGAAGAAGTGAAAGAAGTCGAAAACATCGACTTCGGCTTCTAGCGGCGACGGTCGCGCCGTCGCGCCGAATGGTTCGACGGCGAACTCCCGGTTCGCGTCGCCGCGCGGAAATTGAATAACAACTTCCGTTGGTCGCTTCGCGGGGTCAAACCGTTTAGTCGACTAACGCGGCGCGAAAACGCGCGTCCCCGGCCGCCTTCTGAAGGGCGAGGAGACCTTGCGCCTCGAAACCGGCGGTCGCGCGGATCAACGAACGTCCGCTAACGCGGAATTCCCAAACCGACGCGACGCGCCAATTTGCGCAAAACGTCCCGCGCAAAGCGCGATCGGGCGCGCGTCGCCGCGGACGCCGAGCAACGCGACGTCAAAAAGACTCTTTGAAGTTACGATTAAATTCGGCATGAAAACAGTCAATGAACGAACTTGACAATACGTTTGCTGAAATCGCGCAAATCATGAAAGAATCCTGTGAAATCGCTTGCCGCAAGGTAAACGGAGAGCTGATTCGCATGGATTGCGGCGTCTGAAAATACTTGTCTGATCAATCGCGGGACGCGAGCCGCAGAGACGGACGCGTCGACTCTCTCGCGGCGTATATTTGACGGAGATTCCAGGAATCAAGGGGTTCCGCCGTCGCAAACTCTATCGCTTGAAGCAGTTTTTCGAGCTGCGCGCCTGAAATGAAAAACTGGTTCCATTGTCGCCGAAACCGCGTCTTTCGCGCGTTCCCCGAACGCAACCTTCAGCTCCGCGACTTCTCCGTCGACAATCTTTCCTTCGACGACCGTCTTATACGGCGCGAAAACTTTAATCTCCGCGCTCATTCTTTCGAAAGGGACGGATTCGCGATAATCTTGCGTCCGGTCGTCCGCGCAACCGCGCTTTGAGCGGCGGCGCAAGGAACTCCCCCGCGCGGCGTAATCTTGCCGGTATTTATCTCGCGACTTTTTGCGGAAATCAAACTCGGCGCGCGAAGCGTCCGGGAAAACGCGTTCGGCGACCCGAGTCCGCGTGAAACCGACGCGGAGCCGGTTTATAAGGCTCAAAAGTATTTTTCTAAAAGTTTTTTAAGAAAATTTTAAAAAAATCATGAAAACGCTTGACGGATTCGAATCTTTTTGTCATACTGTATTACATATCTAATACACCAACTTCAGGAATCAACGCATTTGCGCGGTGTAATCGATGTATCAACTCAATTTCAACAGTACCATCCCGATCTACGAGCAAATTGTTCGTCAGGCGCACTTCCTCATCGCAAGCGGCGCTTTGCCGGAAGGGGAGCTTATCCCGTCGGTGCGCGAAGTCGCAAAAAAGTTGACGATCAATCCTCAAACGGTAGTTCGCGCGTACTCGGAACTTAAAACCGCCGATTTGATCGTCGCGGTTCGAGGTCAAGGGCACGCCGTCAAACACGGAGCGCGCGCTCTATGTCGACGCGCTCGGCTGGAAATGTTCCAGACTCGAATTGAAGAGGGAATCGAAGAGGCGGCGCTGGGTCGACTCTCGCCCGAAGAGATCGCTGAAATCGTCGACGACGCGTTCTCAAAGGTAATGGCTAAACATTATCCCGATATGGATCAAACGCCGACAAAACTCGTCGATAAAGTCAAAAAAACCAACAACGCGAACAAGGAGAACGGCAATGACTGACGCGCCCATCAAACGAGAATACGATCCCGCAAATCTTGACGCGCCGACTCTCGGCGTGATCGAATTGCAAAACGCCACCAAAAAGTTCGGGAAAAAGACGGCGTTTGAAAACGTCTCCTTCTCGATAGAGCCCGGTTCCGTCTTCGCGCTGCTCGGAGAAAACGGAGCAGGAAAAACGACGACCATTCGGCTTCTGCTTGGAGAAATGGAACCGACGTCGGGGCAAGTCCGCGTTTTTCAAAACAATCCGTTCGATCACGCGCTCGAAAACCGCGCGAGA
Organism: uncultured Planctomycetales bacterium; assembly: GCA_947305735.1. Classification (GTDB taxonomy): domain Bacteria; phylum Planctomycetota; class Planctomycetia; order Pirellulales; family Thermoguttaceae; genus RUG369. The sequence continues at coordinate 4,410 of CAMZEO010000184.1, read as the reverse complement.
ATCGGATTTGTCCCCGAAACGCCCGTGTTGTACGACTACATGACCGTCGCGGAAATCGGAAGATTCGCTTCCGCGTTCTATCCTGCGGGATTTATGGCGGAATACGCAAAGCGTTGCGAAGAATTCGGGCTCGCTCCCGACGACAAAATCAAGTCGATTTCCAAGGGAATGCGAGCGAAAACGTCCCTCGCCCTCGCCCTCGCGCACGACCCCGAACTGCTGATTCTCGACGAACCGACCTCCGGTCTCGACGCGCTCGTGCGGCGGCAATTCCTCGCGAATATCGCCGACCTCGCCGCCGTCGGAAAGACCGTCTTTCTCTCGAGCCATCAGACGGCGGAAGTCGAACGCGTCGCCAACCGAGTCGCCTTCCTTAAGGACAAAAAGCTGATTGTCAACGAACCGCTCGACGCGCTCAAGGAGTCGTCCCAAACGATCGTCGCCACGATTCTCGGCTCCAACGCTCGCGACGACTCGCTTCAAACGCTCTTCTCGTCCGTCTTCGACAAGCTCGTCGGCGTCGAACGCTACGGAGCGCGCCACCGTTTCCTCGGACGCGGTCTCGTCAAGAATTTTGAAGAGAGAATCCGCGTCGCGTTGGGCGAACGACTCGCGGAAATCTCGGTCGTTCAGCCGAATTTGGAAGAGATTTTCATCGCGTATATGAGTTGACGACGCGCCAATTCCATAACGGACGCGCCGTTTGGAACCGCCGCCCGAACGCGACGGGCGACGTCGACCAACCGCGACGTTCAAACGCGAACGCGCAAGTAAAATAGCCAAAACGCGAGGTGCCCCCATGAACAAAGCGTTTGCCGTTTTTCACAAAGAGTATTTGGAAACGAGAACCTTCACGCTGGTCTTCTGGCTTGTGGGAATCCTGTTTCCTATACTCGGAACGCTCCAATCCAATTACGAGGATTTCGGAGTTTTTTCGAATCTTCTCCTAAACGACCCCGTCGCGCTGGGAGGCATACTCGCCGTCTGGCTCAACGCGACGTTTCTCTTCGCGACGTCGTTCGCGCGCGAAAGAGAAAACGGGACGTTCCAGACGCTCCGACGCGTCGTTTCCGACTGGCGCGCCGCCGCGCTGGGAAAATTCGCCGCCGTCGTCGCCTCGACGCTCGCGCTTGCCGCGTTCTTCCTCTTCGAATCGATCGTCGTCGCTAAGATAAGCGATCAAAAACCGTTCGAATGGTTTTGCCGCGCGTTGGAGTCCAACTCCGAAGACCTGACGCTCGTCCTGTCGATTTCCGTCGGGATCGCGGCCTGGTGCTGGGGAATCTTCTGGACGGCTCGAACGTCGCGCCAAATGTCGGCGATCTTTCGCGCGGTTCTTTGCCCGCTCCTGATCGGGGTCGGCGCGGAAATGTGCGTCTCGATTTTTATTCGCGATCATGCGATTCAAAAAGCCGTTCTCGCGACGCTCGTCGGCGCGACGGGGCTGCTTGCCCTCGCCGCCGCCCCCTTCAAAGGACGCTTCGGCTATCGCGAGAGCGAAATCAGAACCGACGCGGAAACGCGCGAGGCGCGTTCCGAAGGATCATGGAATCAAATCGACGTCGACAAAAAGCCGGCCGCGTTTAAAACGCTCGTCGCCCACGTCTACGCCGAGGCGTCGCTCATGTTCCGATCTTCGGCGTCCGTTATGTTCGAGCTGGCGATTCTGACCGCGATTTGCGCGGGCATGTTGTTTGCCACCTCGTACCGCAACGATTTTTACAATCCGACGAAAACGTTGGTCGCGTTCTACTGCCTGTGTTTTGCGTCGGGTCTGTTCGCCGATTCCAAAAGAGACGCTTCCGCCGTTAGAAACAGGCTGAGCGTGAGGCCCGGCGCGTACTGGTCCGCCAACGCGTTCGCCGCGCTCCTTGTAAGCGTCGTCGCGTACGCGTTGATTTTGCCCCAGTTTCTACACAACGTCCAATATACGCGTTGGAACAACGACCAAACGCTGATATTCGGAATCGAGGCAAGCGCGTTCGTACTCCTGCTCTTTGGAGTCTCGCTCTGGGGCGCGGCGCTCAAAGGAAGCAGAATCGTCGTTTGGACCGCAACCCTCGTCATGTTGCTAACCAATACGTTCAATTTGAACGCCGTCGCCAAATTTTGGCAAGACAACCGACCTCTGAAAATCGGGGAAAACGACGGATCCCTCGAAACCTTCTGCGTCTACGCGCTCGCGGGGCTCGTCTTTACCGTCGCGTCCTACGCGATCGTCGTCGGACGCGCGCGACGTCGCGGGACGTTTTGGGGAATCGCGATTCCGTCGGGTCTGACCGTCGTCTGTCTGCTTCTCGCGCTCCTTGCCCAGATCCCAAGACTTCCGAGCGAGTATCGCGTGAGAATAATCGACGCGGAGTCCTTTCCGCAAACTCAACAAGAGTACGACCGACTCGTCGACGCCGCGCGGAGCGGAGCCGAAAAAGAGAAAGCGTCTCCGCTCTTTAAAACCGATAACGGAGCCGACGCGGTCGCCGTCGAACTCAACGACCTGCGCGAACGGTTCGTCGACGCGTGCGAGTTGACGAAAAAACGCGCCGCGTCGTTCGTCGACGTCGAAAACGCGGAAGCCGCGTTTTACGCCGCCTTGCGCAAAGTTCTCGACGACCCGACGCGCCCCGCGCCCGACCAGGTCGAGCCGAACGCGCTCGCGAAGTTCCTGCGCGACGTCCCCTCAATGCGACCGACTTCGGAACAACTGGCGGACAACGCCTGGGTTTTCGCCCAATTTGGGAATCTCGATCTTGGGGTCAAATCGCCCGAAGCGCTTAACGTCATCGCTTCCGCGCGTTCCCAAAACGACAAAATCTGGAAACGAGCGCTCTGGAACGCGGTTCAGGCTATGCCCTCAAGGATCGACTTTCCGCTCAAAAAAATCGACGGAGCGCCGGCGAGGCGCGTCCATATTCCGACGACGTACGGCGCGAATCAACGATTAAACCGTTACAACGCGATCGTCGAGGCGCTCGATCCGACGTCTCAAGCGACGCGCAATGAAATAAACCGCAGACTCCTGAGTCTGAGGCTCGCCGCGACGACGCCGCGACCGGACGAACCGGATCGCGCGTGGGAGTCGATCTCGGCCCCCTATCTGCGAGGACTCCTCGAGGAAACGCCGAAGACGCCTATGGATCCGAAAAATCCGCCCGCGATCGCAAAACGGCGAGCGCCGGAGTTGTTCCAAACCTGTCCCGACCCGGAAAAGAATCTCGTCCCGTTCCTCGACAAAAACGGAAACGTCATGACGACTCCGGACTATCGTTCCGTCGTTCGAGCGCTCGAATTCGCCGATAGCGCGACGGAAAACAACGAAGGCGATTTGCAAAGAGAATTTGTCAATCTATCGCTCGATTACGATTTTTCGGGCGAGACCGGCGAGCCGACTCCGCGACCGGAAAACGCGTCGAAAGAAGCGTTTTTCAATCCCGACGCGCCGTCGCGTCTAACCGCGAGCGTTCCAAGATATAAGAACGATATGTCGGACGACGAAATCGGTTCGCTGGAGATACCGGGCGTGTATCCCGCGTTCGCCGCCGACGGTTCCCCGCTCGCGTTCGGGAACCGCCGATTTTACGCCGCGACGTATAACGACGTCGACCGCGACGGCTATCCGATAATCTTTGTTCCGGAACCAAGTCGAGAAGCGCCCGAATTCGATTGCGGCGCCGCCAAGCTCCTGACGTCCCGCGACGCCGCGACGTCGGACGAACCCGTTGTCAGTCGCGCGCGCGCTCTCTACCCGTTCCGACCGGACGGAGAAAACTCGTTCGTCGTTCCCGACCTCTGGGCGATTCGATCGATTTCCGAATCGGACGGCGAAAAAAAGGCGCGCGTAAAATACCTCGACGCGAAAGGAGTCGAACCGCTCGACAAAAACGGCGTTCCGAAATACGCGGAAAAGAAGGGGCTCTTCCTGGGCGCGACGCCCGCGGACAAACCGGAATACCCCTACGCGTTTAATTTGACTCGACTGAATTTACCGAATGGCGATTTAGAGGTCGTTCGAGCGACTGAATCCGGCGATTTTGTCAAGATCAGCCCCGAAGACGTCTTTGTGGAAGACAAAACCGTCTACGCGAAATTCCCGGCGGCTGCGTTTCCGGCGCCGGGCCTCCAGAATTATATGAATTCGCTCGATCCCCAATTCTCCGGTTTTACGACGCTCGTCGTCGAACCTTTGGAACCGACGACCTTCACGCCTGCGGAAACAACCGAAGAATAAAACGAACGGAACCTTATTTCATCAAAAAACGACCGTTTTTAACGAAAAGACGAGGTTGGATATGACCAAAAAAACAGTATGCGCTCTCGGTTCTCTGGCCCTCGGAACGGCGATCGTTCTGGAACTCGTCGCGTTCGACGCGTTTGCCAAACTCTACGAGACGATTGAATGGAACGCGGCGGCGA
>CAMZEO010000183.1 GCA_947305735.1 uncultured Planctomycetales bacterium | reverse complement strand
GGCTCCGGTCGCTCCGTCGACGACGGAGACGACCCGCGCGATTTCGCCCGATTGAATCAGGGCGCCGACGTTCGTCGGCTCGGAGAATTGAACGTTCAGGACGTTCTCCTCGACGCTCGCCGAAGTTACGTAAGGCGAGGCCTGGTCGACGCGCGCGACGACGTCCGACTCGGTCCAGTTGCCCGCCGCGTCGGAGACGCGAACGCGCAGATTGCGCGAGCCCTCTTGAGGAATCGAGAATCGAATCGCGACGTCGTTTCCGGAGCTGGTTCCGGCGAAGAATTCCGTCGAGTCGTCGGCGTCGTAGACTCTGACGGAGACGTTTCCTTCGGACGCGAGTCCGAGAAGTTCAATTTCGGAACTCGACAGGAGCGTCTGTTGCGAGAAATCGATCGTCGGGGCGGTTGAGTCGACCTTCCACGACGTCGAGAACGAGCCGGAGCCGAAGTTGCCCGCGAGATCCGAGACGTTCGCCAAATTGACGGTCAGAACGTAGTCGCCGTCCCCGGACGCGAAGTTGCGCAATCCGACGAGTTTCCATTCCTGGACGGCGTCGGTCGTCTTGATCGAGTCGGGCATGATTCCCAGAACGAGCCGCTCGTCGAGCGGAACGACGGCGCCGTTTCGCGTCAGCGTCAGGTCGGCGCGCGAGAGCGAGTCGAAGTCGAGCGCTTCGTCGAAGCCAAGATAGACCGAGTCGTAGCCGTAGTTGACCGCCGTCCGGTCGATTCCCGACCACACGGCGCGCGACGGTCCGACGACGTCCTTGACCCAGGAGACGGACCAGGTTCCGACGCCGGACTTGCCGTTCGTTCCGCGAACGCCGGTCGCCTTGACGGAGAAGACGTATTCTCCGTCCGCGCCCGTAAGCGCCGTCAAGCCGGACAAAACCCATTCGGTCGGGCTCGTCGCGGTCAGCGTCGCGCCGGAATTCGCGGTCAGGAGATTCGCGCCGGAGTCGCGCTTGAGCGTCAGGTCGCCGAGATCGAACGTCGCCGCGTCGACCGGCTTCGAGAAGACGATCGTCAGCGAGTCGACGGCGTTTCGACCGTAATCGGCGGGCTGGTCGAGACTCTGAACGATCGGCGAGTCGACGGCGTTCGTCCATTCGAGAACCGACGCGCTCGTTTCCGCAAGGTTGCCCCAGACGTCGGTCACCCCGAGCGTCGAAACGCTCAGCTTGTACGCGCCGTCGGCGATCGTCGCGGACGAAAGACCCGAGATTCGATAGACTTTGTCGGAAATCCGCTGAATCGAGACGAGATTGTTGATCAGATTGCGTCCGCCGTCGCGCGTCAGCGTCAGATTCGAGGTCGTAAAGGTCGATTCGTCGATCGGTTCGTTAAATTCGACGTCGATCGTCTCGACCGGCGCGACGCGTATCGACGACGGCAATTCTTCCAGGAACGCGATTTCCGGTCCTTCGTGATCGGAGCTTCTGTAGTAAAGTCGGTACGAGTAAGAATCGGAGGCGGACTCGAATTTGTCGAGAAGATGAAGCGTGTTCTCGTTCTTGACTTCGACCCCGTCGATAAACGTCCGACGCGTCTGCCAGAAGTTCGCCGCGTTCAACTCCTTGCCGTCGGAACGGACGACGCGATAGAGTTCGTAGACGCCGGAGCCGGGATCCTGATCGTGAACCCAGACGTAGTTCCAGCCGGCGTCCGCCGCGGCGACCGTCAGATCGAAGGTCAGCGCGTCGGCGTCCGACGCGTCGGAAATCGCGTAATCGGTCGTCGTCGCGACCGGTTCCACGCCGCCGCTCGAAAGGTAGAGCGCGTCGGGAAGATCGTAGTAGTCGCCGATTGAGTCGACGTCGTTGACGAGGAAGTCGGGCAGTTCGTCCGCGCCTTCGGAATCGTCTTTGACCGAATGAATCAGCTCGTGAACCGACACGCTCTTAATGAGCGAGAACTGAAGATCGTTGAATCCGTTGACGTGCTGGAACGTCGCGTTGTAGTCGATAAAGTGACCTTGAAGCGTCGATTCCATGAACCACTGGCCGACGGCGGATTTGCCCGCGGCAATCGTGCCGAAATCGACGGTCAGCGAATTCGACGCCTCCTGACCGTTGAGTCGCGAGCCGACGATCGTAAAGTCGATCAGGAGTCCTTTTTCGTTCTCGACGATTTCCGGCTGCGCGGAAATGATCCGCAGGTTTCGCGCGTCGCCGCCGCCCTTGTTCTGAACCAGAACCGCGAGCTCGAACGGCTCGGACGCTTCGACTTCGTCGGTCCACGGGTCGTCGCCGATCACGTCGCGCTGCCAGAAGTAGTCCAGTTCGAGTTCCGGCTGAGGATAGACGGTGATCGCGACGGGCGCCATCGAGACGGAAATCTCTTTGCCGTCGAGCGTATAGCGCAGAATTCCGCCGACGCTGTATTCCCGCGGCCCGTCTTTCGCGCAGTCGGTCGACGGAACGAAGATCCAGTTCGCGCGTCCGGTCGCGCCCGGCTCCAAATTGCCGAGATTGCCGTTTTCCGCGTTGTAGAAGCTCTCCAGTTCGGGATCGCGAACGCCGAACTTGTCGGTGACGTCGTTCCCCCATTCGTCGTAGATCAATATGTCGACGGAAACGTTTTGAAGCGCGTCGAGCGTCGAGTTGTCCAGAACGAGTTGCGCGTCGAACGCGTCGCGCGTCAGAACCGCCTTCTGCTTAAGCTCCAGCTTGACTTTCGCGCACACGCCCTTCGAGTCGGCGACGAGATCCAGATAATCGAGAATCGCCTGACGCGCGTCGGCGAGCGCGCACAGGAGCCCTTCGGCGCCCGCGGCGACCGCCGCGTTGTCGTATTGTATCGCCAGCTCGATATCGCGCTTGACCGCGCTCCAGTCGACAAAGTCGAGACTTTCGCCGCTCGGAACTTCGGACGCCGCGTAGATTCCGCGCGCCGCGTAATCGACCGTTCTGTTCCAGCGATCGACGAACGTCCCGATTTGCTCGCTCGTTATTCCTTCGAGCGCGACGGTCGCGAGAATTTCCGCCTTGGCGTCCGCGCCGATCTTGCCGTCCGCGTCGACTCGGCTCGCGAGCGCTCGATACAGAATCTGGCCCGCCGCCCAGTCCGCGTCGAAGAGCGCTTCGTCGCCGTAGACGTCCGCCAGCCACGCGGTCGACTCCTTGATTTGCTCGCCGTAGGTCGCGACGGCGTCGATCGCCGCCTTGAGGTAATGGCGCGACCCGACGACTTCTCCGGAAAGAGCCGAGCCGAGCGAGGTTCCGCCGAGAATCGTCGGAAGCTCGGGGCCCCAGCCGTAACATTCGTAGCCTTTTTGAACCAGCGCGACGGCGTAGTCGTAAGCCTTCAGATAGACGTTGCCGGCGAAACGTCCGGCGACGTCGAGACTCGCGCCGATCACGTCGCCGCGCGTCTTTATCGCGTCGTAAACGTCCAGCGCGCTCGCGTAGACGCTCCCCGCCGCGCAGACGTCGGTCAGTCCCGGAACGGCTTTCGCCCAAATCTCGGAAACGCACGGATCGCACGCCGTTCTCGTGGAAACGGACGTGACGAAAGAAGAAGAAGAGTCGCCCCAGCCCCAGTCGCCCCAGATTCCGCCGGTCGGCGTCCAGTAGTAGGAGCCGCCGCAAGTCCACCCGGTAATAATCGTCGCCGAAGTCTCGACCCAGCGTTTGGAGCCGCAGGTATACCAGCCGTCGAAGTAAAGCGTGAAGTTGCACGCGTAGTCGCCGGTCGTCGCGATCGGGTCGCCGTTCGAGACGGACGTCGAGACGTTTGGAACGTTCGAGACGCCCGGTCCTTCGAAGACGACGTCGTTCATCGCGATTCCTCGCGCGCTCGTTTGAGACGCGCCGGAGTCTTCGGCGGCGTCGGCTTCGTCGTCGACGGCGTTCGACGCGGGCGAAATCTTCTCGAAGATAACGGGAATGACGCAACTCGACTTCGCGGACAGGACGTCGACGCAATCGACCAGCGGCGTGACGACGTAGTCCCTGTAAACGGAGCCGGCGGCAAACTCCGGCCTCAGCTCGTAAACGGCGATCCAGCCTTTGTTTTCAATCGTGAAGTCGACCTGTCGAAATTCGCCGATCTCCATGTCGCTGACGTCGACGAGCGACGGCGTCACCGTAATAACCGGCGCCGGGACGTTCGTCTCGAAAATCGTTTCGATCGTAATGTCGTACTCGTCCTCGATCGTCGTCGGAGTAACCGTCCACTCGTAGCGCACCGTCTGCATTTGCAGGAACGCTTCGCAAGTCTGATCTTCGTCGAGATAGATCGTCGTATGGAAATTATTGTGCTTCTCGGCGTCGACGTAAATATCGTAATAGCCCTCGGCGAGCCCGACGACGTTCCAAAGCCCCGTCTCGCCCGTCGTTCCGGTCGAGACGACCTGTTGGGTAAGCGAGTCGACGACTTTCACTTTCGCGCCGGCAAGCGCGGGGCCGTCCTCCGTATAATACGTCCATTCGTCGGTCGCTTTGACGGCGAGATCGGCGGTCGCGTCGCTCTTCGCTCGGAAATGGAAGTCGATTCCAAGTCCCGCGTTCCCGTAACGGAGAACGAGACGACCCTGATACATTTGAAGATCAAGATCCGCGTCGGGATTCAGGAGCAACTGAACCGTTCGCGCTTCGCCCGGCGCGAGCGAGTCGAGCGTCGTTCCGTTGACGCACGACAGCCACGCCAGGTCGACGGGCAAGTCGACCGTTATCGGTCCGCTTTCCACCCCGCTCTCGTTGCAGATCTCGAATTCGACGATCTTTTGCTTGCCGACCGTCATCGACGTCGAAAGCGTCGGCTTGTCGGTCGTCAGAACCGCGTAAGAAGGATAGACGTTGAAGCCGAGCGAAACTTCCGCGGCGTCCGTTTCCGCGCTCGTCAGACGCAGCGTCGCGAGCGAGGCGCGAACGTCCGCGTTCAGAGCCGTCGCCGTCAGCGTCACGGTCGCGGAGCCGTTCGCGGGAATCGTCGTCGAAGAGAAGTTGACGTCGAGCCGAATATTCTCCGCGAGCCCCTCGATTCGCGCCGCCAGATCCGTGATCGGCTCGCCCGTCCTGTTGCTCACGACGAAGGAGCCGGAAACCGTTCGACCGACGGAAACGTTGAACGCCGCTCTGGTTTTGTCGAGACTCAGCTTCATCAGGCTGAAATGATCCTGAACGGGCGCGTTCGCGTCGCCGGGGCGGCGCGCGCCGACCGTATAGCTGCCGACTTCCGTCGCCAGCGGCGTCCAGACGGCTCGGAACGAGCCGTCCGCCTCGGTCGTCGCGGTAATCGTCCGCTTGAACGAGCCGTTGACGATATCGATCGACACGTCGACGCCGCCGACCCGCTCGCCCGTGTTCACGTCGTACGCGTAGCCGTAGAGCGGGATCGAATTCGACGGATCCGCCTTCTCGACGTCCGTCTGAACGACCGCCGCGTAAGGAGGAACGTAGTTCCGTTCGCCGCTCGACGCGACGTTGTTCGTTTCAATCAGCTCGGTTATCGAGTCCTCGGAATCGACGGAGACGATCCAGTAGATCGAATCGCCGACGCCGCCGGGGGAACACGCGAAGGAACGATAGACCGAATTCGCGCCCTCGGAGGTTCCGATAACGTCGGTTCGCGTAAACGTCGCGACGAGCCGCGCGTCGGAATCGAGCGTAGGCTTGGTCGAGATCCAAACCAGTTCCTTCCAGGAGCCGGACGTTTCGGCGCGACCGTCGTTGACGACGTAATAAGAAACCTCGAACGATTCGAGATCCGTTTCGTTCTGAACCGCTTCGACGTTCGCGGGGCGCAGGTCGGGAAGAAGCGCTTCGGAGACGCGCGCTTTGGCGGTTCCGGACGTAAAGTCGGGAGCGCTCGCCGTGATCGTCGCCGTGATCGTCGCCGAGATTTGCCCGACGAGTTCGTCGGTCGTCGAAACGATCGCCGTCGCCGACGCGCTTCCGGCGGGAATCGTCAGCGTCGCGGGAACCGAGACGATCGGATCGGACGACGCGAGCGTCACGACGAGCTCTTCGTCGGTCGACGTATTGCGCGAGACGGTAAGCGTCGCCGCGTTCGCCTCGCCCGCCGAAAGGACCCCCTTGCTCAGACGAACGGTCAGGAGCGCGCCGTCGTCGTCGAGAACGCGAATCGTCGTCGACGCGACGCCCGTCGAAACGGAGCTCATCGAGCAGTCGCAGTTCTCCAAAACGCCCGTCGCCGTGATCGTTACGACGACTTCGCCGTCGACGGCGCCGTTGTCGTAGGACGCCCCGTAGAACGTCGCGCTCGTCTTGCCCGCGGGGATCGTGATTTCTTTGGGAACCGCGATTTTCGACGGATTCGAACTCGTCAGACGGACGCGCAGGGCGCTCGTCGCGGCTTCCGCGCGGCTTACCGTTCCGACGAACGCGTTGCCGCCGACGCCCTCGAGAACCGTTTCCGAATCGAGTTGAATCGCGATCGTCGGCTCGTCGTCGTCGAGGATCGTTATCGTCGCGGTCGCCGACGTAAAGGTCGGACTCGTCGCGGTGATCGCGACGTCTTCGTCGCTCTCGGGCTTGTCGTCGTCGACGGCGGTCAACGCGATCGTAACGGAGCTTTCGTTCGCGGGAATCTCGACGCTCGACGGCAGATTCAGCTGCGAGGCGCGCGAGGAAGCAAGGCGGACTGTAATCGGTCGGTCGGTAACGTAATTGCGCGAGATCGTCAGGAAAATCTCCTCCCCTTCGGTCGCCGACAACTTCGACGCGAAGAGCGAAAGTTTCGGAACGTCGACGTTTTTGACGAGAATCGTTCCCGTTTGCGGCGCGAATCCCTCGGCGGAGAACGTCAGCTCGACGTAGGCGTCTTCGTCGTAAGCGGAATCGCGGAGCGCCGAGTAGAAGAAAGGCGCCGACGACTGACCCGCCGGAATCGTAACGGAGTCCGTCGCGGCAAGTTCCGTCGCGTCGCTCGAGGAAATCGAGACGACCAGCGGCTGAGAAAGATCGCCCGTTCGCGAAACGACGCCGCGAACGTTCGACGTTCCCTCGTCGACCGTCGATTGACTGAAACTAATATTCAACTTCTGCGAAAGCGCCGTCGGCGTCGACGTCGCCGCGACGTCGTTCTCGACGTTCGCTTCCGGAACCGCGTTTTCGTAATCGGCGACGACGACGAAATAGACGGAGCCGGTCCAGCCGGTCGACGGAATCGTCGCCGTCTCGCGACGCCGAATCGACTCGCCCGGCCCGACGACGTCGGCTCGGCGAACCGTCTTGAGAAGCGTCGCGTTCGCGAGCGTTCCGTCGCTCGAAATATAGATCGCGTCGCGGCGCGCTTCGGACGCCGCGCGAGCCCCCGCGTTGACCTCGTCCCAGACGAGCTCGACGACGTCTCCCGCCGTCGCGGTCGCGGGCGCGCTCAACGACGAGACCCGAAGATCCGCGAGCGGCGGATACGACAGCGTTATTTTATTGGAAACGAAGACGTCGTTCGCGTCGGACGGCTCGAAGACGCTCGAATTCGCGTCGACGACGACGATAAGATAGTAGTCGCCCGGCGTCCATTCGACGTTGTCCAGAGGAAGAACGAACCGCGCGGTTTTCGTCAAGGTCTCGCCGGCGGCGAGTCCGACGGCGTAGGGCGCGCTCGCGCCGTTCGAGACGGTCGTCAGGAGACAGGCGTCGTCCGAAAGCGTCGCGGTTTTGGAAAGGTAGACCTCGTCTTTCCAGCCTCCGATCGCGTCGGCGGTTCCGACGTTCGGGACGGAGTAGTCGAATTGCATGACGGTTCCAAGTTCGCCGGTCGCGGGGATCGCGTTCGCGGCGACGGCGATCGCCAGATCGGGCGTCGCGATCGTAAAGGAACCGACGAATTTGTCGGTCGTCTCGCCGTTGGGCTCGACTCCGTTCTGATTCATCTCGACGCCGCTCGCGTTGCGGACGTCCGGTCCGATTTCGATCGAGTAAGTTCCGTCCGGAAGAACGTCGTCGGCGAAGAAAACGCGGAAGGTCGAGGCGTTTCCGTTGAAGGATTGCGGATTTTGAGTCGCGACGGTCGCGCCGAGCGCGTCTTTGACGACGACGTCCGACGCGGTAAAGG